>CAYZSE010000023.1:6116-29269 GCA_964481035.1 uncultured Geminicoccaceae bacterium | reverse complement strand
GCGATAGCCCTCGAGCGCAGCGCTCGCCGCGAGCTTCGCGGGGAAGCCTTGTTGCTGCAAGCGCTCGACCAGTCCTGGGAAATCGAAGCCGAGCGACATGGACACCACGCGAGCACCGTTGTTGACGGCCCATTGCATGCCTTTGAACAACATCTCGGTGCTGCCGGAGCCATCGTTGCGAAGCACCTTGCCGATCAGCGCCTCGGTAACACCCCGCGCCACCCCGATGCGGAGCCCATCGACGTCGCGGCCGAACACGGTCCCCGCGCAGTGGGTGCCGTGGCCGTCGACATCGCCGTTGCCGTCGCCGCTGAAATCCTCCTGCAGCAGCGTCACGCCCGCGAAGGCCGGGTGGGCGGCGTCGACGCCCGTGTCGAGCACGGCGACCCGGACACCTTCGCCGGTGACCGGGCTGTGCAGGGCACCGACGGCTTCGACGCCCCAGGTGGCGCCGCTCGTCGTCGTCACGGCCGGGCCTTCGGTGGGGGCGATCAGCCGGATCGGCATCGCGCGGGCCACGGAAAGAACATCCGGATCCCGCGTCGCGTCGCGCAGTTGCCGGCTGTCCATGTCGTGGGTGGTGATCTCGGGCTCCGGAAGCTCCGGTGACATCCCGGTGCTCATGCTCTCGATGCCGACCCGGGGCCGCAGCCGCTCGAAGTCCCGGTTCCGGACCGCCCGGTTCTTATCCTTTAGGATAATGAATTGCGCCATGGTTGTGCCCCCGTGATGCCGGTTGTTCGGGCTTTTATAAACGTAGAGACATTGCCGCCGAATGACCTCAATCAATCTCAGGTGGTCATCTCGCTGCCCGACAAGGGCGCGGCGGCTCCAGCAGGCGAGAGCGCGCGGTGGCCGCTGCGGTCGCGCCCCGCTGGCGGGTGAAGGCGCGAGACGGCAGCGGGCCGGCAGCGGGCGAGATCGTCGGCGCGCGCTGCCGCGTCGCAACCGGTCGCCGCACGGGCCCGGGCCGCTCCGGCGACCCCGCCTCAGCGGGTCGTCAGCTTGATCTCGATGCGGCGGTTTTTGGCGTAGGCCGCCTCGCTCGTGCCCGGATCGACCGGCTGGAACTCGCCGAAGCCCGCCGCAGCGACGCGCTCGGGCGGGATGCCCTGGTCGATCAGGAAGCGCGCGACCGAGATCGCGCGCGCCGTCGACAGCTCCCAGTTGGAGGGGAATTGCGGCGTGCGGATCGGGCGGCGGTCGGTGTGGCCGTTGACCTGGAGGATCCACGGCAGGTCGCGGGGGAGGTCCGCGGTGATCTCATTCAGGGTAGCGGCCAGCTGGCGGAGCTCCGCCCGCGCCGCCGGGCCGAGGGTCGCCGACGCCCGCTCGAACAGCACCTCGGATTGGAAGACGAACCGGTCGCCGACCACGCGCACGTCCGCCCGGTCGCCCAGCACCTCGCGCAAGCGGCCAAAGAACTCGCTGCGGAAGCGCTGCAGCTCGTCCACCTCCTGGGCGAGGGCGGCGGCGAGGCGGGTGTCGAGGTCCTCGATGCGCAGCTCCTGGGAAGCGATCTCGACCTCGCGCTCGGCGAGGATCGCCTCGATGCGGGCGAGCTGGTCGCGCGTCGCCCGGAGCTCGTCGGTGAGCGCCGCCATGCTCGCCTCGGTCCACGCGAGCGCCGCCTCCGCGTCGGTCATCGCCCGCTGCGCCGCCAGGGTGCGCTCGCTCGCCTCGGCGAGCTCCGCCTCGAGCGCCAGGGCGCGGTCGCGAACCTCGCCGAGCTCGGCCCGCAGCGCTTGGCGGCTCGCGTCGATGTCGCGCAGCGTCTCCTCCTGCGTCCGCGCGGTCTCTTCGAGCCGCGCGAGCGTCGCCGCCTGCTCGGCGATCCGCCCCTCGAGCCGATCGCGCAAGGTGGTCAAGGTCGCGACCTCGCTCTCCAGGCGTGCGAGGTCGTCGAGCTGGGCGGCGATCGTCGCCCGGTCGGTCTCGATCGTCGCCTCGGCGGCGCGCAGACCCTGCTCGAGGGCGCGGCGCTCGTCCGCGCCGGTGTCGGCATCGAGCCGGGTGTCGGCGAGGGTCTGCTGGAGCAGGGTGTTCTGCTCGCTGAGCCGCTGCAGGCGCAACTGCAACGTGTCACGCTGGTCGAGCGCCCGGGCGAGCTCGCTCTCGGCGGCGTCGCGCTCGCTGCGGGCGAGACCTAGTTCGCTGTTGAGCCGTGCCAGGGAACGGCGGAGCTCGTCGACCCGCAAGCGCTCGCTCGCGAGGCTCTGCTCGCTGGTGTCGAGCTCATCCTGCAGGCGCAGCAGGCGCGCGTCGCGGCCCTCGAGCAGCTGGCTCAAGAAGAACTGCGCCAGGACGAACACCGACAGCAGAAAGATCGAAACCAGGAGCAGCGTCGACAGCGCGTCGACGAAGCCGGGCCAGATGTCCGCGGTCGGCCGGCTGTGGCGCCGCAGCCTCGCCATCGCTCAAGCGCCTCGCGGCGGCGGCGGCGCATCGGGGTCGGGCTCGCCGGCGGCGATCGCGATGGTCCGGGTCACGAGCCGGATCTCGCGCCGCACGGTCTCCAGGCTCTGCGCGCGTTGCCGTTGCGTCTCCTCGACGAAGCGTTGCAGGCTGACATCGACATTGGCGAGATGGGCGCGGCTCATGGCGTCGAGGGCGAGACCGTCCGCCTGCTGGCGCTCGAGCAGCGCCTCGATCGCACGGGTGCTCGCGACGAACGTGTCGAGCCGGCCGCGTTCCTCGCCGAGTTGCAGGACGAGGCGCTGGATCTGGTCGCCGAGCTGCGACAGCGCCGCCTCGGTCCGGCGCCGCGTCTCCTCGCCCTCGGCGAGCCGACGCGCGACGTCCTCGGTCGCCTCCGCCGCACGCTCGAGCAGGGCCTGGACGTAGCTCGGCATCGGTCGGCTCGGCTCCATGGCGTCGAGCGATCCGCTGCCGGCGCTGGTGAGCCGGGTCAGGCTGGAGAGCCATTCCTCGAGGTCGTCGAAGAAGTTGGTCTGCGCGCGGTTGGCCTGGAGATCGAGGAACCCCAGGACGAGCGAGCCGGCGAGACCGAACAGCGACGAGCTGAACGCCGTGCCCATCCCCCGGAGCGGGCGGGCGAGGCCGTCTTGAAGCTCGGTGAAGGTGGCTGCGGTGTCGGCTTGCAGCGACAGGCCCGCGATCACGTCGGCGACCGCGCCGATGGTCTGCAAGAGCCCCCAAAAGGTTCCGAGCAGGCCCAAGAAGATCAGCAGGCCCGTCAGGTAGCGCGCGTTGTCGCGCTGCTCCTCGAGCCGCGACTGCACGCTGTCGAGCAGGTAGCGGACCGACATCGTCGAGAGCTGGCTGCGGCCGCGGCGCTCCTGGTCGGTCAGCAGCGTCGCCAACGGGGCCAGCAGGCGTGGCGCCGGCACGGTCGACATGCCCGGCGCCTGCGTCCGGAAAGCCTCGATCCAGCGGATTTCCGGACGCAGGCGCCAGATGCGGAGGATCGCGTAGACGGCGCCGACGAGAAAGACGAGGGCGATCACGCCGTTGAGCCACGGGTTGTAGAGGAACGTCGTGAGCAGCGTGTCGCCGAGGAGTGAGGCGACCACCGCCGTCGCCACGAGCGCGAGTAGGATGATGTTGACGTAGTATTGCGGTCGCATCATGGATCGAGATCCCGTCACCCTGACCGTGCTGGAGCATAGGGCCGGCAACTTACAACTTACAATAGAGAAGTCCGCGAGGGCGTTGAAAAGGCGGCGCTTACGGCTTCAGCCGCGCACGAGGGCGAAGAGCTTCGCATAGAGCTCAGGGGTGGCGGCCACCAGGGTGCCGCGCTCCAAGAGATCCACCTCCTCGACCGTGCCGAGCTGCCCACCGGCCTCGCGCAGGATGGCGATGCCGGCGGCGACGTCCCAAGGCTTGAGGCCGAACTCCCAAAAGCCGTCGAGGCGGCCGGCCGCGAGGTAGGCGAGGTCGAGCGATGCCGCGCCATAGCGCCGGATGCCGGCGACCTTGGCGCTGACACGCTCGAACTGGCCAAGGAAGCCACGCTCGCGGCCCTCCCAATCGAGCACCGGCACGCCGCAGCCGATCATCGCGCGGTCCAGCTCTCGCCGCGCCGAGACCCGGAGACGACGCCCGTTCATCCACGCCCCCTGGCCGCGGTCGGCGGTGAAGAGCTCCTGCTTGATCGGGTCGAGGATGCAGCCGGCGACGAGCTCGCCGTTCATCTCGAGGGCGATCGAGATGGCGAAATGCGGCAGCCCGTGCAGGAAGTTGGAGGTGCCGTCGAGGGGATCGACGATCCAGCGCGCGTTGCCGTCGCCGGCGTCGCCGCCGCCCTCCTCGGCGAGCATGCCGAACCCGGGCCGCTGCCGGCGCAGCTCGTCGACGATAACCTGCTCGGCGCGGCGATCGGCGGCGGTGACGAAGTCGCCGGGTCCTTTGATCGAGACCTGGAGCTGCTCGACCTCGCCGAAGTCGCGGGCGAGACCGCGGGCGGCCTTCTGGGCCGCCTGCACCATGATCTGCAGGTGGGGCGAGCGCCGCATCGGCGTCTCCGGTGGGGAGGTGAACGAGCCGTCCGCTCAGTCGCGGGCGCGCTCGACGTAGGTCTGCTCAATCGTGTTGACGACGACGCGGGTGCCGGTCTCGATGTGCGGCGGGACCATGATTCGGACGCCGTTGTCGAGCACCGCCGGCTTGTAGGAGGCGGCCGCCGTCTGGCCCTTCACCACGGGATCGGCCTCGACGACCTCGAGGACGACGGTGTCCGGCAGGCTCACGCCGAGGGGCCGGCCGTCGTAGGCCTCGACGGTGCAGATCATCCCCTCCTGCAGGAAGACCGCCGCCTCGCCGACCAGTGTGCGCGGCAGCGTCACCTGCTCGAAGCTTTCCTGCTCCATGAAATGCAGGCCCGTATCGTCCTCGTAGAGGTACTGAAACTGCGCCTCGTCGAGGCGAACCCGCTCGACCGTCTCGGCCGCCCGGAAGCGCTCGTTGAGCTTGATGCCGTCGGGGATCGACTTCATCTCGGCCTGGAGGTAGGCCGGGCCCTTGCCCGGCTTGACGTGCTCGGTCTTGACGACGCGCCAGAGCTTGGCCTGGTGCTCCAGCACCATGTTGGGTCGGATCTCGTTGCCGTTGATCTTCATCGTCGTTCCGTCTCGCCTAGTGGCCGCGCCATCGCCTCGGCACGTTGCGCCTCGGCTGCCGCGAGGGCGGCGACGATCGCTTGCGGAGGCATGGCCCGATCGCCGAGCTCGTCGCCCTCGATGAGCAGGAAGTCGGCGCCGGCGAGGACGAGATCCGCCATCGTGTCGAGCGACGCCGGAGCCGCCGCCGGCAGGACGAATAGCTCGCTCCACCAAGCAACGCAATCGCGCACGGCCGCGGGCGCGCCCCGGAAGAGGATCGCGTCCGCGCCGGCTTCGCCCGCGTCCATCGCGGCGTGCCGCGAGGTGGCGACGTCGGCGACGAGGATCGCGTCGCCGCCCCGCGCGCGCCGCCAGCCGGCGACGGTCGCCGCGGCGCCCGTATCGACCGCACCGATCAGGCCGACCACGCCCGGCACATGGTCGTCGCCGGCCGTGACCAGGAGCGCCGTCGGCAGCGACAGCGCGAGCTCGACGACCTCAGGCGCAGCGGCAGCCACGAGCGCGGCCAGGCGATCGGCTCGGGCCAGCTCGGCGAGCGTCGCCGACAGCTTCGGGTCGGGGGCCACCGTCAGCCGCACGAGCAGCCGACAGCGGCTATCCTCGACCTCCGGCCCCTCGCCGGCCAAGAGGCGTGCCTCAGACCTGGTTGAGATAGATCTTGCAGATCTGGTCGAGCAGCTCCATCGCCTCGGCCTTCGGGCGGCGGAAGGCGTTGCGGCCGACGATCGAGCCCGAGCCACCGCCGTCGCGGATGCCGCGAACGGTCTCGAGGAAGGAGGCCGTGTCCGTCGCCTCGCCGCCGGAGAACACCACCAGCCGCTTGCCGGCGAAGCAGGCCTGCATGATGTGCTCGATGCGCTTGGCCATCGTCGAGCCGTCGATGCCCTGCTCCTCGTAGACCGTCTTGGCGGCGGCGAGGTCGAGCTTGGCGGTCGGCGGCTTCACCTTGATGATGTTCGAGCCCATCAGCGTCGCCATGTGCGCCGCATAGGCGACGATGTCGAAGGCCGTCTCGTCGGTGACGTTGCCGCCGCGCGGGTAGGACCAGGTGACGACGCAAAGGCCGTTGGCCTTGGCCTCCAGGGTGAGCTCGCGCAGCTCCTCCATCATGCTGTAGTTGACGTCGGAGCCTGGATACATGGTGAAGCCGATGCCGACGCAACCCAAGCGCAGCGCGTCCTTGACGCTGCCGGTGATGGCCTGGTCCTGCGAGCCCTTGACGAGGCTGTTGGCGCTGTTGACCTTGAGGATCAGCGGCAGCTCGCCGGCGAAGGTGTCGGCGCCGGCCTCGAGCGGGGCCAAGGGCGCGGCGTAGGCCGAGAGCTCGGCGTCGAGGGCGAGCTCGTAGAGATAGTGCGGGTCGTAGGCGGCGGGGTTGGAGGCGAAGCTGCGGGCGGGGCCGTGCTCGAAGCCCTGGTCGACCGGCAGGATGACGAGCTTGCCCGAGCCGCCCATGCGGCCGTGCATCAACAGCCGCGCCAGGTTGCCCTTCACGCCGGCGTTCTCGCCCTCGTACCAGGAGAGGATCTCCTTGACCTTCGGTGTCAGTCGCATGGCCCATACCCCATCGTTGCGTGTGAGACGTACTCAAAAGGGGGTCTTATCAGCGTCGGCGGAGCCGGTCACTTGATCCAAACGCCACCGTGCGAGCTGGGCGGCGACGGGGCGGAGCCCGCACACCCGCACCGCCGCTGGCGCCGCCACGAGCACCGCGCCGTGGGCCGCGGCGAGGCCGCGGAAGGTCGGCGTAGCGGGGCCGAGGTCGCCCGTGTGCAACAGCCGCAAGCCCGCGCGCAATGCCGCCAGCGCGGTCCCGACGTGCGCCTCGCAGTCGACGACCAGCGGCCGGGCGAGCAGCTCCGCGCAGGCTTGCCAGTAGCCCATGCCGGCGCGCCGGCCGTCGATTCCGTAGAGGACGATCCGGTGGCCGCCGGCCGCGGCCCAGGCGAGCGCGGCTCGGGCCGCGTGCAGGTCGGTGACGCCCACGCGACAGGGCGCACGCCCGTCCTCGTCAGGCGGCCAGGGCTGCGACGCCCGGAAGATCCTTGCCCTCCAGCCACTCGAGGAACGCGCCGCCGGCGGTCGAGACGTAGCTGAAGCGCTCCAGAACGCCGGCCTTGACCAGGGCCGCGACCGTATCGCCGCCGCCGGCAACGGTGATGAGCTTGCCGGCATCGGTGAGGTCGGCGGCGGCGAGCGCGACGCCGTTGGTCCCGGCGTCGAAGGGATCGAGCTCGAAGGCGCCCATCGGCCCGTTCCACAAGAGCACCTTGCAGTCGGCGAGCGCCGCCTCGACCGTCTTGACCGTGGCCGGGCCGACGTCGACGATCATCTCGTCGTCGCCGACGGCCTCGGGGGCGACCACCCGGTTCGGCGCTTGCGCCTCGAACTTGGTCACCACCACGGCGTCTTCCGGCAAGAGGATGCGGCAGCCTCGGGTCTCGGCCTCGGCCATGATGGCGCGCGCGGTGTCGGCGAGGTCCTTCTCGCAGAGCGACTTGCCGACATTGAGGCCCTGGGCGTGGAGGAAGGTGTTGGCCATGCCGCCGCCGATGACGACCATGTCCATCTTGGCGATGAGCTGGCCCAGAACGTCGAGCTTGCTCGAGACCTTGGCGCCGCCGACGACCGCTGCGACCGGCCGCTCCGGCTTCTCCAGCGCCGCCTGCAACGCCTCGAGCTCGGCCTGCATCAGCCGGCCCGCGGCTTTCGGCAGCCGCTCGGCGATTCCCGTCACCGACGCGTGCGCACGGTGCGAGCAGGAAAAGGCGTCGTTGACGTAGATATCGCCCAGAGCGGCGAGGCCGTCGGCGAAAGCGGGATCGTTCTTCTCCTCGCCCGCGTGGAAGCGGAGGTTCTCCAAAAGGAGCACCTGGCCCGGCTCGAGGGCGGCGATCGCGGCTTGCGGCTTCTCGCCGACGCACTCGTCGACGAAGCGCACCGTGCGGGCGGGCAGAGCTTCCTGCAGAGCCTTGGCGATCGGGCCGAGCGACATCGACGGCTCCTCCCTGCCCTTGGGCCGGCCGAAATGGGAGAGGATCACCACCTTGGCGCCCTTGCCGGCGAGCTCCTCGAGCGTCTCGGCGGCGCGCTCGATGCGGGTCGCGTCGGTGACCTCGCCGTTGGCCATGGGCACGTTGAAGTCGACGCGAACCAGCACGCGCTTCCCAGCGACGTCGAGGTCGTCGAGCGTCTTGAACGCAGGCATCGTGCCTCTCCCGTGCGATGAGCTGCGAGCGCGGTAACACGGCCTCGGGCGCCCGTCCAGGCGTCGCAACGCTTGGCGGGCCCGGCCGTTCTCCGCATAGTACCGGGTACCTACTCGTCAACGGCAGAAGCGAGGACGAAAAGGTAGGAGGGAGCCCATGCCGCCGTTGCAGATGCTGCTCGATCGCGCCGTCCAGCGTGGTGAGCTCACCCTCATCGACGCCGCGGGCCGTCGTTTCCATGCTGCTCGGGGCCGCGGCCCGCGCGCCGTCCTTCGGCTCGGCGATCGCCGCGCCGCATGGGCGTTGGCGCTGCGCCCAGAGCTGATGCTCGGCGAGCTCTACGTCGAGGGGCGGCTGGTGATCGAGGAGGGCTCGCTCGAGGATCTCCTCGACATCGTCATGGCCACCGTGCCGGAGCCGCGCGGCCCGCTCGCGCGCCTCGCGCCTAGTTGGCTGCACGCGACGACGGGCTGGCTGAGGGCCCGCAACCCACTGCCCCGAGCGAAGCTCAACGCCCAGCACCACTACGACCTCGGCAACGACTTCTATCGCGCTTGGCTCGATCCGGAGATGCAGTACTCGTGCGCCTATTTCGCCGGCACCGACGATCTCGCCGAAGCGCAACTACGCAAGATGGATCACATCGCCGCCAAGCTCAGGCTGGCGCCCCATCATCACGTTCTCGACATCGGCTGCGGCTGGGGCGGCCTCGCCCGCCGGCTGGCGCGGCGTCACGGCTGCCGCGTGACGGGCCTGACGCTGGCCGAGCGCCAAGCCGCGTACGCCCGCGCGCGGATCGCCGACGAGGGGCTGGAGGGCCGCGTCGACATCCGCCTCGAGGACTACCGCCGCATCGAGGGGCCGTTCGACCGCATCGTGTCCGTCGGCATGTTCGAGCACGTCGGGCCGAGCCACTACCGCGAATTCTTCGCCGGGTTGTCGCGGCTGCTCACCTCGGACGGGGTGGCCTTGATCCACAGCATCGGCCGGGCGCACGGGCCGATGCCGACGAACCCATGGCTCGACCGCCACATCTTCCCGGGGGGCTACATCCCCGCGCTCTCGGAGGTGCTGCCGGTGGTCGAGCGCGTCGGCCTGTGGACGACCGACCTCGAGGTCTGGCGCCTGCACTACGCCAAGACGCTCGCCGCCTGGCGGCGCCGGTTCGCCGCGGCCGAGGGCATCGCCGATGCCCGCCTGCGCCGCCTGTGGAACTTCTATCTCGTCGCGTCGGAGCGGTTCTTCGCAAACCAGGACGGCATGACCTTCCAGCTCCAGCTCGCCAAGGACCGCGAGGCGCTGCCCTTGAGCCGCGACTACATGCTCGGTGCGCCCATGCGCCAGCCTCTCGCTCTCGCCGAGCTCGCCGGCTGAGCGGTCGTCGAGGCGCTGGCCGGCGCCGACGACCGCCGCGACGGGGCGAGGAGCGGTTCGAGACCGTGCTCGTCGACGAAGCGCCGAGCCCCGCCTGCACGGCTCTTCCGGCGCGGGCCAAGGCGCGTGCCGGTGCCCTGCACGGACTTGACGAATTGCCAGATTACGACATTTGATCAGTGTCTCGTTTAGGCCGGTGTAGCAATGATTTTTGGTTGATGAATGGACGCTCAAGCGCCGACTGCTGGTGAGATTGCGGCATCGCTCACCGAGCGCACGTGGGTCTTCGTCCTCCTCGACGCGTTCTCGCTGATGGCGTTGACGTCGGCCATCGAGCCGCTCCGCATCGCCAACGCCGTGGCCGCGCGGCCGCTCTATCGCTGGCAGATGGTCGGTGGCCGCGGCGGGTCCGTCGTCGCGAACAATGGGCTGCGTATCGAGGTCGACGGCGCGGTCGGCGACGTGAACCTCGCGGACGGGCCGGTGGTCGCCGTCTGCGGCGGCAACCTCGCGACCGAGGCGGCGCCGCCCGAGGAGATGGTCGTGTGGTTGCACCGGGCCGCCGCGGCCGGCCTTGCCGTGGGCGCGGTCGCCGGCGGCAGCGCACTGCTGGCGCGCGCCGGCCTGCTCGCCGGCCGGCGTTGCGCCGTCGATTGGGAGACGCTGCCGGCCTTCGTGCGCGCCTTCCCGGACGTCGAGGCGACGGCCGACGTGTTCGTCGACGACGCGGGGCGCTTTACCTGCCCCGACGGCACGGCAGCGCTCGACCTGATGCTGCAGCGGATCGCCGGCGACCACGGCGCCGCCTTGGCGACCCGCGTCGCCGAGCGCTGTGTGCTCGATCGGATCCGCAGCCCCGACGACCGCGAGCGACTGCCCATCCGAGCGCGCCTCGGCGTGCACCATCCCAAGCTCATCCTCGCCGTGGAGTTGATGGAAGCCAACACCGCCGAGCCGCTGTCCCAGGACCTGCTCGCCGCCTATGTCGGGCTTTCCCGGCGGCAACTCGAACGGCTGTTCAAGCAGCACGTCGGCCGTTCCCCGGCGCAGTATTACCTGGAGCTGCGCCTTGAGCGTGCGCGCCGTCTGCTCTACCGGAGCGAGATGGCGATCATGGACGTGGCCCGCGACTGCGGCTTCGTCTCCGCGTCGCATTTCGCGACGTGCTATCGCCAGCTCTACGGACGGACCCCGCGGCAAGAGCGCAACGGCGCCGGTTGATCGCGGCGGCGTGCGGCGCTGCCCGTCGACGCCGGTCGACCGCACGGGCGCGTCGGTCGACCCCGACGGCGACCTCCAAATGTCGCCGATATGTCGCTTTTTAGCAAGCTTGTGTCGCAATCGAGCTTGTTTAAGCTGACGGTGTGCGGCGGTCGCCAACCTGGGTGCGCATAGCCAGGAAGAATTTGCGAGTTCAGCGTTTGCGGGCCCGCCCCCGACGCTGGCGAGCCGTCCGCCGCCGACATCGGCTCGCGCGATCGTGCGCCGCCAAACCGGGAGAGGACGCATGGCACGCTTGCTTGCGGACGATACCTACCAGGACGAGTATACGCCCGACTTCGTATCGCGCTGGGACGACCTCATCGATTGGGACGGGCGAGCGGAGGGCGAGGCCGGCTTCTTTCATCGGCTGCTCAACGCCTACGGAATCGAGACGGTGGTCGATGCGGCTTGCGGCACGGGCTTCCATTCCGTGGTGCTCGCGCAAGACGGCTTCAAGGTCTGGGCCTGCGACGGCGCGCCAACCATGATCGACAAGACGCGGGCGAATGCGCAAAGCCAAGGCGTCGCGCTCGCGGGCGTCGAGGTCTGCGACTGGCGGGATCTGCCGGCGACCTTCGGCGAGAGCCACTTCGACGCCCTCATCTGCCTCGGCAACGCCTTCACCCACCTGTTCGATCATGAGGCCCGCCGCGACGCGCTCGCCGCCATGCACGCGGTCATCCGCCCTGGCGGTCTCATCGTCGTCGACCACCGCAACTACGACCGCATTCTCGATCTCGGCTACAGCTCCAAGCACCAGTTCTACTACACGGGCGACGGCGTCGACGTTCAGCCCGTCACCATCAACCGCACCCTGGTCAAGTTTCTCTACAGCTTTCCCAATGGGGACAAGCACACCTTGCAGCTCTACCCGCTGCGCCAGAACTACGTGAGCCATCTGCTGGAGGACGCAGGCTTCGTGGACGTCAATCGCTACGGCGACTTTCTGCGCCCGTACGAGCACTACGAGGTGGACTTCATCCAGCAGGTCGCCTTCAAGCCGCTGACCCGGCGCCGGACGAGCACGCCGCACCGGGCGGCCCCGGACAGCAAGGCGAAACGGCTCAACCGGGTCGTCCGCGAGGCCCGCGAGTACTACGACGGTGCTGCCGACGAGGTCTATCGCGAGATCTGGGGTGAGAACATCCATCTCGGCACGTTCGAGCTCAAGGGCGAGAGCCTCCAGGCGGCGATGGACCGCTCGAACCGGCGCCTCGCCGACCTCGCGCCGATCGGCGCCCGCGACGTCGTCCTCGACGTCGGCTGCGGCTACGGCGCCTTCGCCCGCTACCTGTCGCGGCGCTTCGGCTGTCGCGTCATCGCCACCAACATCTCCGAACGCGAGCTCGAGTGGGGGCGCGAGCTGACCCGCGACGCCGGGCTCGACGACCTGGTCGCCTTCGAGTGGGCGGATTTCCACGACCTGCCCTACGACGCCGAAAGCTTCGACATCTACACCAGCCAGGAGGCGTTCCTGCACGCCGCCGACAAGGTGGCGGTGCTGGCCGAGGCATGGCGCGTGCTGCAGCCGGGCGGCCGCCTCGTCTTTACCGATCTCTTGATCCGGGCGAGCGCCACCGCCGCCGACCGTGAGCGCATCTTCGCCCGCATCAAGCTCTCGGACATGTGGGACATCGACGACTACGTCCGCGGGCTCGAGATGCAGGGCTTCGTCATCGAACAGCAGCACGACTGGTCGCAGCACGTGGCACCGACCTATGACTGGGTGCGGACCCAGCTGCTCGAGCGCCGGGCCGAGTTCGACGAGAAGATCGGTGCCGACCTCGTCGACCGCACCGCCGAGGCGCTGCGGTTCTGGGTGGACGGTGGCCACGACGGCAAGATCGGCTGGGCTGCGTTCGTCGCCCACAAGCCGCAGGTGTGAGCGGTGCGCTTCGACGAAAGACGAAGGGCCTGGACCTCCTCGTCGTGGCCGCTTCCTGCATGATGGCTTGATCGCGAGGAGGTCGAGCATGCGTCTTCGAGGAACAATGGGACCGATGACTTTCGTCGTCGCGGGATGGCTTGCGATGGCGCCGGCGGCCGCACAGACCGGCGGCGCCTGCGCCGACCTCGGCGCCGCCGGGAGCTTCATCGCCGGGCTGGCGGCGGACGGCACGGGGGCGGGCGCCGAGGCGGTCTGCGAGGAGATCGTCGGCTTGCAGGCGCGCGCAAGTGCCGCCGAGGCGCAAGCGGCGGAGCTGCGCGCGGCGCTGGAACTCGCCCAGGAGGCGGCGCCGCCGGCGGGCTCCATCCTCCTCGTCGACGACGGCCGCGGCTGCCCCGCGGGCTGGACCGACGTGGCCCTGGCCGAGCCGGAGGTCTTCGCCGGGCGCACGCCCCTCGCGGTCGGCTTCGCCGAGGAGCGTGTCTTCCGCGGCTACCGCCAGGTCGGCGGCAGCGAGGCCGTCGCGCTCACCGAGGGCGAGCTACCGGCGCACGCCCATGCGCTGCCGCTGGGCTTCGAGGCCCGGCGCGATGGCAGCGGCACGCGATCCGGCTCGAGCCTCGGCAGCGGCTTCGCCTCCGGCAGCAGCCTGGGCGACCAGGTGGCCGTGCGGACCTTGGCCGGTCGCGAGCAGACCGGACGCGCGGGTGCCGGCGCGCCCCACGACAACATGCCGCCCTTCGTCGCCCTGTTCTGGTGCCGCAAGGATTGAGCGGTGACGCGCTGCCCGACCCAGCGGCGCGGCTGGCGGGAAAGAGCCGGCGCCGGTCGCCGCAGGCGATCCGCCGGGAAGGCGGAGGCCAGGTGAGGTTGGTGACCGCTGGCCGCTGGCGTCGGGCGACCGACACGGCTTGGCGTCGGCGGCCGCGGTCGTCGGCGTGGCGACGGTGACGCTTCCCCGCAGGAGCCGACGTCGCCGACCGCAGTCTTCGAGTGCCGGCGACCGGCGTTCGATCAGCGGCTGCGTTGGCCAGGGCATGGCAAACCGACGCAAGTGCAAACGACGTGGCAATTCCGCAAGAAAAAGCGGATGACGGGCGGCTCGGGCGCGACTAATAGCGCGATGCTCAATCTCGACAGCTCGCGAAGGAATACCCGATGTCGCTCACGGCCCGCATGGGCGCCGAGTTCCTCGGCACGTTCTGGCTCGTCTTCGGCGGCTGCGGCAGCGCCGTCCTGGCCGCCGGCTTTCCCGAGCTCGGGATCGGCTTCGTCGGCGTCGCCCTCGCCTTCGGCCTCACGGTCCTCACGATGGCCTACGCCGTCGGCCACATCTCGGGCGGCCACTTCAACCCGGCAGTGACCCTCGGCCTCTGGGTCGCCGGCCGCACGCCGTCGAGCGACGTGCCCCTCTATTGGGCCGCGCAGCTGGCCGGTGCCGTCGCCGCCGCCGCCGTCCTCTTCGTCATCGCGAGCGGGCAGGCGGACTTCACCCTGGCCGACGGCTTCGCCGCCAACGGCTATGGCGAGCATTCGCCCGGCGGCTACTCGATGACCGCGGCCTTCGTCATCGAGGTCGTGCTGACGTTTTTCTTCCTCATCGTCATCCTCGGCGCCACCGACCGCCGCGCGCCCGCGGGCTTCGCGCCGCTGGCCATCGGTCTCGCCCTGACACTGATCCACCTCATCGCCATCCCGGTGACCAACACGTCGGTCAATCCGGCGCGCAGCACCAGCCAGGCTCTGTTCGCCGGCGGCTGGGCGATCGACCAGCTCTGGCTGTTCTGGGTGGCCCCGCTGATCGGCGCCGCGGTCGCCGGTGTCGTCCACAAGCTGTTCGCCGCGACCGAGCCCGCAGCATCTTGAGGTCGCTCAGGCCTTGACCCCGGCGCCGATGGCCGGTGTGGCGTCCGGGTCGAGCGGCCACCGGGCGCGCACCGGTGCGTCGAGCGGGTCGCCGTCACGCCCGCCGCGCTCGAGCGCGGCCCAGGCGATCATCACGGCGTTGTCACCGCAGAGCCGCAGCGGCGGCGCGGTGAAGGTCAGGCCCTCGTCGGCGGCGATCCCACCCAGATGCGCGCGCACGTGCCCGTTCGCCGCGACACCGCCGGCCACGACGAGGCGATCGAGGCCGGGGGCGTGGCGCCGCGCGAGGCGGACCGCTCGCCGCGTGCGCTCCGCCAGCGTCTCGGCCGCGGCCGCTTGGAAGCTCGCCGCGAGATCCGCTCGATCCACCGCGCTCGGCGCCGGCAGGCTCCGCCAGACGTGCACCACGGCGGTCTTGAGGCCCGAGAAGGAGAAATGACAGCCCGGCTGGCCGATGAGCGGCCGCGGCAGGGCGAAGCGCGCGGGGTCACCGCGGACGGCGAGCCGCTCGAGCGCCGGCCCGCCCGGATAGCCGAGCCCGAGGACCTTTGCGGTCTTGTCGAAGGCCTCGCCGATCGCGTCGTCGATGGTGGTGCCGAGCCGGCGATAGCGGCCGCGCGCCTCGGCGAGGATGAGCTGGGTGTGGCCGCCGGAGACGAGCAGCACGAGATAGGGGAAGGCCACCGCGTCGGTGAGCCGCGCCGTCAGCACATGGCCTTCGAGGTGATTGACACCGAAGAAGGGCAGTCCGTGCCCTGCGGCGATGGCCTTGCCGGTGACGGCGCCGACCATCAGCCCACCGATCAGGCCCGGTCCGGTCGTCGCGGCGACGCCCGCGAGGTCGGCGAAGCCCAGGCCGGTCTCAAGCATGACGGCGTGGATCTGGCGGTCCAGCGCCTCGACGTGGGCGCGCGCGGCGATCTCTGGGACGACCCCGCCGAAGGGCGCGTGCTCGGCGAGCTGGCTGCGCACCCGCGCCGCCAAGACGCACCTATCGCCGCGGACGAGCGCGGCGGCGGTCTCGTCGCAGCTCGTCTCCAGACCGAGCATAATGGCGGTCTGGTCGGCGACGGCGGATGTGCTACGGCCCGTGCGCATGGCCCTTCCTCATAGCCGCATCGCTCTCCCATGACACATCTCAAGATCGGCACCCGCGGCTCGCCCCTGGCCCGCGTCCAAGCCGCAACGGTCGCCGCGCTGCTCGAGCGGGCCGAGCCCGGGCTCACGACCGAGCTCGTCATCATCAAGACCACGGGCGATCACGTCCTCGACCGGCCCCTGAGCGAGATCGGCGGCAAGGGCCTGTTCACCAAGGAGATCGAGGAGGCGCTGTTCGACGCGCGGATCGACCTCGCGGTGCACTCGCTCAAGGACGTCGCGACCGTCCTGCCGGACGGCCTGACGCTCGCCGCCGTGCTGCCGCGCGAGGACCCGCGCGACGCGCTGATCGCCGGGCCGCTCGACACTCTCGCGGCCTTGCCCGAGGGCGCCGTGGTCGGCACCGCGTCGCTGCGCCGGCGCGCGCAGCTGCTCGCGCTGCGCCCGGACTTGCAGGTGGTCAATCTGCGCGGCTCCGTCCAGACCCGGCTGGGCAAGGTGGCGAGCGGCGAGATCCAAGCGACGCTCCTGGCGATGGCCGGGCTGAACCGCCTCGGACGGCCCGAGGCGGCGAGCGCGCCGATCGCCACCACCGAGCTCCTGCCGGCGGTCGCGCAAGGGGCGATCGCCGTCGAGATCAGGGCCGACGACACGGCCACGCGCGAGCGCGTGGCCGTGCTGGACCACGGCGAAACCGCTGCGGCGGTGATCGCCGAGCGCGCCTTTCTGCGGGCCCTCGATGGCTCCTGCCGGACGCCGATCGCAGCCTATGCACGGCTCGACGACGGTGCGCTCGCCTTCGAGGGCTTGCTCGCCCATCCCGACGGCGCGGGGCTGTGGCGTGCCGAGCGGCGGGGTGATCCGGCCGATGCGGCGCGGATCGGCGCCGATGCCGGCGCGGAGGTCCGGGCGCAGGCCGGTCCCGTCGACTGGCTGTAGCCGCGGTGGCGCGGGTCCTGGTCACGCGCCCGGTCGACGCCGCTGCGGGCACCGTCGCCCGCGCGACGGCGTTGGGCCACGAGGTCATGCTCGCTCCGGTCTTGGCGATCGCGCCGGTAATGGAGCCTGCGCCTCCGGCGGGCCCGTTGCAAGCGCTGCTGGTGACCAGCCGCCACGCGGCGCCGGCCGCGGCGGACCATAAAGCGAGCCTGCCGGTCTTCGCCGTGGGTGAGGGAACCGCCGCCGCCCTGCGTCGCGCCGGCGCGGCGCCGACCGCCGTCGCCGAGGGGGACGGGCCGTCGCTCGCCCGTCTCGTCGCCGCGCGCTGCCGTCCCCAGGCGGGTGCGCTGGGCCACCCGACGGGCGAGGTCCGCGCCGCCGGTCTCGAGGCGGCGCTCGCCGCGGCCGGCTTCGCCTATCGGCCGTGGGTCGTCTACCGCGCCGAGCCGGTGCCCGATCTGCCGTGCGACGTCAAAGGTGCGTTGGGGCAGGGGGGGCTCGATGCGGTGACACTCCATTCACCTCGCAGCGCCCGCCTGCTGGTCGAGCGCCTGCGTGCGGCGGGCCTGGAGCGGAGCGCCGGGGGTCTGGTGGTGCTCGCCTTGAGCGCGAATGTAGCGGCGGCCGCCGAAGCGCTCCGATGGCGGGCGGTGCGGGTCGCGCCGCGTCCGGACGAATGCGGCATGGGCGCGTTGCTTGAAGCCCTCGGGCATTGATGCTAGCCCTCTGCGCGCGAGGTTCGTGGCAGCGCCGGACATAAACGTTCATGACCGCGTTGCAAGAGTAGGTGGCGCCTGGGGAGCACACGGCCATGGTCCAAGACGAGCCTCGAGCCGACGGGGCGGCGGCGCAACGCGCGCCGCAGGCGAGCCGCGGCGGCGGTGGGCGGGGCTTTCTCGCCGGGCTGGTGGGCGGCGTGCTGGGCGCGGGCGGATCGATCTACGCGCTGCAGATCCCCGAGGTCCGCGACAGCCTGCCCTTGCCGCAGCAGGCGGAGCTGATCGTCAACCCGGCGGCGGTGGCGCGGATCGGCGCGCTGGAGGCGGAGCTCGCCCAGGTTCGCGACGCCGCGCGCGAGGCCGAGGAGACGAGCTCGATCGAAGCGCTGGACGCCCGGGTCGACGGCTTGAGCGGCGAGCTGACACGGGCGGCGACGACGGCCCAGCTCGCGGCGCTGCGCGATGGTCTGAGCGAGCTCGCCAGCCCCGACGGCGCGGCGGAACTGGGCGCGCGGCTGGACGAGCTGTCGGTGGCGGTCGACGAGCTCGACGAAACGGCGGCCCGCGCGTCGGCGTTGGCGACCGTGCAGGCCGCGGTCGAAGGCTTCGAGGCCCGCGTGAGCGGTCTCGAGGCTAACGTGGCGGGCCTCGACGAGACCGTCGCGGGCCTCGAGGCGAAGGCGGCGGATCTCGGCGAGGGCACGGACGAGCTCGCGGGCCGCGTGGCCGAGGTCGAAGCGGCACTCGTCGAACGCGCTGCGGCCCTGACCGGCCGCGTCGACGGCGTGGCGCGCGACGTCGCCGGGTTGCGCGAGAGCCTCGGCGGCGCCGGCACGCGGCTCGACCAGGTGAGCGGCCGGGTCGGCGAGCTTGCCACCACGGCCGAGGCCAACGGCACGCAGCTCGCCGATCTCGGCGACCGGCTGACGGCGAGCGAGACGGCGATGACGGCCTTCGAGGCGGCCATGACCGAGGACTTCACGGCGCTGTCGTCGCAGCTCGCCGACCGGACGCAGGCGCTGGGGGCGACCGTCGAGCAGGCCCAGGACGCCGCCGGCAACGCCGTGACGGTGGCCGAGCGGACGGAAGCGACGGTCGCCATGGCGCTCGCGCGTACCCGGGCCGCGGTCGCGCTCAACGCGGCGGCGGGGGCCGTCGGCGAGGCGTTGCAAACCGGCGCCGGGCTGCAACTCGCCCTGACGACCCTCGACGGCGTGACCACCGCGCCGGTGACCGACGACGAGGCGGACCGGCTCGCCGCTGCGCGGTCCACCTTGGAGGAGCACGAAGGCGGCGTGCCGACGCTGCCCGTGCTGAAGAGCAGCCTCGACGATTTGACGCCCGCCATGCTGGCGGCGGTGCAGCCGCCGCAGCCGGCGGCCGAGCAGGGTGGCATCCATCGTCGTGTCTTCGGCGCGCTGGGCGTGACGCCGTTGGGACGAGCGCCCGAGCTGGACGATGCGGTCGTCGCGATCGAAGCCGCGCTCGCCCGGGGCGATCCGGCGGCGGCCATTGCCGCCGCCGAGACGGTGCCAAGCGAAGCCGCGGACGTCATCGCGCCCTGGATCGCCAACGCGCAGCGGCATCTCGCCGTGGACAAGGCGCGTGACGCCCTGTTGTCACTCGGACGCGACCTCGCCGCCGCGAGCGCTTCCTAAGCCCGGAAAGAGAGACGTCTGATGCTGCGCCTGCTCGGCTTCCTCATCATCACCGGCGCCTTGATGTTCGGGGCGCATTGGTTGCACGAAAACGACGCGGTCCTGCAGCTGCATTGGTTCGATGGCGAGACCTATCCCGTCAACCGTGCCATCGCCGTGCTGGCGGTACTCGCCTTCGGCGTCGCGGTCGTCGTCCTCTACGAGCTGGCGCGGCTGCTTCTCGGCTTCCCGGCGCGCTGGTGGCGCAAGCGCACGGTCAACCGTCAGCTCGACGGTCTGCGCACGGTGACCCGTGGCATGATGGCCGTGGCGGCGGGCGACGGCACCCAGGCCAAGGAGCTGCGTCGAGAGGCCGAGAAGCTCCTGGGCGAAGGGGAGCCGGCGACGCTGCTGCTCGCGGCGCAGGCGGCGGAGCTCGATGACAACCATGAGGTCGCTCAGCTCAAGTACCGGCAGATGCTCCGCCAAGCACCGACCCGGCTCTTGGGCCTGCGCGGCCTGCTGCACGACGCGATCGCCACCGGCGACGACGAGCAGGCGCTCGAACTGGCGCGACAGGCCTTCCGCGATCACCCTCACACCGAATGGGTCGTCGAGACGTTGTTCGAGCAGCTCGTTCAGCATCGACTGTGGAGCGAGGCCTTTCGCCGGGTCGACGACCTGCGCCTGAACAAGCTGATCGACCAGGAGGAGGCCCAGCGTCGCCGTAGCGTCTTGAAGCATCTGATGGCCCAGGAGCGCGCCGCCGCGAACGAGCTGGAGGAGGCGCTCAAGTCGGCCCAGGACGCGACCAAGCGGCAGCGCGGTTTCGCGCCGGCCGCCGCTTTCGCCGCCGAGCTGGCGCAACGGTTGCGGCGGCCGGGCGTCGCCCGCACGGCCATCGAGGAAAGCTGGGCGCGGCGGCCGCATCCGGCGCTCAAGGCGGCCTATGTCGCGCTCGAGCCCGACGAGAGCCCGCGCGCGCGGCTGGCGCGTTTCGAGCGTCTGGCGAACCGCAACGCGAGGTATCACTACGCCAAGCGAGCGCTGATCGAGGTGGCCCTCGCCGCGGGAGAGAATGACCGCGCGCTCGCCGTCGCCACGGAGGTGCCGGGCTCACAGCCCACGGTGGGCACGTTGCAGGCGGCGATCGACGCGTATCGCGCCGCCGACCCGCAGTCGTCGCGGATCGCCGAGCTCGAAGCGCTGATCGCCGACGCGCCGGCCGACGAGGCTTGGGTGTGCCAGCGTACCGGACACGCGTTCGATACCTGGTCGCCGTTCGGTCCCACCGGCGAGTTCGACTCGCTGCGTTGGCAGTCGCCGCCCAAGGTGGCGACGCTGGTCGAGGTCGGCCCGAGTGGCGGGTTCGCCGGACCCACGGTCGACCTGACACCGGCGACGGCGAGCTGAAGGCTCGGCCTCGGCGCCCGACCGTTGACGCGCGACCGTCCCGGCGGTAACCAGCGCGGCACGTCGGGACGTGACGGGCTCGACCGTCCGCCGCAGTAGCTCAGCAGGTAGAGCAACGCATTCGTAATGCGTGGGTCGGGGGTTCGAGTCCCTCCTGCGGCACCACCCATTGCGCTTTCATCGCCCTGGCGCGCTCTACGGGCGCCGGCGGCGGTCCTCGCCCGGGGCGCTGGAGAGGATGGCGGCCCGCTCGACGAGCCGTGAAACCCCTATCGTTGGCAGAGCTAGAGATCGGCGGCGCAGCGGCTTGGCGACCACCGGGCGCAGAGGCGTGCCCCGCTGTTTTGCTCATCGGTGGAGAAGACGCACGCGGATGGCCGCCGGCCGAGCAGGGCCCGGGCCACATCGACCCTTCGATACCGTCGTCGACGGCGAGCACGAGGGTGGCGCCGCTGAAGGTCGAGGTGACCTGGACGGCGACCTGCTCGCCGCCGAAGGCCGGCCCGCACGGGAGGTGCAGGCCAAGCAGACCCGCGACGCCATCACGAGCCGTCGGCGAGATCGTGACGCGGCGACGAGCCCCGCCGCCCGGCGGGCTTCCGGAACGGCCAGGGTGGGGACGTCGAAGATCGGGGGACGTCGCAGCCTTGCCGCTCCGTCGCGGACCGGCATGTCGAGACGCGCCCGCGGTCGACGCACGGATGTGTCCCTCAGCGCGTTTCCCGGTGAGGTTGATCTACGCCCATCCCGCACCCCCGCCCGGCCGCCCACGAGGTTACGCTGCCATGGGCGGCCGGGCGGGGGTGCGGCATGGTCAAGCATTTCGGGAAACGCGCTAGCGCGGCGACGAGGCCGAAAATCGCGCGACATAGGCCGCCGCCATGGTCGCGGCGATGGCCTCGCGGTCGAGCGGGCGGAAGTAGCCTCGGTCGTGAGAGGCGTCGGCGGCATGATACAGGGCCGTCGGATACGCGCTGAGGCCGCGTGCGACGTCGATGCCGCCGGGCACGACGCCGTCGTCGACGACGTGCCGTCGTCCGATGCCGGCGTGGGTGGCTTTGAGCGCCACGGCGACGCGCGGGCACGAGAAACGGAGCCGAAACGTGCCACCGACACGGTCGACGACCCGCCAGCCCTCCGCGAGGCAGCGATGCGCGTCATGCGGGCAGACGTCGCACGATGGCGATGTATCGATCATGGCGTGCCATCCCCCCCGAGGGTGCGCTGTCGATGTCCGCGACATAATGTCGCGGTCTTGGCGTAACGTCGAGGCCGACCGAGATCCAGTCCTGACGGCACGGATCCGCCTGATCGCCGGTGCGTCGCAGCCTTCGGTAGCCGTCTCGAGATCGTGCCTTTGCTATCTGATCTCGCCAACGTCGCTGCGAGCGTCTGCGACGCGCGCCGCGGCCGCGCCGGGATGCACATGGGGGCATCTGTCGAAGACAACCTAACGCCTCGGTAAGGCGTGGATCGGAGGGACTTGCGTCGTCGGAGGACCTGAGGGATAACACGGCAGCGTCAAGTTTCCTTTGAGCCGTCACCGACCGTTACATCGCGATTTCGGCTGCGTGCGCGTCAAGGTTTGGCGGTCTACGTTCGGCAAGGGGTCGGGCGAGCACAGTTCTGAAAGGACGACGGTCATGGCGACCGGAACGGTCAAGTGGTTCAACGCCACCAAAGGTTATGGTTTCATTCAGCCCGACGACGGCGGGAAGGACGTCTTCGTGCACATTTCCGCGGTCGAGCGCGCCGGTCTCGGCACGCTCCGCGACGGCCAGAAGATCGGCTTCGAGGAGCGTACGGATCCCAAGCGCGGGAAGTCGTCCGCCGAGAACCTGCAGGCACTCTGAGGCGACGTCGCCGCGCCCTGCGTGGGACGAACGAGCGGCCGGCACCTTCTCTTCGGGCGCCGGCCGTTTTCGTCATGCGGGAGCCTCTGGGCGGTGCGGCCCGCGAACGGCTCGATGAGCCGCCCCGTGGCTTGGCCACCTCATGGCGTTGGGCAACGGGTGGGTTGATCGGCGGCATCGGGTGGCAAGTGCGCTCGCAGGCACCGCGACGCGGTCCCGGCGCTGGCGAGCGATGGCAGGCCTGCAGGCGAGCCGTGTGTTCGCGCCGGTGGGCTTCCCGCGCGATCGGCGACACCGTGGCGGCGCTGAGGACGGCCGCGCGGCGACGAACTCGGGCGCCGGCGCGTGAGCCGTACGGTTTCAGGCGGCCAAGCGCTGCCGCGGCGGCGATGTCGCGAGGTCGACGAAGATGTGGGCGTGATACGCGCTCTCCAGCGCCGCCGCGATGGTCTTGGTCTCGACGGTGCGGAACCACCCACGGTTCTGAAACATGCGGGCGACCTCGCGCAGGGTCTCGCCCGGCGGGCTCGCGTGGGTGTCGGCGATGGCGACCGTGCCGCGGGCGTGACCCTCGGCACTGTAGCCGAGATCGGTGAGCCGCCAGGGAGCGAGGCCGGCGATTTCGGTGGTGAAGCCGATTTCGATGAACGGGCAGGTGAAGCGCAGCTCGACATGCTCGCGGCCGCAGGGGACGCTACGCCAATAGTCGGCGAGGCAGAGACGTGTGTCGTGGGGGCAGCGCTCACAGATCGAGTAAGGCGGCCGCTGATGATCGGCCATGGATAGCGCCTTGGGCTTGCCGCACGGCGC
>CAYZSE010000023.1:0-6016 GCA_964481035.1 uncultured Geminicoccaceae bacterium | reverse complement strand
GCGTGGCTCATGGCGCCATCGACGGCCTGATGCGCCGCGTGGGCGTCGCCGGTGAGCAGGGCGAGCCGGTCGGTGAGGTCGACGAGCCGGTGCGCGACCAGGTGGACGACCTGAGCCTGGCGTTGGACCTGCCCCTCGCAGCCGAGAAGCCGCGCCGCCATGACGATCGGCCGGTAGCGGTCGAGGAGCTTGGGCCAGATGACGAGGTTCACGATGCCGGTGTCGTCCTCGAGGGTCGAGAAGACGACGCCCTTGGCCGAGCCGGGCCGCTGGCGGATGAGGACGAGCCCCGCCGTCCGGAAGGGCTGGCGGTCCCGCGCGTCCTCGATGGCGCCGCAGCTCTGCCAGCCGTCGCGGGCGAGCAGCGGGCGCAGGACCGCGCAGGGGTGCGCCTTCAAGGAGAGCCGCAGCCAGGCATAGTCCTCGACGACCTCCTCGCCCAACGGCATCGGCGCCAGCTCGACCCGCGGCTCGGCGAAGAGGGGCGGGCGGTTGGAGCCGGCGGGCGCGCTCAGCTCGGCGTGGTCGAAGAGCGGCAGGGGGCGGTCCCGCAGCGCCTTGACCGCCCAGAGCGCCTGGCGGCGGGCGAGGTTCAACGAGCCCATGGCGTCCGCCTCGGCGAGCCGCTCCAGGGTCGCCGTGTCGAGTGCGGCGCGCCGCTGCAGGTCGTGGACGTCGCTGAAGTCGCCCGTGGCCTCGCGGGCCGCGATCAGGCGCTCCATGGCGCCCTGGCGCAGTCCCTTGGCCTGGCGAAAGCCCAGCCGCAGCGCGTGGCGGGGGCCCGCGGCGCTCTTTGGGCGTTCCTCGAGGCCGTTGTCCCAGGTCGACCAGTTGACGTCGACGGGCCGGACCTCGACGTCGTGCTCGCGGGCGTCGCGGACGATCTGCGCGGGGCCGTAGAAGCCCATCGGCTGGGCGTTCAAGAGCGCGGCCGCGAAGACGTCCGGGTGGTGGCACTTGAGCCAGGCCGAGACGTAGACGAGGTGCGCGAAGCTCGCCGCGTGGCTCTCCGGAAAGCCGTAATAGCCGAAGCCCTCGATCTGCTGAAAGCAGCGCTCGGCGAAGTCGGACGCATAGCCGCGCGCGGTCATCCCCGCGACGAGCTTCTGGTGGAACTGCTCGAGCTTGCCGTTCTTGCGGAAGGACGCCATCGAGCGGCGCAGCTCGTCGGCCTCGGTGGGCGTGAAGCCGGCGGCGACGATGGCGATCTTCATCGCCTGCTCTTGAAAGATCGGCACGCCGAGGGTCTTGCCGAGGACCTGCTTGAGGTCGTCGGAGGGAAAGGTGATCGGCTCCTCGCCGGCCCGGCGGCGCAGATAGGGGTGGACCATGTCGCCCTGGATCGGTCCCGGCCGCACGATCGCCACCTCGATGACGAGGTCGTAGAAGGTCCGCGGGCGCAGCCGCGGCAGCATCTGCATCTGGGCTCGGCTCTCGATCTGGAAGACGCCGACCGTGTCGGCGTTGGAGATCATGGCGTAGGTGAGCGGGTCCTCGGGCGGGATCGAGGCGAGGTCGTGGTCGATCCCCTTGTGCGCCCGCAGGAGATCGAGGGCGCGGCGGATGCAGGTGAGCATGCCGAGGGCGAGGACGTCGATCTTGAGCATGCCGAGCGCGTCGAGGTCGTCCTTGTCCCACTCGACGACGGTGCGATCAGCCATCGCCGCGTTCTCGATCGGGACGAGCTCGTCGAGCCGCGACTTGGCGATGACGAAGCCGCCGACGTGCTGGGAGAGGTGGCGCGGGAAGCCGATGAGCTGCCGGGCGAGGTCGATCGCCGTGGCGATCGTGCGGTCGGTCACATCGAGGCCCGAATCCTCGAGCTTGGCGGGCTCGAGACCATCGCTGGACCAGCCCCAGACGGTGCGGGCGAGGGCGTCCACGGCGTCGAGCGAGAGCCCCATGGCCTTGCCGACCTCGCGGATCGCCGAGCGGGCGCGGTAGCGGATGACGGTGGCGGCGAGGCCCGCGTGCTCGCGGCCGTAGGTCGCGTAGATGTGCTGGATGACCTCCTCGCGGCGCTCGTGCTCGAAGTCGACGTCGATGTCGGGCGGCTCGTTACGGGCCGCCGAGACGAAGCGTTCGAAGAGGAGATCCATGCGCGCCGGATCGACGGCGGTGACGCCGAGGCAGTAGCAGACCGCCGAGTTCGCCGCCGAGCCGCGACCCTGGCAGAGGATGTCGCGCGAGCGGGCGAAACGGACGATGTCGTCGACGGTGAGGAAATAGGGCGCGTAGTCGAGCTCGGCGATGAGCTTCAGCTCGTGGCGGATCTGCGCCTCGACCTTGGCGGTGAGCCCTTGGGGATAGCGCCGCCTCGCCCCTTCCCAGGCCCGCCGCTCGAGTTCCTGCTGCGGGCTCAGGCCACCGTAGCTCGCGGGCACGGGGTAGTCGTAGGCGAGCTCGTCGAGGGAGAAGGCGCAGCGCTCGGCGATCTCGAGGCCGGCCCGGAGCGCGTCCGGGTGGTCGGCGAAGAGCCGCGCCATCTCGGCCGCGCCCTTGAGGTGGCGCTCGGCGTTCGGTTGCAGACGCGAGCCCGCCTGGTCGAGGGTGACATGCGCGCGGATGCAGGTGAGGACGTCCTGCAAGGGCCGCCGCTCGGCGACGTGGTAGAGCACGTCGCCCGTCGCCACGAGCCGGCATTCGGTCTTGCGGGCGAGGTCCTGGAGCCTGGCGAAGCGGGCGCGGTCGCGGCCGTCGAAGCGGGGCGAGGCCGCGAGATGCGCACGATCGGAGAAGACGCTGCGAAGTTCCTCGAGCCAGTCCTTGAAGGTGCCGTCGGGCGCGCGCGGAACGAGGGCCGCGACCATCAGGCCCGCGGCGGCGTCGGCGTAGAGGTCGTCGAGGGTGAGATGGCAGGCACCCTTCGGCGCGCGGCGCCGGCCCTCGGAGACGAGCCGCGTCAGGCGCGCGTAGGCCGGCCGGTCGATCGGCCAGGCGAGGAGCGAGCGGCCGCAGGCGAAGTCGAGCCGCACGCCGGGCACGAGGCGCAGGCCCAGCGCCTTGGCGGTGACGTGCGCGCGGACGAGGCCGGCGCAGCTGTTGCGGTCGGTCACGGCGATCGCTGCGAGACCGAGCTCGGCCGCGCGCGCGACCAGTTCCTCGGGATGCGCGCCGCCCTCGAGGAAGGTGAAGTTGGTCGTGACCTGAAGCTCGGCGTAGGCCGGCATGGGCGCCTTCAGCCGCGACCGACGTCGGCGACATCGACGAGCGATGCCGCGAACGCGGTGCTCCCCGCGCGAACGAGGACGCGGCGATCGGTTGTGACGAGACCGGAAATGGATCGACGTGTGAATGAGGGCACGGCGCGGGCGGTCAGGCGAAGACGCCGTCGAGGGTCCAGCGGGGTGGCGTGCCGGTGCCGAACCGGCCCTCGCGGCGCACCCAGAGCCGGCGGCCGTCGGCGAGCTCGAGGCGGTGGTAGTCGCGTGGCAGGGACGTGGCGTCGCGCCACCATTCGGGCTCGATCCGCTCGGGCCCGGCCGCGGCGGCGACCGCCACCAGCCCGCCGTCGAGCCGCAGACGCCGCGGCGCGCCGTCGGGCACCTCGGCGACCGCGCCCAGCGCCCGCGGCTCGGCGAGCAGCCGCAGCGGTCGCGCCCCGCGCTGCGGCCAAGCCCGGGGCGCGGAGCCGGCTTCGAGCGCCGGCACGGCGAGGACGGCGCGCTCGGGCCAATGGCTGTCGCGGGCGCGCAGTCGGCACACCCGTGTCGCACCCAGACGCTGCGCGAGGCGGGCGACGAGCTCGGCCGCGGCCGCCGCACGGTCGCCGCCGTCGCCGCCCTCGACCGCGAGCTGGCGCGCCCCGAGCGGCTCGACGACGGCGGCGGCGAGCCGCAGGCACTCGATGCCGAAGCCGAGATCGAGGCCGTCGAGGTCGTCGCGCAGGAGGCGGAACAGCGCGCGCGCATCGCGGCTGGCGGCGGCGGTGCGGGCCTCGAGCCGGTGCAGGGCGCCGTCGAGCCGGGCGAGCTCGAGCCGCAGCAGGCGGACGCCGGCCCGGGCCCGCTCGAGCTCGGAGCAGAGCTGGGCGAGGGCGTCGCGCAAGGCCGCCTCGATGCCCTCGGTCGTGCCCAAGGGCTCGGCCCAGGCGAGGCGGACGGCGTGCCGGGCGGGGGGCGCGAGGCTCGTGAACGGGGTCGTCATCCGTCCCATGAGCCGATGCAGCCGCTCGATCGGTTCGGCGCCGAAGCGGGTCACGAGAGGGGCGTGCGGCACCTCCTCGAGGTCGCGCACCCGCTTGAAGCCGAGGCGCTCGAGACCTTGGACGACGGCGCCGTCGAGGCGCAGCGCGGCGACGGGAAGCGCGAGGACGGCCGTCTCGGTGCGGGCGGTGGCCAGCATGCCGCCCGCCCCGAACCGGGCCCAGGCCCAGGCCGCCGCCGGGTTGGCGGCACTCGCCGTGCGGACGCGAAAGCCGTGGCGGGCGAGCCGCGTCTCGAGGTCGGCCATGAGGCTCGCCTCGCCGCCCGCGAGGTGCGCGCAGCCGGTGATGTCGAGCAGCACCCCGTCGTCGCCGTCGAGCGCGGTCCAGGGGCTGTAGCGGCCGCACCAGAGCGCCAACGCCTCGAGCGCCCGGGCGTCGCGGGCCGGATCGGCGTCGGCCGTGATCAGCGCCGGGCAGACGGCACGGGCATCCGCCAGCGCGTGTCCCACCCGCAGCCTCGCGGCCGCGGCCTCCGGCGCGAGCGCGTAGAGGCGCGGCCCGCCGCTCTCGTGGCGGACGAGCGCGAAGGGACGCCCCGCGTGATCGGGCTCACCGCCGCGCCGCGCCTGCAGCCGAAAGCGATCCACGGGCCAGGTCGGCAACCAGAGCGAAACGTAGCGTCGGCTCATCGAAGTACACCTCGAAGCAGGAGGGCACGGCGCCCTTGACCCGCCAGAGCTCGGCGCTCCAGGCGAGCGGGCCGAGCTCGCCCGGCCAGGGCGAGGGACAGAAGACGGGCCGGACCCGCCAGCGGGTGACCGCGGCACTCGGCTCGAGCCGGGGCGCCACGGGACGCAGCAGCAGGCCCGCGGCGCCGCCGGCCTCGGCGGCGAGCTGGAGGCGGCGGGCCTGGAAGAGATCGACCTCCTCGACCTCGGCCACGACCACGGCCGCGGCGGGCGAGCGCAGGGATTCCTCCATGGCCCACAGCGTTTCCCGGTCGTCGCGGCCGTCGACGCGCAAGAGCCGGTCGGGGGCGAGGCCGCAGGCCGCGAGGCCGGGGCCGTAGAGCGCGCCCTCGTCGCGCACGCGCCGGCGGTGCTGGCACCAGACGACCAGGCCCGGGCGCCGCCGCGCGACCCTGCCGGCGAGCGCCGCGGTGAACCCGGACGCGCCCACGCCCGCGATCTCGTGCAGCGCGGCGAGGCTCAGGCCGCCGCCGGGCAGGTGAGCGTCGATGCCGCCGGCACCGAGCGGCACCGTCCTCGCCGGCGGCGACCCGCCGCCTTCGACCCTGGCGAGCGCTTGGCGCACGGCCGTCAGCGCGGCGCGATGATCGGCCTCGCGGGAGGGGGAATCGTCGAGGTGAGCCATGGGCGCGCCCGGTCGTCTCCGGCATGTGAGGCAGATCATCTATGTTCTTGTTATGTTCACATCACGCTTGATGTCTGTCAACCGTTGGAACAAACCAGCAACGAGTGCCGCTTTGACGCAGCGGCCGTCGTCGCGCCTCGCCACTCCCGCGCCGTTCTCAGCGGGCTCGGCGCGGGCCGAGCACGGCATTGTGCGCGGCCTCCTGCACCGCCGGTCGGAGCTGCCCAGAGCATTTCCCGGTGAGGTAGACGATATCCGGCATTGGCGATGTGGTTGGTGCATTCCGCGGGCTGGAAGGCGTCGAGGAGGCTGCCGATGGTGGCCCAAAGGGTGTCTCGGTGCGGGCCTGCGTCTTGCGCAGCAGGGTTTTGAGCTTGGCGAAGACCTGCTCGATGGGGTTGAGGTCGGGGCTGCAGGGCGGCAGGTAGGCGAGGCTGGCGCCGGTGGCCTCGATGGCGGCCTTGACCCCCTCGACCTTGTGGGCGCCGAGGTTGT
>CAYZSE010000022.1:16574-29587 GCA_964481035.1 uncultured Geminicoccaceae bacterium | reverse complement strand
GCTAGGGTCGCGGCGACGCCGCGAGGAGAATGACGTTGGAACCGACGACGATGGACAACCCGTTCGTCATCCTCTCCTACATCGCCGGGCCCGCGCTGTTGACCAACGCCACCTCGCTCTTGACCATGGCGACGACCAACCGCTTCGCCCGCTCGGTCGACCGTTCCCGCTTTCTCCTCGGCGAGCTGGCGACGGCCGCACCGGAGCTGCAGCCGCTGCTGCGGCGCGACCTCGAGGCGAGCCAGCGCCGGGCGCGGGTCATCGCCCGCGCCATGGGCGGGCTCTACCTCGCCGCCGGCATGTTCGCGCTCGCGACCATGCTCTCCGTCGTCGGCGCGGTGCTCGCCCAGCTCGGCATCCCGCTGGCGCTGCACGTCGACATCGTCGGCGCCGCCGTCGCCGGCGGCCTCGGCTTCGCCGCCTTCGTCATCGCCACCGTGGCGCTCATCGAAGAAAGCCGGCTCGCGCTACGCGCGCTGACGCTCGAGGCGCAGGAGACCGAGCTGCGCCTCGGCGCCACCCTCAGTCCGCGACGCTGACCGTGTAGTTCAAGGTCATGCGCCCGCCGTCGACGGTGACGATCTCCCCGGTGACGTAGGAGCTCTCGTCGGAGGCGAGAAACACCGCGACCTTGGCCACCTCGTCGGGCTCGCCGCAGCGGCCCATGGGCGTGCGCGAGAGGATCGTGCGGCGCGCCGTCTCGTCGATCATCACGGTCTGGAGCATCTCGGTCAGGATCGAGCCCGGCGCGATGCCGTTGACCCGCACGCCCTTGTCGGCGAGCGCCAGCGCCATGACCCGGGTGAGCTGGTCGAGCCCGCCCTTGGCGACGTTGTAGGGCGCTTGGTTGGCGATGGCGACGCGACCGTTGATCGAGCTCATGTTGACGATCGCCCCGCCGCCGCGGGCGACCATGCAGCGGGCAGCGGCCTGGCCGACGAGGAAGGCGCCCTTCAGGTTGACCCGCAGCACCTCGTCGAAGCCCGCTTCCGTCAGCTCCAGGAAGTCGGCGCTCTTGATGATGCCCGCGTTGTTGACGAGGACGTCGAGGCGACCGGCCCACTCGAGGGCGGCGTCGACCAGGGCGCGGGCGGCCAGGGCGTCGCCGACGTCGGCCTCCACGAAATGCGCGAAGCCGCCCCGCTCGACGATCGCCGCCCGTGCCTGGTCGCCGGCCGCGGCGTCGACGTCGGCGAGGACGACGTAGGCCCCTTCGGCGGCGAAGCGGTCGGCGATGGCGCGGCCGATGCCGCGCGCAGCGCCGGTGACGATGGCACCCTTGCCTGCGAGGCGCATGGTGGTGTCTCCCGGTCGTTGCGAGGACCCGGCCCGGCAAAGCCACCCCTCGAGTGTAGAGCATCCGCCATTCCCCTGGAACCTTTCGCCCCTCGCGCCGCCGGGGCCGGCCGCATCGGGCCGCGCCCCGCTCAGCCGGTGAGGGCGCTCGGCGGTGCGGCACAGGGCTCGTGCTCGACCTGGACGGTGACGTGGTCGACCGCGAAGCGCTGGGCGAGCCGGGCGCGGACGGCGGCGATCACCGCGTCGGGTGCCACGTCGCCGTTCGTCCGCGCATGCAGGGTCACCATCGGGGACTCCTCGGTCAGCGACCAGGCATGGAGGTGGTGCACGTCGATCACGCCGGGCACGTGCGCCTGTAGATCGTCCCGGATCTCCGCGACGTCGAGGCCGGCGGGCACGCCCTCGAGCAGGATGTGGCCGCTGTCGCGCACGAGCTGCACGCCGCTCTTGAGGATCAAGAGGACGACCACGAGCGACAAGAGCGGATCGACCGGCGACCAGCCGGTCACCAGGATCACGACGGCGGCGACGATGGCGGCGACCGAGCCCAGGAGGTCGCCCAGGACGTGGATCATCGCGCCCTTGATGTTGAGGTTGTCGCGGTCGGCGCCGTGAAGGATCGCGAACGCCACGATGTTGACGACGAGGCCGAGGACCGCGACGGCCATCATCCAGCCGCCGAGGACCTCGACGGGGCTCGCCAGCCGGCGCACCGCCTCGACCGTGATCCAGCCGACGATCGCGAGCAGCGAGAGGCCGTTGACGAAGGCGACGAGGATGCGCACCCGGCCGAAGCCGTAGGTGCGCCGTCGGTCGGCCGGCAGCCGCGCGACCCGGAAGCCGGCCCAGGCGAGGGTCAGGGCCGCCGTGTCGGTCAGCATGTGGCCGGCGTCGGCGAGCAGCGCGAGCGAGCCGGTGAGCCAGCCGCCGACCGCCTCGACGACCATGAAGCTGCCGACGACGAGGGCCGCCGCCAGGGTCCGCCGCTCGTCGGCGGCGTGGTGGTGGGCGTGGCCGTGCCCCATCAGCCGGTGAAGTCGACCTCGCTGGCGAGGAGCGCGCCGCGCGAGGCCATGAAGTAGAGGCCCATGTGGTGCGTCGCGGCTTGCGGATGGACGGCCGTGGCGGGCAGCCCCATGCCAGCGGCCGCGGCCTTGGGCAGGTCGTAGGTGGCGCACGCCGGCTCGAGGACGACGATGTCCCGCAGGCTCGGCATCAGGCGGTGGTTGCGGGCCGAGAGCAGCGTCAAGACGAAATCCATGACGCAGATGTCGGTGCAGATGCCGGTGACCAGCACGCTCTCCAGGCGATGGACGTTGACCCAATCCACGGTCCTGTTGTGGTGCAGGCCGTGGTGGCTGGCGTGCTCGATGGCGCCGACGAAGCCGTTGATGCAATCCTTGCGGACGAGCTGGGAGTTGGGGTCGTCCTCGAGCCAGGCCAGCTCCGGCACGAGGTTCTCCTCGCCCGTGCCGCGCTCGCAGTGCGGCGGGTAGGGGGGCTCGGGCACGCCCGGCTCGTGGGTGTCGAGGAAGGCGAGGATCGGGCGGTGCGCCGCGGCGAAGCGCCGGGCGAGACCGTCGGTCGCGGCGACCATCCGCTCGACCTGGGCGTTGGGCGCCACCGGCGCGAGGTTGCCGGCGCCGACGGTGCAAAAGCCGTTGACCTCGTCGATCACGACGAGCCCCGTGGCGGCGAGAGGCAAGGTCCGCGGGACGGGCGCGATCGGCAGCTCGTCGTGCAGCAGCTCGGTCAGCTTGGCGCTCATCGCGTCCTCCTCGTTCGTTCGCCTCGACCCTCCTCCAGATGGCAGCGTGCACCGCGGCCCGCAACGTCACCGCCGCCAGAAGGCCGGTGTCAAAAGGACGAGAATGGTGAACAGCTCCAGCCGGCCGAGCAGCATCCCGAGGGACAAGAGCCACTTGGCGGCGTCGGGCAGGCCCGCGTAGTTGCCGGTCGGGCCGACGATGGTGCCGAGGCCCGGCCCGACATTGGCCAAGGCCGAGATCGAGGCCGACATCGCGGTGAGGTAGTCGAGCCCGGTCAGCGACAGCGCCAGCGTCAGGACCGAGAAGCTGAGCGCGAACAGGAAGAAGAACGCCATGACCGAGATCGCCGCGGCGTCGGGGAGCGGCCGGCGGTTGTAGGTGGTCAGGACGACGCCGCTGGGCTGGATCAGGCGCAGGACCTGCGTGCGGGCGATGGCGTACAGGACAGCGAAGCGGAAGACCTTGATTCCGCCGGTCGTCGAGCCGGTGCAGCCGCCGACGCACATGATGAAGAAGAAAATGGCGACGGGCAGCGGTCCCCAGAGGTTGTAGTCGGTCGAGGCGTAGCCGGTGCCGGTGATCACCGACGTGCTGTTGAACGCCGCGTGCTGCAGCGCGGTCAGCGGCGCCAGGCCGTCGGTGACGACGAGATCGGCGGTGAGCACCACCCAGACACCCAGGACGATGGCCAGGAACCAGACGACCTGGGTGTCGCGGACCAAGAGCTCGGGCTTGCCGCCGAGCGCTTGGATGTAGAGCACGAAGGGGATCGCGCCGGTCAGCATGAAGACGACCGCCGACCACTGGATCAGCGGGCCTTCGAAGCTGCCGATGGAGGCGTCGCGCGTGGAAAAGCCGCCGGTGGCGACCGTCGTCATCGCGTGGTTGGCGGCGTCGAAGACGGTCATGCCCCCGGCCCAGTAGGCGAAGGCGCAAGCGATGGTGAAAGCGAGGTAGACGATGCCGATCGCCGAGGCGAGCTGGCCCGCGCGCGAGAAGATCTTGTCCGAGCGGTCGCTGCTCTCGGTGCGGAAGAGCTGCATGCCGCCGACCGAGAGTAGCGGCAGCACGGCGACGCCCATGACGATGATGCCGATGCCGCCGAGCCACTGCAGGATCGAGCGCCACAGGAGGATGCCCGGGGGTGCGGTATCGAGGCCGGTCATCACGGTCGAGCCCGTGGTCGTGATCCCGGACATCGCCTCGAAGAAGGCGTCGACCGGCGCCATCCGCAGGTCGGCGTAGAGAAACGGCAGCGAGGCGAAGACCGTGAGCATGACCCAGACGCTGGTCGTCAGGATGAACGCCTGGCGCGTGCTGAACTCGGCGAGCGTGGCGCGGCGGTTGGCGAGGATCAGGCTGATGCCGACGAAGAGGGTGACGCCACCGGCGATGAGGAAGACCAGCCAGTCGCGGTTGGCGACGACGAGGTCGGCGATCATCGGCGGCAGCATGAACACGGCGAGGACGGTCAAGAGCACGCCGTTGACCAGTAGGACCGGGCGAACGTCGAAGAGGCCGCCGCCCAGGGCCACCGCGGGATTGGCGGCGGTCATCGCTGACGATCGACCGCCAGCATCGCCCGCAGGTCGCGGCGCAGCACCTTGCCCGTCGCCGTGAGCGGCAGGCTGTCGCGAAACACGACCTCGCGCGGGTAGGCGTGGTGGCCGATCGCCTCGCGCGCCCGGTCCTGGAGCGCCCGGGCGAGATCGTCGCCGCCGGTGACGCCCTGGCGGGTGACGACGCAGGCGACGACCGCCTCGCCGCGGGTCTGATCGGGCACGCCGACGACGGCCACCTGCGCCACGTCCGGGTGCTCGCCCAGCACCGCCTCGAGCTCGGCCGGACCGATCCGGTAGCCCGCGGAGCTGATGAGGTCGTCGTCACGGCCGATGAACGTGACGTAGCCGTCGCCGTCCATCCGGCCGATGTCGCCGGTGAGCATCCAATCGCCGCGGAACTTGGCGCGGGTCGCCTCGGGATTGTTCCAGTAGCCGAGGAACAGGACCGGATCGGGCCGGCGGACGGCGATGTTGCCCGGCTCGTCGAGGGCGACGACGTGCCCGTCGTCGTCGACGATGCCGACGTGGTGGCCCGGCACGGCCCGGCCGATGGCGCCGCCGCGGCGGGGAAACGACGAGGCCATGCCGGCGACGAGGAGGTTGGCCTCGGTCTGGCCGTAGAACTCGTTGACCTCGCAGCCGAAGGCGTCGCGCACCCACGCGACCAGCTCGTCGCCGAGCCGCTCGCCGCCGCTGCCGATCGAGCGCAACCGCACGTCCGAGGTGTCGGGCTCGGCGCGGCGCAGGAGCCGGAGCGCCGTCGGCGGGAAGAAGACGTTGCGGACGTCGTGCGCCGCCATGAACGGCACCACGCGCTCGGGGTCGAACCGCCCGCCGGGCCCGGCGACCACCGGCGCGCCGTGGTAGAGGCTCGGCAGGAGGACGTCGAGCAGCCCGCCGATCCAGGCCCAGTCGGCCGGCGTCCAGAAGCGATCGCCCTCCTTCGGAAACCCCTCGTGCGGCATCTCGACCCCGGGCAGGTGGCCCAACAGGACCCGGTGCGCGTGCAGCGCCCCCTTGGGGGCACCGCTGGTGCCCGAGGTGTAGATGATGAGCGCCGGATCCTCGGCGTGGGTCGCCTCGTGAGCGCACCAGGGCTCGGCCTGCTCGAGCTCCGCGGCGAACGCGGCGCCGTCGACGTCGAGGATCGCCTCGAGGGCCGGCAGGCCCGCCTCCAGCGCGCGGACGCGCTCGGCACCCTCGCGGTCGGCGACGACCAGCCGCACGCCCGCGTCCTTGAGCCGGAAGCGCAGCGCCTCGACACCGAACGCCGAGAAGAGCGGCACGGCGATCGCACCGATCTTGTAGGTGGCGAAATGGACGATCGCGCACTCGGCCCGCTGCGGCATCAAGATCGCGACGCGATCCTCGGGGACGAGCCCGCGCTCGTAGAAGACGTTGGCGAGCCGGTTCGACAGCACGTCGAGCTCGCCGTAGCGGTAGGCGCGGGTCGGCGCGTCGTCGCGCGCGTCGATCAGCGCGAGCCGGTCGGGCTCGTGGCGCTCGAGGATCGCGGTCGCGATGTTGAAGGCCTTGGGGATGCGCCAGCGGAAGTTGGCCTGCCAGCCGGGGTAGCCGCCGTTCGCGGTCATTCGGTCGTCGCTCCGGACCGATGTATGAGGCGAGGAGAGGACACCACTCGCTTCACCCCCGTCAATCCGCCACGGCCGCCACCGCGACGTTCGGGCGAGGCCTACGCCCGCCCGCGCCGTCGCCCCAAGACTGTCTGGGCCGCGCTCGTTCGCCGTGCTAGGGCCACGGCGAACGAGCAGGCGAAGGCGGACGATGGCGACGACGACGGGCGCGCGGGCGGGAGAACGGCGGCTGGCCAACGCCCTGGCGCCGGCGGACGACGCCGGGCTGCGCTTCATCGGCCGCATCCGCACCCCCTGGATCGAGCGCTCGGCCTGTCCGAAGAACGTCCGCGAGAGCGCCGCCGCGTGCACCATCGAGGTCGATCCGCTGTTCTCGCCGGCGCTCGACGGCCTCGCCACGGCGAGCCATGTCGTCGTGCTCTACTGGCTCGACCGGGCGGAGCGCGACCTTCTCGTCCAGGCGCCCGGCCATGCGCCGCGGCCGCTCGGCACCTTCGCGCTGCGCTCGCCCAACCGCCCCAACCCGATCGGCTTCGCCGCCGTGCCGCTGCGCGCGATCGCCGGCAACGTGGTGACGGTACGGGGCCTCGACTGCCTCGACGGCACGCCGCTCTTGGACCTGAAGCCCTATCTCACCACCACCGACTGCCATCCCGACGCCCATGTCGGCTGGTGCGACGAAACCCGGCGGTGAGCACCGAGCCTGTCCGCCGCTGGGGCCGCAAGCCCAGCGGCCGTATCCGCGCCGCCGCCGCACGCCTGCTCGGCCGGCCGACGATCTTCGCCGAGGACGGCTTCCTGCGCTCGGTGCGCACCGGCGCCGACGGCGATCCGGCGCTCAGCATCGTGCTCGACCGCCAGGGCATCTACTACGATGCGACCGCACCCTCCGATCTCGAGACACTGATCGAGAGCGGCGCCGGCGCCGAGCCCGCACTGCTCGACCGCGCCGCCGCGGGGATCGTGGCGCTGCGGCGCCACCGCCTCTCCAAGTACAACGCCGCCCCCTGGCGCGAGCCGAGCGAGCTAGGCATCCCCGCCACGGGCGAGGCCGTGCTGGTCGTCGACCAGACCGCGGGCGACCTCTCGCTGCGCTACGGCCAGGCGCCGCCCGACACCTTCGCGGCGATGCTGGAGCAAGCCCGGCGCGCGCACCCCGACGCGACCGTGGTCGTGAAGACGCACCCGGCGGTGAGCGCGGGCCATCGGCGCGGTCATTTCGCGGCGCTCGAGCCCGCGCCCGGCCTCGTCGTCCTGCGCGAGGCGGTCAACCCGTGGGCGCTCTTGGAGCGCTGCCGCACCGTCTACGTGGCGACGAGCCAGCTCGGCTTCGAGGCCCTCGTGGCGGGCTCGGAGGTCCACGTCTTCGGCGTCCCCTTCTACGCCGGCTGGGGCCTCACCCAGGATCGGCAACGGGCGCCGCGGCGCCGCCGTCGCGCCGCGGTCGAGGAGGTCTTCGCCTGCGCCTACCTTCTCTACAGCCACTACCGCGATCCCTACGCGCTTCGGCCCGCGACGTTCGAGGAGACGGTCGCGCATCTGGTCCGGCTGCGCGACCACGCGCTGGCGCAAGAGCCGGGTACGCTCCTGGTCGGCATCGACCGCTGGAAGCGCCGCTGGGCGCGTGCGCTCTTCCGCCCGGCCCGCGGCGCCCCACCGCGCTTCGCGTCGCCGCCGCTGCCGCCCGCGCAGATCGCCGCCGCGCCGCGCATCGTCGGCTGGGCGAGCCGGGTCGACGACAGCTTGCCCGCCGACTGCGCCCGCCGAGGCGTGCCGTTCTTCTGGATGGAGGACGGCTTTCTCCGCTCGGTCGGGCTCGGCAGCGCGCTGGTTCCGGGCGCCTCCTACACCCTCGATCGCCAGCGCCCCTATTACGACGCGCGCGGGCCGTCCGACCTCGAGGACATGTTGCAGGCGGGTGGCTTCGACACGGCGGTGCTCGAGCGCGCGCGGCACCTGCGCGAGCGGCTGGTGGCCTTGCGGCTGAGCAAGTACAACACCGGCCGTAGCGAGGACGTCCGGGCCCGCCTCGGCCTCGCACCGCACCGTCGAGTGGTTCTGGTCGCCGGCCAGGTCGAGGACGACATGGCGATCGTCAAGGGCGCGCCCGCGACCCGGCGCAACGCCGACCTCCTGGCCGCGGCCCGCGGGCGTCATCCGGACGCCTTCATCCTCTTCAAGCCGCACCCCGACGTGGTCGCGGGGCTCAGGCGTGGCCACTTGCCCGGCGATTTCGTCCGCCGCCATGCCGATGTCGAGATCGCCGAGGTCGGCGCCAGCGACGCGATCGACGCCGCCGATCACGTCGAGGTCATCACCTCGCTCATCGGCTTCGAGGCGCTGGTGCGCGGCCGCTCGGTCACCTGCCACGGGCTGCCGTTCTACGCCGGGTGGGGGCTCACCGCGGATCTCGTCCCCTGCCCGCGGCGCACCCGCCGGCTCACCCTCGACGAGCTCGTCGCCGGAGCGCTCGTCCTCTACCCCCACTACGTCGACCCCGAGCGTTACCTGCCCTGCACGCCGGAGCATCTCCTCGACCGGCTCGCCGCCCGCCGGGCGGGACCGGCGAAGGGCGGCCGCGCCCCCGAGGCGGCCTTCGTGCTGGCCGCGGCGGCGCTGACCCGCGGCTGGCGCCGGCTGACGGGCTGAGCCTCCGGCGGTTGCCGCCGCGGCCGCGGCGCGCTACTCCCGGCCGACGCGCGGCGCCGATGCCCGCGTCGCGGCCGGCGGCGCCGTCGGCCGAGCTGATGATGGGGTTGGCGCCGAGTGCTGTGGGAAAACGAGTGCGATCGACCGGGCCGCGGCCGCGTCTTCTTGTTCCTCCAGTCCCACCCCTCGTTCTTCGGCAAGGCCGTCATCGAGCATCTGCGCGCGCGCGGCGCGCCCTGCCACGTCGTCAACCTGTCGCTCGGCGACTGGATCTTCCGGCGGGGAACCGGCGCCCTCAACTACCGAGGATCCCTCGTCGACTGGCCTGCCTTCTTGGAGAAACTCGTCGAGCGGGAGGGCGTGAGCGACATCGTCTTCTACGCCGACCAGCGGCCCTATCACCGAGCGGCGCGGGCGCTGGCCCGGCGCACGGGCCGGCGCGCGTGGGCCTACGAGTTCGGCTATCTGCGTCCCGACTGGATCACGCTCGAGCGCAGCGGTCTCGGCGCCTTCTCGCACTTCCCCGACGATCCGGACCTCGTCGAGGGCCTCGCCGCCGGGCTCCACTTCGCCATGCCGCAGGCGCACTACCCGTACACCTTCAACGACGAGGCGCTGAACGAGGTGCTCTTTCACCTGACGCCGGTCTTCTTTCCGTTCGCGTTCCCACGCTACATCCGCGACCGCTACTACCACCCGCTCGTCGACTACCTGAGCTACATCCCCAAGCTCGTCACCAGGAGGGCGCGCCAGCGCCGGGCGCGACGGGTCGTCGACGACCTCGCCGGCAGCCGGGACGGCTATTTCGTCGTCGTCATGCAGATGCAGGGCGACTACCAGGTCCGCCGCGCTTCGTCCTATCGTCGCCTCCACGAGATGATCGAGGAGGTGCTGGCTTCCTTCGCCGCCATGGCGCACCAGGACGAGCGCCTCCTCTTCAAGATGCATCCGCTCGAGAGCGGCTTCGAGAACTGGCCGCGCGTGATCCGCGCGGAGGCGGCGGCCCGCGGCCTCGGCGAGCGCGTCGTCGTGATCGACGGCGGCGATCTGCGCCGCCTCCTTCGCCACGGCCGCGGGGTCGTCCTGCTCAACAGCACCGCCGGCCTCACCGCGCTGATGGAGGGTGTGCCGGTCAAGACGCTCGGCATCGCCGTCTACGACATGCCGCGCCTCACCCACCAGGGCCCGCTCGACACCTTCTGGACGCGCCCGGAGCCGCCGACGCGGCGTACCGTCGAGGCCTTCGTCAAGCTGCTCGCGGCGAGCGTCCAGGTGAAGGGCAACTTCTTCACCCCCGAAGGCCGCGCCGCGGCGGTTCCCGAGTTCGCCCGGCGCCTCCTGGAAGAGGACGAGAACGCCTGCGGCGCGTTCGTCGACCCGCCGCCCCGGCTCGAGAAGGCGCGGCGCATGGGCGTGCCCGGCGCGAACTTCGACGAGATCGAGGTCGGCGAGCCCTCCCCGCCGAGCCGCTCCGCCATGCCCGCGCGGGAGCCGGCGGCGTGAGGATCGTCGTCGTCGGTGCCGGCATCGCCGGCCTCGCCGCCGCCCTGTGGCTGCGCGACCGCGGGCACGAGGTCGAGGTGCTCGAGGCGGCGGAGAGGCCGGCCGGACGCGCCATGACCATCCGCCGGCCGGGCTCGGACGACATCGTCGACGTCGGCACCCAATACTACCACAGCAACTACCGCCGCGGCCGCGCGCTCCTGCGGCGGATGGGCCTCCATGAGCAGGCCCGCACGATCCGCGCCCGGACGCGCTTTTTCGACCTGCGCGACCCGGCGCGGACCTGCACGACCGGCCACCGCCTGCCCTATATCGGCCTCGGCTCGCCGTGGCAGAACGCGAGGCTCCTCGGCACCGGCGGCTGGCGGCTCCTGCGCAACCCGATCGATCTCTACGGGCTCGGCGACCACGACCGGCTCGACGCGCTCGCCTGCAACGCCTGCGTGCGCGACCCGTTCGAGTGGTCCTTCAACGCCCGGACGATGATCTCGGCCGGCGCGCTCGTCGAGCCGCACGCCTACGACGTCTCCTATCTGCACCTGATCCGCCTGATGTGGATCATCGTCATGACCGACTACCTCTCGCTCGATCGGGGGATCGCCTCGCTGCACGAGGCCCTGGCGGCCGCTTTACCGGTCCGCTACGGCGCGCCGGTCGCGGCCCTCGCGACCGCGGGCGAGCGCGTCGCCGGAGTGGCGCTCGCCGACGGCACCGCCATCGCGGCGGACCACGTCGTGCTCGCCGTCCCTGCCGGCGCCGCGGCCGCGATGCTGCCGGCCGCGTGGCCCGAGGAGCGAGCCTTCCTCGAAGGGGTGTTCCATCCGGCCATGCAGGTGGTGACGCTCTTTCTCGACGGCCCGCTGGAGCGCGGCGTCTGGTCCTACGTGCTCGAGCCGCATCCGGGCCAGCTCGTGAGCTTTTGCGTCGACGCCGCCGAGAAGAACACGGCGATGGTGCCGAGCGGCCGCGCGATCCTCCAGGCGTGGATCTGCCACCCCGCCGCGGACACGACGGGCGCCATGACCGACGACGCCCTCGTCGCCGCCGTCACCCGCGAGCTCGAGCCGCTGGTCCAGGGCCTCGCCGGCCGCTTCGCGGGCGCGCACGTCCGCCGCATCGCCCATGCCGTGCCGCAGATGCCGCCGGGCCACAACGCCGCGGCCCGCCGCTTCCTCGCCGCCGTCGATCGCCGGCCCGGCCTCTCGGTGTGCGGCGACTTCTACACCGGCGGCTACATGGAATCGGCGTTGTGGAGCGCCGAGCGGGCGGTCGAGCGGATCGGCGCCGCCGGCTGAGCCGAGGCTCGCCGAGAAAAAAAGAGGCTGTGCCCGCGGTGAAGCTCGGGCATCTGTGGGCGGCGTCGCCATTATCGAAGACGAGCCCCCTCGATGTCCGCTGCCCCCGACCACGTCCTCATCACCGGCGCCAGTCGCGGCATCGGCGCCGCCCTCGCCCGCGCCTACGCCGCCCCGGGCCGGCGCCTGAGCCTCGCCGGCCGCGACCGGGCGGCACTCGACGCACTCGCCCGTGAGCTCGGCGAGCGGGGAGCGGAGGTCCATGTGGCCGCGGTCGACGTCCGCGACTTTGAAGAAGTTCGGGCGTGGATCGCCGAGGCCGCCGCGGCGGCACCGATCGACCTCGCCGTCGCCAATGCCGGCATCAACCGCCCCGACGATGCGCCGGGGGCGAGGCCGGAGAACCTCCGCGCGCTGGTCGACACCAACCTCATGGGCACGGCGCACGTGGTCACGGCGGTTCTGCCCGGCATGATCGAGCGGGGCCGGGGCCAGATCGCGCTGGTGAGCTCGCTCGCCGGCATCCAGGGCTTCGGCGGCATGGCGAGCTACGGCGCCACCAAGGCCGCCATCCGGGGCTACGGCCAAGCGCTCCGGGGCGACCTGCGGCGGCAAGGGATCAGCGTCGGCGTCGTCTGCCCCGGCTTCGTCGACACCGCGATGGCGGCGCAGGTGATCGGCACCAAGATCGGCCAGTGGGACGCCGACCGCGCCGCGCGCTTCATCGTCCGCGGCCTCGCCCGGCGCCGCGGCCTCGTCGCCTTTCCGCCGCTCGAGGCCTTCGGCGTCCGCCTGCTCGGGATCTTGCCGGGCCTGCTGCTCGACCCGATCAGCCGGACCTTCCGCTACGGCGTGCGTGAGCGCGGCTGACGCCGCTTCAGGTCGTGGGGTGCAGCGTCACCCGGCCGATCGGCGCTTCGGCCGGCAGCCCCCACTCGCGACCGGCGTCGGCCAGCAGGCACCAGGCGTAGTCGGCGAGCGAGCGGCGGACGAGGACGAGAAAGGCGTCGTCGCCGGTGCACCAGAGCCAGACCGGCGCCTTGGCGAGCAGCGTGCCCGCGACCCCGCCGAGCGGGAACGCGCGGCGGTGGAGGTCGAGGGTGATGAGCTTCGCGAGCAGCGTGCGCGCGGGCGTGCCGGCCACCTCGATCGCCGTGTAGTAGTCGCCGACCTCGACGACTTGGTGGTGGCCCTCGAGCGCCACGGGAAGCGCTTCGACCAGCAGCCACTCGTCGGGGCCGAGCCACAGCGCCGCCGCGTCGCCCGCCACGTCGCTCCCGCCCGCTTCGCCCGGCAGCGTCAGGCCGGTCGCGGCCGAGACCGGCCCGGCGATGGCGGCCC
>CAYZSE010000022.1:0-16474 GCA_964481035.1 uncultured Geminicoccaceae bacterium | reverse complement strand
TCGCCCGGCAGCGTCAGGCCGGTCGCGGCCGAGACCGGCCCGGCGATGGCGGCCCGCTCGCCGCGCAGGATGGCGAGCCGCTCGAACGGCCGCTCGAGGATGCTCACGCCCGCGGCCTCCAATGGTGCCCGATGGGCGAGCGGCGAGCACCTGCGGGGATCGCTCACGGGCGTTCTCCGCGCTGGGCGAGAAAGTCGGTGCCGGCGAGCCGGGCGGGCATCGGCTCGGCCCCGCGCCGCGCGATCCAGACCGTCTCGCCCAGCCGCTCGCGGCCGCGCTCGACCAGGCCCAAGGCGATCGAGCGGCCGAGATTGGGGCTCATGTAGCTCGAGGTGACGTGGCCCAGCATCGGCGTCCTCGGACTCCGCTCGCGGGCCTCGCCGATCACCTGGGCACCCTCGGGGATGACGAAGCTCGGATCCAGGGCGAGCAGGCCCACGAGCTGGCGACGGTCGGGCCGCGCCGTGTCGCTCCGAAAGAGCGAGCGCCGGCCGATGAAGTCGGCGCTCTTCTTGACCGCCCAGTCCATGCCGAGGTCGAGCGGGGTCACGGTCCCGTCGGTATCCTGGCCGGCGATGATGAAGCCCTTCTCGGCGCGCAGGAGGTGCATGGCCTCGGTGCCGTAGGGGGTGATGCCGTGCTTCGCACCGCGCTCCATGAGGCGCCGCCAGAGCCAGAGCCCGTAGCCGGCGGCGACGTTGATCTCGTAGGCGACCTCGCCCGTGAAGGAGATCCGAAAGACCCGGACCGGCACGCCGTCGATGTGGCCGCCGCAGTGGCTCATGAAGGGAAAGCTGCTCGGGTCGGCGTCGATGTCGTCGAACAGCTCGGCGGCGAGCGCGGGCGCCTTCGGACCGCAGATCGCGGCCACGGCCCACTGCTCGGTCACCGAGGTGAGATAGACCCGAAGCTCGGGCCATTCGGTCTGCAGGTAGTCCTCGAGCCAGACGAGCACCCGCGCCGCACCGCCCGTGGTCGTCGTCATGTGGAAGTGATCGTCGGCGAGGCACGCGCTCACGCCATCGTCCATGACCATGCCGTCCTCGTCGAGCATCAGCCCGTAGCGGCAGCGGCCCGGCGCCAGCTTGAGCCAGGCGTTGGTGTAGACGCGGTTGAGGAATTCGCGCGCGTCGGGCCCGCGGACGTCGATCTTGCCTAGCGTCGAGGCGTCGAGGAGCCCGATCGTCGTCCGCGCTGCCTCGGCCTCGCGCTGAACCGCTTCATAGAAGCTCTCGCCGGCGCGGGGATAGGCCCGCGCCCTCAGCCAGTCGCCGACGGGCTCGAAGACGGCGCCGGCCGCGACGTGCGCCTCGTGCATCGCGGTCGTCCGCCGCGGGTGGAACAGCTCGCCCGTGTGCTGGCCGGCGACCGCGCCGAACGGGACCGGCTTGTAGGGCGGGCGGAAGGTGGTGACGCCGACCTCGCTGAGGGCCTTATCCAGCGCCTGGGCGACGATGGCGAAGCCGTTGGTGCCCGAGGTCTTGCCCTGATCGGTGCCCATGCCGAGCGTGGTGTAGCGCTTGGCGTGCTCGACCGAGGCGTAGCCCTCCTGGACGGCGAGCCGCAGGTCCTTCGCGGTGACATCGTCCTGCAGGTCGACGAAGGCGCGTGTCCGGGCGTCGGGCCGGATCGACGGCAGCTCCCAGGCGGGCTCGATCGCATAGGCGGGAAGACGGCTCTCCACTTGCGGCACGTCCACGCCCTCGGCCGCCTCGCCCAAGCCCTGCGCGAGATCGAAGGTGCCGTTCGCCGCACCCACCGAGCGCTCCGCCTGCCACGAGTGCGCCGGGCGGAAGGCCGCGATGGCCTCGTCGAAGGCGAGCCGGCCGCGGGAGTGCGAGAAGAGCGCCACGTTGGGCTGCCAGCCGCCCGAGACGGCGAGCAGGTCGCAGGCGATGGTTCGGCCCTCGGCCGTCACCCGGGCGCCGTCGTGCGCCGCGATCGTCACCGCTCGCAGGCGCTTGCGCCCGGCGGTATCGACGACCGTGGCGCCCACGTGGACCGGCACGCCGAGCGTCGCGGCGCGCTCGACCAGCGCGGGGTCGGGCGCCGCGCGCACGTCGACGACGGCCGCGACCTCGGCCCCGGCAGCCACGAGGTCGAACGCAGTGGTCCAGGCGTCGTCGTTGTTGGTCAAGACGACGGCGCGCCGGCCGGCGAGCACGCCGTAGCGATGGAGGAAGGTCCGCACCGCCCCCGCCAGCATCACCCCCGGCCGGTCGTTGCCGTGAAAGACCAGTGGCCGCTCGATGGCGCCGGTGGCCAGCACGACCCGGCCGGCGCGCACCCGCCAGAGCCGGTGCCGCGGCCGGCGCGGATCGCGCGCGGCGGGCGAAAGGTGGTCCTGCACGTCCTCGACCAGGCCGAGCCAGTTCTGGTCGTAGTAGCCGAAGGCGTAGGTGCGGGTGAGGATGGTGACCTCGGGCATGGCGCACAGCTCGCGCTCGACCGCCGCCGCCCAAGCCGGACCCGCCTCGCCGTCGACGGTCCAGGCGTCGTCGGCCTCGGCGAGGAGGCGGCCGCCGAGCCGCGGCGTCTCCTCGGCGAGGATCACCCGCGCGCCCGTCCGTGCCGCGGTCAACGCCGCGAACAGGCCCGTTGGCCCGCCGCCGACGACCAGCACCTCGCAGTGGCGGTTGGTGTGCTCGTAGCGGTCCGGGTCGGGCGCGCTCGGGCAGACGCCCAGGCCCGCCGCCCTGCGGATCCAGGGCTCGAAGACCATCCAGCCGCCGGGCGGGCCCATGAACGTCTTGTAGTAGAAGCCGGCCGGCAGGAAGCGGGCGAAGGCGTCGTTGACCGCACCCACGTCGAACGCCAAGGACGGCCAGCAGTTTTGCGCGAAGACCTCCAGACCCTCATGGAGCTCGAGCTCGGTGGCGCGGACATTGGGCACCGTCGTCGCCGGGTCGCGGCCGACCTGGACGAGTGCCGCCGGATCCTCGCTGCCGGCGCCGAGGATGCCGCGCGGACGGTGATACTTGAAGCTGCGCGCGACGAGATGCACGCCGTTGGCGAGGAGCGCCGAGGCCAGCGTGTCCCCCGCGAAGCCCCGATAGCTCTTACCGGCGAAGCGAAAGCCGAGCGGGGCCCCGCGGTCGATCCGCCCGCCCTCGGCCAGGCGGCAGGGCTGCCCGCTCACCGGCGCACCACGGGCGCGATGCTCGAGCCGATCGCGGGCTCGCCGGCGGGCGTCGTGAGCGCCTCGGCGTCGACGGCGGGCCGTTCCTCGCCCATCGGGTAGCTCGCGAGGAAGCGGTCGCTCGTGGTGTCGCGCAGCGCGTTGAACCAGCGCCGGCAGCCGGCCGCGTGATACCAGCGCTCGGCGAGCACGCCTTTGGGGTTGGTCCGCATGAAGACGAACTCCGCCCATTCCTCGTCGCTCAGCGTCTCGGGCGCCTGCGGCCGCCTGCGGTGCGCCTCGCCGCCATGGGCGAACTCGAGGGCGTCGCGCGGGCCGCACCAGGGACAGGGGACGAGGAGCATCGCTCTGGTCTCGACAGCTAGTGCGCGACGGCGGCGGCGCCGTGCTCGGCGACGAGCCTGCCGGAGGCGAAGCGCGCGAGCGCGTAGGGCTCGGCGAGCGTGTTGGGCTCGTCGTTGGCGACGAGATCGGCGAAGACGTGGCCCGAGCCCGGCGTCGCCTTCCAGCCGCCGGTCCCCCAGCCGCCATTCACGTAGAAGCCCTTGACCCGCGTCTTGGAGAGGATCGGGCTGGCGTCGGGGCAAATGTCGACGGTGCCGGCCCAGTGCCGCATGAGCTTCATCCGCGAGAAGATCGGAAAGAGCTCCAGGAGTGCCGCGATCTCGTCCTCGATGATCGGAAAGCCGCCGCGCTGGGTGTAGGAGAGGTGCGGATCGATGCCGGCGCCGATGACGAGCTCGCCCTTGTCCGACTGGCTGCAATAGGCGTGCACGGCGTTCGACATGACGACGCAAGGCACGACGGGCTTCACCGGCTCGGAGACGAGCGCCTGGAGCGGGTGGCTCGCGATCGGCAGACGCAGGCCCACCATGCCCGCGACGACGCTCGTGTGCGCCGCCGTGACGCTCGCGACTTTCGGCGTCTCGATGTCGCCCCGCGTGGTCCGCACGCCCACCACCTCGCCGCCCCTGAGGTCGATGCCGGTGACCTCGCAATTCTGCACGATGTCGACACCCAGGGCGCCGGCCGCGCGGGCGTAGCCCCAGACCACGGCGTCGTGGCGGTTGACGCCCCCCGAGCGCTGCAGCGTCGCGCCGACGACCGGATAGCGGGCCTCGGGCGAGATGCTGATCGCCGGGCAGAAGTCCTTGACCTGCTTGGCATCCAGCCACTCGGCGTCGACCCCGTTGAGGCGGTTGGCCTCGACGCGGCGCTGGAGCTGGCGCGCCTCGTGGTCGTCGTGGGCGAGGTTCAAGACGCCGCGATGGCTCATCATGATGTTGAACTCGAGCTCGCGGCCGAGGCCCTTCCAGAGTTGCAGGGCGTGGTCGTAGAGTGCGGCGCTCGCGTCCTCGAGGTAGTTCGAGCGGACGATCGTCGTGTTGCGCGCGGCGTTGCCGCCGCCGAGCCAGCCCTTTTCGAGGATCGCGATGTTGGTGAGCCCGTGCTCCTTGGCGAGGTAGTAGGCCGTGGCGCAGCCGTGCCCGCCGCCGCCGATGACGACGGCGTCGTAGGCCGCCTTCGGCGCGGCGTCGCGCCACGCCGGCGTCCAGCCGCTATGGCCGCGAAGCCCCTCGCGCAGCAGCGACCAGAAGGAGTAGCGCCGCGTCGTCATCCCCTCGTCCGAGCCCTCGCCGCACAACCGACCGCGTTTGCTGGTAGCCGCTCGCTCGGGCGCGGGTTGGTTTCGGCGCGACGCCGTCTGGCCCCGAAACGACATCGCCTCACCGCGGGATCCGGGCCAGGTCGTGGCGCTCCGAGCGCGGTGAACGGTTGAAGAAATCGCGATAGCAGCGCGCGAAGTGCGACGCCGAGGTGAAGCCCGAGGCGACCGCCACCTGGATCACCGACATCGAGGTCTGCTGCAGCAGGAGCCGGGCGCGCTGCAGCCGCAACTCCAGGTAATAGCGTGAAGGCGTCTTGTGGAGGCGCTGCTTGAACAGCCGCTCGAGCTGACGGGGCGAGAGGTCGACCGCTTCGGCCACCTCGACCAGCGAGACCGGGCTCTCGACATAGGCCTCCATGTGGGCGATCGCGGCCAGGAGCTTGGCGTGGGTGATGCCCGTGCGATGCTGGATCGGCATCCGCTGCGCGTCGTGCGGATGACGCACCGCGTGGTGCAGGAGGAACTCGGCGACCCGCACCGCCAGGTCCTCGCCGTGCGCCCTGGCGATCGTGCTGATGACCATGTCCATGGGCGCGGTGCCGCCGGAGCTCGTCCAGCGGTCGCGGTCGATCTCGAAGAGCGTCGCCGTCAATTCGAGGTCGGGAAACTCCTCGACGAAGCCTTCGACGTTCTCCCAGTGCAGGGTGCAGCGATAGCCGTCGAGGAGCCCGGCGCGGGCGAGCGCGATCGTGCCGGTGCAGACCCCGCCGAGCGCTTCGCCTCGGCGGGCGAGCTCGCGCAGCCGCCGGGTCAGCCGCGGCTCGTCGAAACGCTCGGCACCGAGCCCGGCGCAGACCAGCAGGATGGCGCCGCCACCGGTCGCGGCGAGCGCGCCGTCCGGGGTGACGACGACGCCGTTGCTGGCGGCGACCGGCTCGCCGTCGAGGCTGAAAGTTCGCCATTGGTACAACGTCCGTCCGGCCAGCTGATTCGCCGCCCGCAGCGGCTCGACCACCGAGGAGAACGCCATCATCGAAAATCGAGGCAGCAACAACAGCTCGATCATCGTCGGTTTCTGATTATCGTTAATGCCGATCATGAACTTGCGCCTGAGTCAGCTCGTCGATCTCTAAGCTTTATTGAGATTATGGCATTTCCAAACAAGAGGACAAAATTTGCTAGTAAACTCATGTGCGCATGCAGCCGATTCACTCAGCACGAAGGGCGTGGGCTCGCCACGGCTGGCCCGCGACGACTGAAATCGAGCCACCGGCATGGCTCGAGATCGGCACCGCGCGCCCAACCATCGGAACGAAAAAAGACATCTCTGGCGGTTTTCGTCAATTTCGTGTCGGCAGTGGAGTAATGCCGCAGTGCAGAACTGGTGCCTCATTGGGGTCGAAGATGTGCATGCGGAGGCGAGTGAGACCCATGACCGACACGACTGCGACCACCGGCGCCACATCGGCGCATCCGACCTCCGGCCTGGTCGCCGCCCGTTCGCTCGGCGGGCAAGCGACCTCGGTGGACCAGTCCGATCGGCGCGTGCCGATCAACCTGCGCCAGAGCGGGCGCACCCCGGTGGAGATGCTGATCTCGACGCGGGTGCGGAAGTCGCCCTACTGGCACCTGTCGATGGAAGCAGGCTGCTGGCGCTGCACGGTCTACAACCGCATGTACCATCCCCGCGGCTACGTCCGGCCCGAGGCCGGCGGCGCGATGGTCGAGTACGACGCGCTCGTCAACCACGTGACCATGTGGAACGTCGCCGTCGAGCGGCAGATCCGGGTCCAGGGTCCGGACGCCGAGGCGTTCGTCGACTACGTGATCACCCGCGACGCCACCAAGATTCAGCCGATGCGGGGCAAGTACGTCATCCTCTGCAACGAGGCGGGCGGCATCCTCAACGACCCGGTGCTGCTGCGGATCGCCGAGGACGAGTTCTGGTTCTCGATCTCCGACAGCGACCTCGAGTTCTGGCTCAGAGGCGTCAATGTCGGCATGGGCTTCGACGTCACGATCGGCGAGATCGACGTGGCACCGGTGCAGATCCAGGGACCCAAGTCCGAGGCGCTGATGGTCGACCTGTTCGGCGAGCGGGTCCGCGAGCTGCCCTATTACGGCTTGATGCACGGCCAGGTGGCCGGCCGTGACGTCGTCGTCTCGCAGACCGGCTTCACCGGCGAGAAGGGCTACGAGATCTACCTCTACGAGGCGACGCTCTACGCCGAGGACCTCTGGTACGCGGTCCTCGAGGCCGGCAAGGCGCACGACCTGATGGTCATCGCGCCGGCGCACCACCGTCGCATCGCCGCCGGCATCCTCTCCTGGGGCCAGGACATCGACAGCGAAACTCTGCCGTTCCAGTGCAACCTCGCCTACCAGGTGCCGCGGCAGAAGGAGGCCGACTACATCGGCAAGGCGCGGCTCGAGGCGGTTCGCGCGCAGATCGAGGCCGGCAACCCGCCCTTCAAGAGCAAGATGGTGGGCCTCAAGCTCGGCGGCCGGCCCATCACCGACTACGCGCCGGATTTCTGGCTCATCTCGGAGCGGGTCGACGGCGACCCTGCCGGCTACGTCACCTCGCCCTGGTACTCGCCCGAGCTCGACACCAACATCGCGCTCGCCTGGGTCGACGTGAACCTCGCTCCGGTCGGGACCAAGCTGTTCGTCTGGCTGCCCGAGCAGTACGCCAGCGCGCCGGGCCAGCCGGCCGAGGCCGAGGTCGTCCAGGTGCCGTTCCGGCCCTCGGTCAACCCCAACGCCCGGGAGGTCGCCACCGCGCACGGCCGCGACTTCGCGTACTGAGCCCGCGGGCGGGGTGCGGGTCATGGACGTGCTCGACGACCCCCTGGTGGATGAGGCGGCCGCGGCGACGCGGCGCCTCGTCGCCGCGCTCTCGGTGGAGGCGACGCCTCGCCAGTTGAGCGCGGCGGGCGACCCGGCGGCCACGCTACCGCACGGCGCCGAGGTCTACCTGCCGGCCCTCGCCGCCGACCGCTTCGCCGACACGGCGGCCACAGCGGCCTCGCTCGAGGGCCGTGGCCTGCGTGCCGTGCCGCACCTCGCCGCCCGCCGGCTCGCCGACCGGGCCGAGCTCGCCCGCCGGCTCGCCGCGCTGCGCGAGGCCGGGGTCGATCGCGTCCTCCTGCTCGCCGGCGACGTCGATCGCCCGGCCGGGCCGTTCGCGTCCAGCCTCGACATCCTCGCGACCGGCCTCCTGGAGCGTTTCGGCATCGGGCGGATCGGCGTCGCCGGGCACCCCGAGGGCCATCCGGCGGTGGCAGCAGGGGAGGTCGAGCGCGCGCTCGCCGCCAAGGCCGACTACGCGCGGGCGAGCGGCGTCGAGCTGTGGGTCGTCACCCAGTTCGTCTTCACCGCGGCGCCGGTGCTGGCCTGGGCGGGCGCGCTGGCCGCGCGCGGCTTTCCTTGGCCCGTGCGGGTCGGCGTCGCCGGCCCGGCGAGCACCCGCAAGCTGATGACCTTTGCCCTCCAGTGCGGCATCGGCGCGTCGGCCCGCATCCTCGCCCGACGCCCCGACGCCGCCCGCCTGTTGGGCCGCTGGACGCCGGACGAGGTCGTGGCCGACCTCGCCGCGCACCTCGCCCAGGCACCCGCGAGCCCGATCCAGGGTCTGCACCTGTTTCCCTTCGGCGGGCTCGACGCCGCGCTCGACTGGCGCCGGGCCCGGCTCGCGCCCCCCTCGATACCTGGAGACCGCTCGTGAAGACCCATGCCCGCGTCGTGGTCATCGGCGGCGGCGTCGTCGGCGTCTCGACCCTCTACCATCTGGCCCGCAAGGGCTGGTCGGACGTCGTGCTGGTCGAGCGCAAGGAGCTGACCTCCGGCTCCACGTGGCACGCCGCCGGCCTCTTGCCGCTGTTCAACATGAGCTACTCGGTGGGCCAGATCCACAAGTACTCGGTCCGGCTCTACGGCGAGCTCGAGGCCGAGACCGGCCAACCGGTCGGCCTCTCCCGGGTCGCCAACATCCGCCTGGCGACGACCCGCGACCGCATGGACGAGTACCGCCAATATGCCGGCGTCGCGCGGACCATCGGCGTCGAGGTCGAGTTCCTCACGCCCGACGAGGTGCAGGCGATCTGGCCCTTGTGCGTGACCGACGGCCTCCTCGGCGCCATCCGCCACCCCGAGGACGGCTACGTCCAGCCTGCCGATTTGACCCAGGCCCTCGCCACCGGCGCCCGCGCCCGCGGCGCCGAGATCTATCGCCACACGACGGTGACGGCGATCCGCCAGCAGCCCGGCGGCGAGTGGGTCGTCACCACCGACAAGGGCGAGATCGCGTGCGAGCACGTCGTCGCGGCGACCGGCAACTTCGCCCGGCAGACGGGTGCGATGGTCGGCCTCGACCTGCCGGTAATACCGGTCGAGCACCAGTACATCGTGACCGAGCCACACCCGGCGATCCTCGAGCGCAAGGCCCGGGGGCTGCCGGAGATGGGCGTGCTGCGCGAGAGCGACGGCTCGTGGTACATGCGCGAGGAGAACGGCGGGCTCATCCTCGGGCCTTACGAGGTCGGCGCGCCCGCCTGCTACGTCGACGGGCCGCATCCCGACAGCGAGTACGAGCTGTTCCAAGAGGATCTCGAGCGTCTCGAGCCGCACATCGAGAGCGCGATCCGCCGCGTGCCGATCTTCGGCGAGGCCGGCATCAAGCAGGTCTACAACGGTGCCATCGCCTACACGCCGGACGGCAGCCCGATCATCGGCCCGGCCTGGGGCAAGCGGAACTTCTGGCTCAACGAGGGCCACAGCTTCGGCATCACCGCCGCCGGCGGGGCGGGCTGGCAGCTCGCCGAGTGGATCGTCGAAGGCGAGCCCACCATCGACATGCTCGGCGTCGATCCGCGCCGCTTCGGCGACTACGCCTCCAAGACCTACCTCCGGGCGAAGAACGAGGAGGCCTACGCCAATGTCTTCACCATCCACTACCCGGACGAGGAGCGCCCGGCGGCGCGCCCCCTCAAGACCGCCCCCTGCTACGGGCGGATGAAGGAGCTGGGTGCGGTCTTCGGCCAGAAGTTCGGCTGGGAGCGCCCCAACTGGTTCGCACCCGCGGGCGTCGCGCCGGTGGACGACTGGTCATTCCGGCGCTCGAAATGGTTCGAGCACGTCGGCCACGAGGTCCGCAACGTCCACGAGAACGTGGGCCTCTTGGACATGACGGCGTTTGCCAAGGCGCGGATCGCCGGTCCCGGTGCGGCCGCCTTGCTCGATCACCTCGTCGCCAACCGCCTGCCGGCGAAGGACGGCCGCATCGCGCTCGCCCACGCCCTGGCACCCCGTGGCGGCGTGCATTCGGAGTTCACGATCTTTCGCGAGGCGGCGGACAGCTACTACCTGGTGTCTGCCGGCGGCTACCAGCGGCTCGACCACGACTGGCTCAAGCGCCAGCTGCCGCGCGACGGCTCGGTCGAGATGGAGAACCTGACGACCGCGATGGGCGTCCTCGTGGTCGCCGGGCCCAAGAGCCGCGCGCTCCTGGAGCGGGTCGCCGGCTGCGATCTCGCCAACGGAGCCTTCCCCTGGCTGACGGGTCGGGACACGACCATCGGCCTCGCGCCGGCGCGGCTCCTGCGGGTCAACTTCGTCGGTGAGCTGGGCTTCGAGATCCACCACGGCATCGAGTATCAAAACCACATCTTCGACGCGTTGATGGCGGCGGGCCGAGACCTCGGCATCGCGCCCTTCGGCATCCGGGCGATGGACGCGATGCGGATCGAGAAGTCCTACCGCATGGTCGGCACCGAGCTGTCGATCGAGTACGCGGCGCTGGAGTCCGGCCTCGACCGCTTCGTGAAGCCCGACAAGGGCGACTTCGCCGGCAGGGACGGCCTGCTCGCCTGGCGCGAGCGCGGCTTCCAGAACGCCTTCGCCACCCTCGAGGTCAGCGGCCACAACGACGCCGACCCCTTGGGCAACAACCCGATCACCCTCGACGGCGAGCTCGTCGGGCGGACGACGAGCGGGAATTTCGGCTTTCGCGTCGGCAAGTCGCTGGCGCTCGCCATGCTGCGGCCGGACCTCGCCGTCGTCGGCAACGCCTTCGACGTCGACGTGCTCGGCACGCTTTGCACCGCGACCGTCGTCGGCGAGAGCCCGTTCGATGCGGACAACGCGCGGCTGCGAGCCTGAGACCAAAGTCGAGCGCCTTCGCCTTGCGCTGCACCGCGAAGGCGCATCGACTCCCGGAGAACGCTGGGCGGAGACCCGGCGGAGGAGGCAACGAGGCGATGCCGACCTGGGACGAGGCGGCCGCAAGAGACCTGATCGAGCACCATGGCGCGGGCGAGGGAAAGCTGCTCGTCGCTCTGCACGCGCTCGCGGACGCCTTCGGCTATGTCGATCGCCGGGCGATCCCGCTCATCGCCGAGGCCTTCAACCTCACGCGGGCCGAGGTCACGGGCGTCGTCAGCTTCTACAAGGATTTCCGCCCCGAGCCGCCAGGCCGGCACGTCATCCAGCTGTGCCGCGCCGAGGCCTGCCAGGCGGTCGGCTCGGAGCGCGTCGGCGCCGAGCTCGAGGGAGCGCTCGGCGCCGACGTCACCCTCCAGACCGTCTACTGCCTCGGCAACTGCGCCCTCGGGCCGGCGGCACTGGTCGACGGCAAGCTCTACGGGCGCGTCGACGCCGCATCCCTGCGCGCGCGGGTCGGACGATGATGCGGCGCGTGTTCGTGCCCTGGGACGCCGCCGCGCTCTCGGTCGGCGCCCAAGCCGTCCACGATGCGATCTGCGCCGAGGTGGCGCGTCGCGGCCTCGATCTCGCGGTCGTACGCACCGGCTCGCGCGGCCTCTTCTGGCTCGAGCCGCTGGTCGAGATGGAGAGCGCGGCCGGCCGTGTCGGCTTCGGGCCGATGACCGCCGCCGACGTCCCGGCGCTCTTCGCGGACGCGCCGCACCCGAAGGCGCTGGGTTTGGTCGAGGCCCTGCCCTGGCTCGCCAGCCAGGAGCGGCTCACCTTCGCCCGCTGCGGCGTGATCGACCCGCTCGATCTCGCCGACTACCGGCGCCACGGCGGGCTGCGGGGCCTGGAGCGGGCCCTCTCCCTGTCCCCGGCAGAGATCGTCGAGGACGTGATCGCCTCGGGCCTGCGCGGCCGCGGCGGCGCCGGCTTTCCCTGTGGCATCAAATGGCGCACGGCCGCAGCGACCGACGCCGACCGGCGCTACGTCGTCTGCAACGCCGACGAGGGCGACAGCGGCACCTTCGCCGACCGGATGCTCCTCGAGGGCGATCCGTTCCTCCTCATCGAAGGCATGCTCATCGCAGGGCGCGCCATCGGCGCGCGGCACGGCATCGTCTACGTTCGCTCGGAATACCCCCACGCCTGCCGCAAGTTCGCGCGCGCGCTCGCGATCGCGCGCAATGCGGCGCTTTTGGGCGCGGACTTCGACATCGAGCTGCGGATCGGCGCCGGGGCCTATATCTGCGGCGAGGAGACCTCGCTTCTGGAAAGCCTCGAGGGCAAGCGCGGCCAAGTCCGCGCGAAGCCGCCCTTGCCGGCGATCAGCGGGCTCTTCGGGCGGCCGACGGTGGTCAACAACGTCCTCACCCTCGCCGCCGTGCCCTCGATTCTCGCCAACGGCGCCGACTTCTACCGCGACCTCGGCATGGGCCGCTCGCACGGGACCATGCCCATCCAGCTCGCTGGCAATGTGCGGCGCGGCGGGCTGATAGAGCGCGCCTTCGGGCTCAGCCTGCGGGAGATCGTCGAGGGCTACGGCGGCGGCACGCGCTCCGGTCGACCCGTGCGCGCGGTGCAGGTCGGCGGCCCCTTGGGCGCCTACTGGCCCGAGCGCCTGTTCGACACACCCTTCGACTACGAGGCCTTCGCCGCGCGGGGCGGGATGATCGGCCACGGCGGCGTCGTCGTCTTCGACGACACCGTCGACATGGCGCGCCAGGCCCGCTTCGCCCTGCAGTTCTGCGCCGAGGAGAGCTGCGGCAAGTGCACGCCGTGCCGGATCGGCACGACCCGCGGCGTCGAGACGATGGACAGGATCATCCGCGGCGAGCGGGTCGCCGCCAACCTCGCGCTCACCCGTGACCTCTGCGAGGTCTTGAAGGACGGCTCGCTGTGCGCGCTCGGCGGGCTCACGCCCACGCCGGTCCTGAGCGCGCTCGACCATTTCCCCGAGGATTTCCCAGCCGAGGAGCGGTCCCATGGCCAAGCGGTCGCTTGAGGACCGAGGCACGCCGGCACGAAAAGGCGCAGCCCTGACGCTCACCATCGACGGGCTGGCCGTCACCGTGCCCGCAGGCACCTCGGTCATGCGCGCCGCCACGGCGGCCGGCGTCAAGGTGCCCAAGCTGTGCGCGACCGACCGGCTCGAGCCCTTCGGCTCGTGCCGGCTCTGCCTCGTCGAGATCGACGGCAAGAAGGGCACGCCCGCCTCGTGCACGACGCCCGCCGAGCCGGGCATGAGCGTGCGCACCCAGAGCGAGCGCCTCGCGCGGCTGCGCCGTGGCGTCATGGAGCTCTACATCAGCGACCACCCGCTCGACTGCCTGACCTGCGCCGCCAACGGCGACTGCGAGCTGCAGGACATGGCGGGCGTGGTCGGCTTGCGCGAGGTTCGCTACGGCCTCGACGGCGCGAACCATCAGCAAGCCGTGAAGGACGAGAGCAACCCCTACTTCACCTTCGATCCGGCCAAGTGCATCGTCTGCTCGCGCTGCGTGCGCGCCTGCGACGAGCAGCAGGGCACCCTCGCGCTCACCATCCTCGACCGCGGCTTCGCCTCGAAGGTCGCAGCCTCGATGGACGAGGCGTTCCTCGAAAGCGAGTGCGTCTCCTGCGGCGCCTGCGTCGATGCCTGCCCGACGGCGACCCTCATGGAGAAGACCGTCATCGCGCACGGCCTCGGCGAGCGCGAGGTCAAGACCACCTGCGCCTATTGCGGCGTGGGCTGCGGCTTCACGGCCGAGCTTCAGGGCGAGCGCGTCGTCCGCATGCGCCCCGACAAGGCGGGCTTGGCAAACGAGGGCCATTCCTGCGTCAAGGGCCGCTTCGCCTGGGGCTACGCCACCCACCCCGACCGCATCACCGAGCCGATGATCCGCGGCTCCATCGAGGAGCCCTGGCGCGCGGTGAGCTGGGACGAGGCGATCGCGCATGCGGCAGCCGAGCTCCAGCGCATCCAGGCCACCTACGGCCGCAAGGCCATCGGCGGCATCACCAGCTCGCGCTGCACCAACGAGGAGACCTTCCTCGTCCAGAAGCTCGTCCGTGCCGCCTTCGCCAACAACAACACCGACACCTGCGCGCGGGTCTGCCACGCGCCCACCGGCTACGGCCTCAAGCAGACCTTCGGCACGTCGGCCGGCACCCAGGACTTCAAAAGCGTCGAGGCCGCCGACGTCGTCGTGGTGATCGGCGCCAACCCGACCGACGCGCACCCGGTCTTCGCCTCGCGCCTGAAGCGCCGCCTGAGGCAAGGGGCGAAGCTCGTCGTCGTCGACCCGCGGCGCACCGATCTCGTTCGCACGCCGCACGTGGAAGCCGCGCACCACCTGCAGCTCCGCCCCGGGACCAACGTGGCACTCGTCAACGCGCTGGCGCACGTCGTCGTCACCGAGGGCCTGGTCGACGAGGCGTTCGTGCGTGAGCGCTGCGACCTCGAGGCCTTCGCCGAGTGGCGCACCTTCGTCCTCCAACCGGCGAACGCGCCGGAGGCGATCGAGGCGATCACCCGGGTGCCCGCCGCGGAGGTCCGCGCGGCGGCCCGGCTCTACGCCACCGGCGGCAACGCCGCGATCTACTACGGCCTCGGCGTCACCGAGCACAGCCAGGGCACGACGATGGTCATGGGCATGGCTAACCTCGCCATGGCCACCGGCAACATCGGCAGGGACGGCGTCGGCGTGAACCCGCTGCGCGGCCAGAACAACGTGCAGGGCGCCTGCGACATGGGCTCCTTCCCGCACGAGCTCGCCGGCTACCGCCCGGTCGAGGATGCGGCGGTGCGGACGCTGTTCGAGGACGCCTGGGGCTGCACGCTCGACCCCGAGCCGGGCTTGCGCATCCCCAACATGCTCGACGCCGCCTTGGCCGGCGCGTTCAAGGGCATCTTCATCCAGGGCGAGGACATCGCCCAGTCCGATCCCAACACCAGCCACGTCACCGCCGCACTCCGCGCGATGGAGTGCGTCGTCGTCCAGGACCTCTTTCTCAACGAGACGGCGTCCTTCGCCCACGTCTTCCTGCCCGGCGCCTCGTTCCTCGAGAAGGACGGCACCTTCACCAACGCCGAGCGCCGCATCAGCCGGGTGAGAAAGGCGATGGCGCCGCGCGCCGGCATGCAGGAGTGGCAGGTGGTCCAGGCGCTCGCCACGGCCATGGGCCAGCCGATGCACTACGACCACCCGCGCGAGATCATGGCCGAGATCGCCCGGCTCACACCGACCTTCGCTGGCGTCTCCTACGAGCTTCTCGACCGCCTCGGCAGCGTGCAGTGGCCCTGCAACCCGCAGGCGCCCGCGGGCACGCCCATCATGCACGTTGCCGGCTTCGTGCGCGGCAAGGGCCGTTTCATGGTCACCGAGTTCGTGCCGACCGAGGAGCGCACCGGGCCGCGCTTTCCCCTTCTGCTCACCACCGGCCGCATCCTCAGCCAATACAATGTCGGTGCGCAGTCCCGGCGGACCGCCAACACGGTCTGGCACGAGGAGGACCGCCTCGACATCCACCCCCACGACGCCGAGCAGCGCGGCATCCGCGACGGCGACCGTGTGGCGCTCGCGAGCCGGGTCGGCGAGACGACGCTCCGGGCGCGGCTCACCGACCGGGTGCCGCCGGGCGTCGTCTACACGACCTTCCACCACCCGGAGACCGCCGCCAACGTCGTCACCACCGAGCACGCCGACTGGGCCACCGACTGCCCCGAGTACAAGGTGACGGCGGTCGAGGTGCGGCCGACCAACCGCTGGTCCGACTGGCAGAGCGAGGCCGACGGGGTCCGGCGCCGCGCGCAGCGCGTCGACGCCGCCGCCGGCTGAGGTGGGAGCGCCGCCGGAGCCGGCCGCCGCCGCCACCGCCGCCGCCACCGTCACCCGCCTCGGGCCGGGCCAGGCACCCACGACCGGCCCCGACCGCCTCGCCGTCGAGGCACCGGTGGCGCTGCGCTACAACGCCAAGAGCCACGTCGTCATGATGGCGACGCCCACGGACCTCGAGGACTTCGCCTTCGGCTTCTCGCTCGCCGAGGCGGTCGTCGCGGACATGGCCGAGATCGAGGCCGTCGCCACGACCACGGCCGGCGCCGGCATCGAGCTGGCGATCACCATCCCGGCCGAGCGCGCCCGCCGCCTCACCCAGCGCCAGCGCAACCTCGCCGGCCGCACGGGGTGCGGGCTCTGCGGCGTCGGCGAGATCGAGGCGGCACTGCGCCTCTTGCCGCGCGTCGCCGCCGGCACGCCGATCGGTGCCGTCGCCATCGACCGGGCGCTCGCGGAGCTGCCCGCCCGCCAGAAGCTCAACCGGCAGACCGGCGCGGTCCACGCCGCGGCCTTCGCCACGCCCGAAGGCGAGATCCGAGCCGTGCGCGAGGACGTCGGCCGCCACAACGCCCTCGACAAGCTCATCGGCGCCCTGGCCCGGGCGCGCATCGACCCCGCCTCGGGCTTCGCCGTCATCACCAGCCGCTGCTCGATGGAGATGGTCCAGAAGGCTGCGACCTTCGGCATCCCCGTCCTCGTCGC
>CAYZSE010000021.1:0-29866 GCA_964481035.1 uncultured Geminicoccaceae bacterium | reverse complement strand
GCGGCGCGGGCGGCCGCGAGTGCGGCCGGGCCCTGCTCGTGGCCGATCTCGAGGAGTGCCAGGCCGTCCGGCGCCAGATGCCGGGCGAGGTCGTCGAGGATCAGGCGGTGCGGGGCGAGTCCGTCGTCGCCGCCGTCGAGGGCGAGGCGCGGCTCGTGATCCTTGACGTCGACCATGAGGGCCGCGATCTCGCCCGCCGGGATGTAGGGCGGGTTGGCGAGGACGAGATCGAACGGCCCGCCGACGGCGTCGAGCCACGAGCCCAGGGCCAAGAGGCAGCGTGCGCTGAGGCCGAGGGCGCGGCGGTTGCGGTCGGCCCAGGCGAGCGCGTCCTTCGAGCGCTCGACGCCGAGCCCGACGGCGCGCGGCCGCTCGTGCAGGACGGCCAGGAGCAGGCAGCCGGAGCCGGTGCCGAGGTCGAGCACCCGAGCCGGCCGCGCCACCGACAGGTGCGCGAGCGCGGCCTCGATCATCGTCTCGCTCTCGGGTCGCGGCACCAGCACGCCGGGCCCGACCGCGAACTCCAGGCTCCAGAACTCGCGGCGCCCCTCGAGGTAGGCGTAAGGCTCGCCGGCGGCGCGGCGCCGGGCGAGCGCGAGGGCCCGCGCGACCGTCGCCGCCGAGACGGTCGTCTCGGACGCCGCCACCAGCCGGGTCCGGTCGACGTCGGCGGCGAGCATGACGAGACGCTGGGCCTCGCGGCGCGCGGCGCCGCCGACGGCGGGCTCGATCCGGCCGGCGACCGCGCGCACCAGCTCGCCGAGGGTGGTGGGCTCAGGTGGGCTCGACACGAACGGTCGCGTCGTGGGTCACCGGGAAGTTGACCGAGTTGGCGATGAAGCAGCGCTCGGCGGCGACGTCGTGCAGCGCCTCCGCGGTTGCGGGATCGCCGGCGCTCAGGGTCACCACGGGCCGCAGCTCGACCGAGGTGAAGCGGCCCCCCGAGGCATCGCTGGTCATCTCGCCCACGGCCTCGTCGCGATAGCCGGTGACGACGACGCCGGCCTCGGCCGCGAGATGCAGGTACCAGAGCATGTGGCAGGTGCTGAGCGCCGCGACCAGGAGGTCCTCGGGGTTGTGCCGCCGCGCATCGCCCTGAAAGGCGGCATCTGCCGAGGCCTCGATCACCGGCTTGCCGGCGATCAGGATCTGGTGGTCGCGGGCGTAGGCACGGTAGCCGGCGGTGCCGGCGCCGCGGTTGCCGGTCCAGACGACCTTGACCTGGTAGCTGTGGCTCAAGCCTCGACCTCCGCGAGCTTGGCCGCCTGCTCGGCGGCGACGAGCGCGTCGACGATCTCACCCAGGGCCTCGCCCGCGAGCACCTGCTCGAGCTTGTAGAGGGTGAGGTTGATGCGGTGGTCGCTGACGCGCCCTTGCGGGAAGTTGTAGGTGCGGATGCGCTCCGAGCGGTCGCCCGAGCCGATCTGGCCCTTGCGCTCCGCCGACCGCTCGGCGGCCTTGGCCTGGCGCTCGGCGTCGTAGAGCCGCGCACGCAGGATCGTCATGGCCTTGGCCCGGTTCTTGTGCTGGGACTTCTCGTCCTGGATGGCGACGGCCACGCCGGTCGGGAGGTGGGTGATCCGCACGGCGCTCTCCGTCCGATTGACGTGCTGGCCGCCGGCGCCGCTGGCGCGATAGACGTCGACGCGCAGATCGCCCTCGTCGAGCTCGAAGTCGACCTCCTCGGCCTCGGGCAGGACCGCCACGGTCGCGGCCGAGGTGTGGATCCGCCCGCCGCTCTCGGTCGCCGGCACGCGCTGCACCCGGTGCACGCCGGCCTCGAACTTGAGCCGCGCGAACACCCCTCTGCCCTGGATCTCGGCCGTCGCCTCCTTGATGCCGCCGATCTCCGTCTCGGTCGCGTCGACCAGCTCGAAGCGCCAGCCCTTGGTCTCGGCGTAGCGCTGGTACATGCGCAAGAGATCGCCCGCAAACAGCGCCGCCTCGTCGCCTCCGGTCCCGGCCCTTATCTCGACGATGGCGCTCTTCTCGTCGTCGGCGTCCCGGGGCAGGAGGGCCAGCTGCAGCGCACGCTCGAGCTCGGGTAGCCGCGCTCTGAGGGCGAGCAGCTCCTCCTCGGCGAGCCCCCGCATCTCCGGATCCGCGCGCAGCTGCTCGAGCTCCGCCATCTGCCGGCGGCAGGCGCGCAGCGCCTCGATGTCGGCGACGACCGGCTCGAGCTCGGCGTACTCCTTGGCGAGCTCGGTGAAGTTCGAAGGCGCCGCGTTCATCAGCGCGCCGAGCTCGTCGCGCCGGGCGAGGATGGCGTCGAGCTGGCGTTCGAGGGTGGCGCTCATGGGCGCGCCTTGAGGGCCTCGACGAGCTCGCCCCGCGCCACCGGATGCTGCTCGCCGCTGGCGAGGTCGCGCACCTGGACGATACCTCGCGCGAGCTCTTCGTCACCGAGGACGACCGCCACCGCCGCGCCGAGGCGGTCCGCGCGCTTCATGCGCTGGCCCGGCTTGCCCTTGAAGGCGAGATCGACCACGAGGCCGGCTCGGCGCAGCTCCGCGGCGAGCACCGGCGCCTCGCTCTCGGCGGCGCCGCCGATGGGCACGAGCGCCACGGGGGCGGCGGGCGCGGGCGGCGCGTTCAAGAGCAGGGCCAACCGCTCCACGCCCGCGGCCCAACCGACCCCGGGCGTCGCCGGTCCGCCGAGCTGCGCCATGAGCCCGTCGTAGCGGCCACCGGCGATGACGGCGCCTTGGGCGCCCAGCGCCGCGGTCGTGAACTCGAAGGCGGTGTGCGTGTAGTAGTCGAGCCCGCGCACGAGGTTGCGGTTGATCTCGAAGGCGATGCCGAGCCGTGCCAACCCTTCGAGGACGGCATCGAAGAAGGCGCGGCTGGCGTCGTTATATTGGGCGGCGAGCGGCGGCGCGTCGGCGACGATGCGCTTGTCCTTGTCGTCCTTGCTGTCGAGGATGCGCAAGGGGTTGCGGGCGAGGCGCCGCCGGCTGTCCTCCGAGAGATCGCCCTCGTACCGCTGGAGATAGGCGACGAGCGCGTCGCGATAGGCGGACCGGCTCGCCGGATCGCCGAGGCTGTTGAGCTCGAGCCGCACGTGGCCGGCGATACCGAGCGCTTCGAGGGCGTGCCGGCCGATGGCGATGACCTCGACGTCGGCCAACGGTTCCGGCGCGCCGACCAGCTCGGTGCCGATCTGGTGAAACTGGCGCAGACGTCCCTTCTGCGGGCGCTCGTAGCGGAACATCGGCCCGGCGTAGAAGAAGCGCAGCGGCGCCTGCTGCAAGAGCCCGTGCTGCAGGATCGCGCGCATGACCGAGGCGGTGTTCTCGGGCCGGAGCGTCACCTCCTCGCCGCCGCGATCGGTGAAGGTGTACATCTCCTTCGAGACGACGTCGGAGGTCTCGCCGAGCGAGCGGGCGAAGACGCCGGTGAACTCGAAGACGGGCGTGGCGATGTCGCCATAGCCGTAGAGCGCCGCGACGGCGCGGGCGGTCTCGACCACGTGGCGATGACGGCGCGCGTCGTCGCCGAACAGATCGTGGGTGCCGCGGGGGGACCTGAGCTGCATGGAACCTGTCTGCGGGAGAAAACGGTGCCGTGACTTAGCGCAACCGAGCGCTGTCGTCAGCCCCGGCCAAACCCGGCCGCGTCGATCGCGTTGAAGATGCCGTCGAGGACGAATTGGACGGCGAGGGCCGCGAGGAGAATGCCCAAGAGCCGGGTGATGACGTCGGTGAGGCTCTGCGGGATGACGCTGGCGATCCGGGCCGCGAGCAGGAGAAGCAGGGCCGTGATCGCCATGACCAGGAGCAGGGTGGCGAGCACGGCGGCCTGTGCTGCGGGCCTGCCGGCTTGCGCGTCGGTCAACAGGACGCTCGCCGCGATCGCGCCGGGCCCGGCGAGCAACGGCACGGCGAGCGGGAAGACGGCGACCTGCTCGCTCTCCTCGTCGGCGAGGCTCTCGGCGCTGTGGGCGCGGCGCTGGTTGCGTCGCTCGAAAAGCATTTCAGCGGCGATGAGCAGCAATAGAAGCCCCCCGGCGATGCGAAAGGCGGGCATCGAGATACCCAGCGCGGCGAGCAGATCGGCGCCGACCAGGACGAACAGCAACAGAACGACGGTGGCGATGAAGGCGCCGCGAAGCGCGACCCGGCGTCGCTGCTCGGCCGGCAGCCGGCTCGTGAGGCTCAAGAAGATCGGCACGACGCCGATCGGGTCGATGGTGACGAAGAACGTCGTGAAGCTCGCGACGACGAGGTCGAGGGCGGGCAAGACCCGCGCTCAGGAGGCCGCCGAGCGGTCCTGCTGCCCGCCGTAGCGCCGCTCGACATAGTCCTCGACCAGCGCCTGAAACTCCTCCGCGATCCGCTCACCCCGGAGCGTCAGGCGCTTCTCGCCGTCGATGAAGACCGGCGCCGCCGGCTGCTCGCCGGTACCCGGCAGGCTGATGCCGATGTCGGCGTGCTTGCTCTCCCCGGGGCCGTTGACAATGCAGCCCATCACCGCGACCTGCATCTCCTCGACGCCCGCGTAGCGGGCCTTCCACACGGGCATCTGCGCCTTGAGGTAGCCCTCGATGCGATCGGCGAGCTCCTGGAAGTAGGTGCTCGTCGTGCGCCCGCAGCCCGGGCAGGCGGTGACCTGAGGCGTGAAGGCGCGCAGCCCCAGGGCCTGGAGGATCTCCTGGCAGACCTGGACCTCGACCACGCGCGCCTCGCCCGGGCGCGGCGTCAAGGACGCGCGGATGGTGTCGCCGATGCCCTCCTGCAGCAGCGTCGACAGGGCCGCGGTCGTGGCGACGATGCCCTTGGCGCCCATGCCGGCCTCGGTCAAACCCAGGTGCAGCGCGTAGGTCGACCGCCTGGCGAGTTCCCGGTAGACCGCGATGAGGTCGGGAACCCGGCTGACCTTGGCCGACAGGATGATGCGATCGGCACCCAGGCCCATTGCCTCGGCCTTCGCCGCGCTGTCCAGCGCCGAGCGGACGAGGGCTTCGCGCATGACCGCATCCGCCGTCCAGGGCTCCGGGCGCAGCGCGTTCTCGTCCATCAGCGCCTGCGCCAGCTCCTGGTCCAGTGAGCCCCAGTTCACCCCGATGCGCACCGGCTTGCCGTACTCGATCGCTCGCTCGACGATCATCTCGAATTGCCGGTCGCGCTTCTCGCGGAAGCCGACATTGCCCGGATTGATCCGGTACTTGGCGAGCGCCTCGGCGCAGGCGGCGTGCTCCTTCAAGAGCTTGTGGCCGTTGTAGTGAAAGCAGCCGACCAGCGGCACGTCGACGCCGAGGGCCATGAGCCGGTCGCGGATGTGCGGGACCGCGGCGGCTGCCTCGTCGTTGTTGACGGTCATGCGCACGATCTCGGAGCCGGCTTGCACGAGCTCGCGAACCTGCCGGACGGACGCGTCGATGTCGGCGGTATCGGTGTTGGTCATCGACTGCACGACGACGGGTGCCGAGCCGCCGACGACGACCCCGCCGACGTTCACGCCGTGCGTGCGGTGGCGGGTGACCTCGGGGAGCGCGACCATGTTGTCCTCGCCTGCAGAAGGGGCCGTCTAGTCGCCGCGGTATTGCGCGGTCAGCTCGTCCGCCGCAAGGGGGATATCCCGCCGCACTTGGCCGCGCGCGCCGAGCTCGGCGAGCGGCTGGCCGTCGACCATGACCCTGAGCCCGCCGGCATTGCCCGTCCACAGCGCCAGGTCGTCGCGATCCGGCACGAAATAGGCGTCGCCGGCCTCCATCGTCTGGGTCCAGACGAAGTCGCGCGACGCGCTGCGGATCTGCACCCAGCTCGCCTCGCTGGCAAAAAGAACGACCCGTCCGCCGGCGTCGCCGAAAGCCCGTGCAGCGCCGCCGCTCTCCGCTGCGACGGTGGCGAGGATCTCGCTCATCGCCGCCGCGGAGGCGCCGTCTTCGTCGCGGTTGCTCTCGGCGGCGGACGACACCTCCGGCGTCGCCTCGTCGTCGCCGGCGCCCAGCGTCCCCTGGCCGTCGAGGATCGAGGCCACGACGGCGTCGTCGGCGGCGGTGATCTCCGCGACGGCCGCCTCGTCGTCGAGATCGTTCGCATCCGGCAAGGGAGGATCGGGCACGGCCGGCAGCGGCGGCAGGTCGACATCCGCGGCGCGCGGCGCCTCCACGTTGCCCATGTCGGCCGACGGCACCGCCGGCGCCGCCGTCGGCTCGGCCGGCGGTGCTCCATCGGCGGCCATCGTACCGCTCGGCGGGGCCGCGATCAGGCGCGGCGGCATGAGCTGGTCCTGCCAGTAGGTCCAGCCGACGTAGACGGCTGCCGCCAGCGCCAGGGACACGCCCACCAGCAAGAGGGGCGGGCGCTGCCCTGCCGTGAGCGGCTCGCGCACGTGCAGCTGGGGGCTCTCCGGCAGCCATTGGTCGGTCCGCTTGACCTCGTCGACGATCGCCTCGCCGTTGAACCCCAAATGGTCCCCGTAGGACCGCAGAAAGCCGAGCGCGTAAGCCCGTCCGGGGATATTGCCGAGCTCGCCGGCCTCGAGGCTCTCGAGGTAGTTGCGGCGGATGCGCAGGAAGGCGGCGACCTCGCCCAGCTCTTCGCCGCGCTCCTCGCGCGCCATGCGCAGGTGCGTGCCGATCTGACGGAGGACCGGGGCGGCCCTCAAGGCGGCGTCGTCGGTATCCGGGAACGGGTCGTTCAAGGCAACCTCAACGCGATCTTGCCGAGCACCGCTAGAGGTCGCACAACCGACGGCCCGTGCCAAGGGTGTGCGCGGCCCGGACGTCGCGGTGCCCTAAAGCAGGACGCCGGCGCCGTCGGCGGGCTCGGCCGGCAGGTCGACACCGTGGTCGAGCGCATAGGCGTGCAGCGTGGCGCGGATCGACGCCTGCGGCAGCTCCGCCTGGCCGCGCAGGAAGTGCGCCGTTGCCGCCACGTCCATCGAGCGGACCAGCGCCTTGATCATGCCCATGCTGGTGGCGGTAAGGGAGAGCTCGCGCACCCCGAGCGCGATCAGCGCCATGGCCTCCAGCGGGTGGCTCGCCATTTCGCCGCAGACCGACAAGCGCACGCCGGCGGCATCGCAGCGGGCGACGAGATCGCCGACCAGCTTGAGCACCGCGGGGGACAGCTCGTCGTAGCGATGTTGCAACTTGGGGTTGGCGCGGTCGCAGGCGAACAGGAATTGCAGCAGGTCGTTCGTGCCGACCGAGAGGAAGTCGATCCGTTCCAGCAGGCGATCGAGCTGGAAGAGCAGCGCCGGCACCTCGAGCATCGCACCGATCTCGATGCCGTCGGGCAGCATCAGGCCCTTGGCGGCGGCGCGGTCGAGCTCGAGGCCGAGGATCGCGCGGGCGCGATCGAGCTCGGCGACCTCGGCCACCATCGGGAACATGATCTTCAGCTTGCGCCCGGCGTGGGCGATGAGCAGCGCGCGGAGCTGCTGGCGCAGAAGCTGCGGCTGATCCAGGGTCAAGCGCAGGGCGCGCCAGCCCAGCGCGGGGTTCTCCTCGACCGGAAAGCGCCAGTAGGGCAGCACCTTGTCGCTGCCGACGTCGAGCGTGCGGAAGGCGCACGGCTGGTCCCCCAGGGCGTCGACGACCTTGCTGTAGAGCGCCGTCTGCTCCTCCACGCTCGGATAGCTGCCGCGCCCCATGAACGCGAGCTCGGTGCGATAGAGCCCGATACCCTCGGCGCCGGTCGCCTCGAGGGCCTGCAGATCCATCAAGAAAGCGGCGTTGAGCGCGAGGCGGACCTGGACGCCGTCGCGCGTGACCGAAGGGAGATGCTTGAGCGTGACGATCCGCGCGCGGGCTTCCTGACGGGTCTCCAGGGCCCGCTGGAAGGCCTGGACGACGTCGTCGTTGGGCCGCAGGAAGAGCTGCCCGTGATCGGCGTCGAGCGCCACCAGGTCGTCGTCCTGGACCGCCGACAGGGCCCGCTCGACGCCGCCGAGCACCGGGATCTCGAGGGCACGCGCGATGATCGTCGCGTGCGCGGTGTGCGAGCCCTCTTCGAGGACCAGGCCCTTGAGCCGCTCCCGGTCGTAGTCGAGCAGCTCCGCCGGGCTCAGCGTGCGGGCTACGATCACCGCGCGCTCGGGCAGCTCACCGGGCGCGCGGTGGCGCGGCGCGCCGACGAGATGACGCAAGAGTCGGTTGGCGAGATCCTCGAGGTCGAGGAGCCGTTCGCGCAGGTAGCTGTTGCTCGACTGGCTGAGCCGGACCTTGGTCTCCTCCTGCACGCGCTTGACGGCGGCCTCGGCGGTCAGGCCCGTCAAGATCGCCTCGTGCAGGCGGCGGAACCACGAGCGGTCATGGCTCAGCATGCGGTAGGCCTCGAGCACATCGCCGTGCTCGCCGAGCCCGAGCCCGGCGCTCGCCACCAGCCGGTCGACGTCGAAGCGCAGCGCCTGCATCGCGCGCTCGAGCCGCGCCGTCTCGAGCTCCGGGTTCTCCGAGACGAAGCGCGTGACCTGCGGCGGCGGTTGGTGGAGGACCGCTCGGCCCAACGCCACGCCCGGGACCAGCGCCGCGCCCGTCAAGCGCCGTGGCGGCGCCGCGACGTCGGCGAAGTCGCCGTAGATGTCGGGATCGACCAGGCCGCCCGAGGCGAGCATCTCGCCCAGCAGCGCGGCGATGATCTCGAGCGCCTCGACCTCGTCCTCGGCGTAGGTCCGCGCCACGGTGTTCTGCACGACGACGACGCCCGCGACCTCGCCGCCGCGCAAGACGGGCACGCCGAGGAACGAGCGGTAGATCTCCTCGCCGCTCTCCGGGAAGTATTGGAAGCTCGGATGATTGTGGGCGTCGCTCGTGTTGATGATCTCGCAGGTCTCGGCGATCTGGCCGACGAGGCCCTCGCCGAGGCGCATGCGGATCTGGTGCACCGCGGCGCGCTGGAGGCCCTGGGTGGCGAACAGCTCGAGGATGCCCCCGGCGCGTCGGACATAGATCGAGCACACCTCGGCCACCATGTCGGCGGCGATCAGGCCGACGATCCGGTCGAGGCGCTGCTGCGGCTGGATCGGCGCCGCGGCCAGCTCCATGATCCGCCGCAACAGGCGCCGCGACGCCGACAGCTCCGGGGTCCGCCCCGCCGGCGGGGCCGTCGCCGAGCTGCCCCAGCCGGCGCTCATGCGGCGCATTCCATCCGGGCCAACGCCGCGACCGCCTGGCCGACGAGGCTGTCGACGATCTGCCGGACGGGCTCGACCGCCTTGACCATGCCGACCGATTGGCCGGCCATCAGCGAGCCCTCGTCGACATCGCCGTCGACCACCGCGCGCCGCAGCGCGCCCGCCCAGAAGTGCTCGATCGTCAGCGCCGCCTCGGGGTAGCCGATCTCGCCGGCGCGGTAGCGGCGAATGGTGTCGACCTGGACCTGCTGGAAGCGCTCGGTCGCGCGGTTCACGAGCGCGCGGACCGGGATCACCTTGAATTCCGGATCGACCTGGACGCTCGGCTGCGCGTCCCGCGCCTGGCCCTTGATGAAGGCTCGCTTGAAGTTCGGGTGCGCGATCGACTCCTCCGCGCAGACGAAGCGCGTGCCGAGCTGGCAGCCCGACGCGCCCATGTTGAGATAGGCAGCGATCGCCTCGCCGTGGCCGATGCCGCCCGCGACGAAGACCGGGACCTCGTCCACGACCGGCAGGATCTCTTGCGCGAGGACGCTCGTGGCGACCGAGCCGATGTGGCCGCCGGCCTCCGCGCCCTCGACGACGAGGCCGTCGACGCCCGCCTTGATCAATCGCTTGCCGATCGCCGCCGACGGCGCGAAGGCGATGACCTTGGCGCCTGCGATCTTGGCCCGGGCGACGTGGTCGCGGCTCGGCACGCCGCCGGCGAAGACGAGGTGGCTGACCTCCTGGTCGACGCAGCGGTCGATCAGCGCCTCGACCTCGGGGTGGAGCAAGATCAGGTTGACGCCGAAAGGCTTGGCGGTCAGCGCGCGGGTCGCCGCAATCTCGGCGGCGAGCAGGTCCGGGCTCATGGAGCCGCAGGCCACGACCCCGAACCCGCCCGCGTTCGAGATGGCGGCGACGAGATGGCGCTCGGACACCCAGGTCATGGCACCCCCGAGGATCGCGACCTCGGTGCCGAGCAAGGCGCGGCCGCGCGCGGTGAGCGCCTCGAGGCGGGCGCGGCCCGGTTGATGCTTCATCGTGCTCATGCCTCCGCGTCGAGCCCGTAGGCCGTGTGCAGGGTGCGGAGCGCCAGCTCGGTGTAGTCCTCGGGGATGAGGACGCTGACCTTGATCTCCGAGGTCGAGATGGCCTGGATGTTGATACCGCGGTCGGCGAGCGCTTTGAACATCCGATGCGCGATGCCGGCGTGGCTGCGCATGCCGACGCCGATCACCGAGATCTTGACGATGCCGCCGTCCGCCTCGATCCGCTCGCAGCCGAGGTCGCGGGCGATCGGCGCCAGCAGGTCGCGGGTCCGCGCGAGGTCGGTCGTGGCGACCGTGAAGGTCAGGTCCGTGTGCCGGCCGTCGGGGGACACGCTCTGTACGATCATGTCGACGTTCACCGCCGCGGCCGCGAGCGGGCCGAAGATCTGCGCGGCGATGCCCGGCTGATCGCTCACGCCGACCAGGGTGACCTTGGCCTCGTCGCGGCTGTAGGTGATGCCCGAGACGAGCTGGTGCTCCATCATGCTGTCATCCGCTGTGACCAACGTGCCCGGCGCGTCCTCGAAGCTGGACAGAACCTGAACGGGGACATTGTACTGCATGGCGAGGGCGACGGAACGGGTCTGCAGGACCTTGGCGCCGAGCGAGGCGAGCTCGAGCATCTCCTCGTAGGTGATGCGGTCGAGCTTGCGCGCGCGCGGGACGATGCGGGGATCGCTGGTGTAGACGCCGTCCACGTCGGTAAAGATGTCGCAGCGGTCGGCCCCGATCGCGGCGGCGATCGCGACCGCCGAGGTGTCCGAGCCGCCGCGGCCGAGCGTGGTGACGCGGCGGAGGGCATCGACGCCCTGGAAGCCCGGAATGACCGCGACGACGCCGGCGTCGAGGGTGGCGTTGACCGCGTCGGCATCGATCTCGGCGATGCGCGCCTTGGCGTGGACGTCGTCGGTCAAGATCGGCACCTGCCAGCCCTGGAACGAGCGCGCCCGCGCGCCTAGCCGTTGCAGTGCCAGGGCCAGAAGCCCGCTCGTGATCTGCTCGCCGGCGGCGACGACGACATCGTGCTCCGCCGCGTCGGCGCGCGGCCCGCCCACCTCCTCGACCCATCGGACGAGCTGGTTGGTGTGACCGGCCATGGCCGAGACGACGACGGCGACGCGCTCGCCCGCGGCAACATGACGGGCGATGCGGCCCGCCACGTGCCGTAGGCGTTCGGGGTCGGCGACCGAAGTGCCGCCGAATTTCTGCACGACGCGTGTCAACGGAGAGACCTCGAGCAGCCGCCGCGGCCGCGGCGCGGCATTGACCAGACGCGCTTCTTATCCACCCTGAGACGCCGGAAGCAAGACGACGCTGTCCAGGACCCTCGTGAAAGGCCGCTCATGATGCCCGCCGACCGCCGCGCCGATGCCCGCGAGCTCGCCAAATTCGAGGCCACGGCCGAGAGCTGGTGGGACGAGGCGGGCCCGCTCGCACCCTTGCATCGCATGAACCCCGTGCGGATCGCCTTCGTCCGCGACGCCGCCATCGCCGGGCGCGACGTGCCCCTGGGCAAGCCGCTTAGGGGTCTGCGTGTTCTCGACGTCGGCTGCGGCGGAGGGTTGCTGGCGGAGCCGCTCGCGCGGCTCGGCGCGGACGTGACCGGCATCGACCTCGTGCCCGCCTCCCTCGAGGTCGCAAGGCGGCATGCCGCCGCCGAAGGCCTCGCCATCACCTACCGGCTCGAGACCGCCGAGGCCGTGGCCGAACGGGGCGAGCGCTTCGACGTCGTGGTCGCCTCGGAGGTCATCGAGCACGTCGAGTATCAAGCGGAGTTCACGGCGACGCTGGCCGAGCTCACGGCGGCGGGCGGCGTGCTCTGCCTGTCGACGATCAACCGCACGCGCCGCGCCTATGTCGAGGCGGTGCTGGGCGCGGAGTATCTGCTGGGCTGGCTGCCGCGCGGCACCCACGACTGGCAGCGCTTCGTCAAGCCGTCGGAGCTCGCCGCCTGGCTGCGCGCCGCCGGCTTTGTCGTCGACCGCCTCGCCGGAGTAGGCTGGCGGCCTCGCGAGGGCGGCTTCGCGCTGCGCGGCGACGTCGATGTCAACTACCTCCTGAGCGCACGCGGCGGTTGACCGTCAAGCGTCGTGCTCCGGCACCGCCGGCAGCGGCACGACCGCGATGCCCTCGTCGTGCAAGCTCCTCGCATCCTCGAGCGTGGCCTCGCCCCAGATCGGCCGCTCGGCACTTTCCCCGGCGTGGATCTTGCGCGCCTCGTCGGGGAAGCGCTTGCCGACATGCTCGGCGTCGCGCTTGACCTGGCGGGCCATGGCCATGAGCGCCGCCCTCATCCGCGCTTGATCGACCGCCGCCGCACGTGAGCGGCTCACCGCCGGCGCCATCGGTGCCTTGCCGATCTCGTGGCCGCCGCACGAGGGGCAGTCGACGAGCCCGCGCTCGGCTTGCGCGTCGTAGGCGGCGGCGCTGTTGAACCAGGCGTCGAAATCGTGGCCGCAGGCGCAACGCAGGGCGTAACGGATCATGCGCCCGCGCCGCCGGACGCGAGCAGCCGGTCCAACTCGCCCGAGCGAGCCAGCGCGTGCAGCTCGTCGCAGCCGCCGATGCCGTGGCCGTCGATGAAGACCTGCGGCACCGTGCGGCGCCCGTCGGCGCGAGCGATCATTTCGCGCATGTGCTGCGGCGCGCTCAAGACGTCAAATTCGACATAGGCGACGCGGCGCGAGTCCAGAAGCCGCTTGGCCGCGAAGCAGTAGCCGCACAAGGGGCTCGTGTAGATTTCGACCGACGGCATCGGAAGACCTCCGAGAAACAACCATCAAGACATGGGTGCTTTTTGCGGGCGCGTCACCCGGGCGAGGCAAACCGCGTCGACCGCGGCGGCGCCGGCGCGGTCGAGGACGCGCGCGCACGCGGCGAGCGTCGCACCCGTCGTCAGCACGTCGTCGACGAGCAGGACACGACGACCCTCGACCTCGGCGCGATGGCGGGGGTGGACGCGAAAGGCTGCCGAGGTGACGTTGCGCGCCCGTGCCTCGCTGCCGAGACCCTGCTGCGATGCCGTCGGGCGGTGGCGGACGAGCAGATCCGGCACGTAGCTGGGGCCGTCCGGCCGACCGAGCGGGCCGGCGAGCAGCGCCGACTGGTTGAAGCCGCGGCGCAACAAGCGCCAGCGATGCAGCGGCACAGGCGCCACGAGGTCGACGTCGCCGATCAGCTCCCCGGCCGTCCGCTCGACCCAGGTCGCGAGCAGCGGCCGCAGGCTGAGGCGCCCGTAGTGCTTGAAGGCGATCACCAGCCGCCGGCTGGTGTCGTCGTAGGCGAGCGCTGCGCGCGTGCGGCGCAGCAGGGGCGGATCCGTCGCACACCCGACGCAAGCGCGGTCGGGATCGTCGTCTGCGGCGCTCGGTCGCCCGCAGACGGGGCAGAGGGGCGGCGAGATGAAGCGAAGCTCGCCCCAGCAGACGGGGCAGAGCCCGCGCTCGTGGCCGAGCACAGTGCCGCACAGCGCGCAACGGTGCGGGAGGATCAGATCGAGGACGGCGCTGCCGGCGCGCGTGAGCGTCGAAACGTGATGGGCGAACATGGCTCAGCCTTTGCAACCACCGGCGTTACCGCGCCAGCCTTCCTTTCGTGGGAAACGAGAGTGCTTTCCCGTGGGGCGGTTCGAGCCGGAGGCGGAACCCGCTACTCGATCAGCACGAGGCCGACGGGGCGACCGCCGACGGCGACGACCTCTTGGAGCCCACGGACGAGCTCATCCGGCGTCGTCCGCGCCCGACCGATGACGAGCACGACGGCACCGACGGCGCGGGCGACCCGCAGGCCCGCCGGCGTCGTCAGCGGCGGTGCCGAGACCACGATGCGATCGAACCGCCGAACGGCTTCCGCCAAGACGGGCTCGAGCGCGCCGGCCGACGCCTCGGTCCCCCCGTGGCGCGGCGCGGTGAGCAGCCATGGCCCTCTGGCCGTCAGCGCGCGCACGGCCTCGCTCCAGGCCGCATCACCGTGGCACACGGTCTGCGGGTTCGCTGCGGCCGCGTTGCGGCCTCGCCCGGGACCGTCGGCGCGGGTGCCGGTGGCCTCGACGACGAGAACCGCGAGCTGGTCGCGGGTCAACGCCTCGCCGAGCGTCACCGCCGTGGCCGCGATCCCGGCGCTGCCGTCGAGCCGCGCGATCGCCAAGGCCCGCGACGGTTGCGCCGCCGCGCCCAGGCGCAGGGCCATGCGCTCGATGGCGGCATCGAAGGCGGCGTTGCGCTGCCCCGGCCGCGGCGGCCGCGGCAAGCGAGCGAGGACCGGCAGACCGGTCAGCGCCTCGGCCTCAGCCACGCCGGCGATGCGGCCGGCGCCGGTTCGGCCGACCCGCCCGAGGAGCCCGCCGGCGACGAGCCCGCCGAGACCGCCGGCCCCGTAGAGGGCGGCGAGCGTGCGGTGGTCGTGGACGCGGGCGGGATCGCTCACGAGGACGACCCTGGCGTCCGGCGCCAGTGTCGCGAGCGTGGCGCGGAGTTGCGCGCGCGTGGCCGCCAAGGTCGCCGCCCGGTCACGCGCCTCGCCCAGCCGCGCGCGCCGCTGCTCGGCCGATCGACGCGCCGCCTCGCGCTCCGCCACCATCGCCGCCTGCGCCGTGCGCTCGTGTTCGAGCCGTTCCACCACCGCCTTCTGCGCATCGAGTTCCGCGCGCGCGCTCGCGACCAGCGCCTCCGCGGCGCGGCGCACGTCCCGATCGCGGCCGGCGCGCGCGGCGACCGCCGCCTTCATCACCGGGTGCCGATCGCCGTAGGTCTCTTGGAGCGCCAGCACGCGTGCCGCGGCCCGCTCTTGGGCGGCGACGGCGTCGGCCAGGTCTTGGCTGCGCGGGCGATCGAGCAGGCGCTCGAGATCCAAGGGAGGCACCGCCGCCGCCTCGAGCTCGGCGAGATCGGCTGCGAGCATGGAGCGGCGGGCCTCGGCCGAGCGCGCGCGCGCGGCGAGGGCGGCGAGGGCCGAGCGGGCCTCGTCCGGCGCCTCGACAGCGAGGTCCGCCAAAGCGCGCTCGGCGTGGTCGATCGCCCTTCGGGTGTCCTCGAGCGCCGTCTCGGTGGCGGCGAGGCGCACCGCCAAGCCCTCTCGGCGGCGGCGTTGACGCTCGGCGACGAGCCGCTCCGCCACGGTCGTGGCGAGCACCCGCGCGGCCTCGGCGGTCGTCGCGGCGGTGGTGACGCTCAACACCCCGCCGTCCGGGGAAATCCGCGCATCCAGGTGCAGCGCGCTCGGCTCGACCGCGCCTGCCGACGCGACAGCGGGGCCGTCGGCGGCGCTCGGGCCGGCGAGACGGCCGGAGGCCATGGCCAAGAGCCGTTCGGCCCGCTGCCGCAAGGCGCGCTCGACCGGCACCACCGCGAGGCCGTCCAGCGCGGCGCGCGGCACGTCGTCGAGGACCGCGGCGCGGAAAGTGCGGGTCGCCGCGAGCCGTTGCTCGACGGTGAAGTCGCCGCCGCGTGGCTCGCGCTCGATGAGTGCCTCGGCCTCGAAGCGTGGCGTGAGCCCGCCGGCGATCGCGTGCGCGAGGGCGAGCCCGCCGACCAGCCCGAGGCCCGCGGCCCAGCCACGCCACCGCTTGCGGCGCGACGGCGGGCTCAGGGGCGCCGCTTGCGGCGGCGTCGGGCGGCGGTGCGAGTGGCTGCGGCGCGAGGGGCTGCGCAGGCTGCGGCTCCCGATGGGCATGCGAGCGGAGGTTCGGGTTGCTTGGCCGTCGCGATCGCGTTGTCAACGCCGAACGCGTCGGCCGCGGCGCCCGGTGCGCTCACCGTCGGCGGTCGAGCGCCGCCTGCAGGCCGTCGCCGAGGACGTTGAAGGCGATCACGGTCGCGAAGATGGCGAGGCCCGGCACGACCGCGAGCCACGGCGCCTGCGCCATGATCGTCTGGGCGCCGGTCAGGAGGTTGCCCCAGGACGGCGTCGGCGGCTGGATGCCGAGACCGAGAAAGGAGAGGACCGATTCGGCGAGGATGACGTTGCCGATGCCGAGGGTGGCGACGACGATGATCGGCCCCGCCACGTTGGGCAGCACGTGACGGCGGACGACGATCGCGGGCGGCGCGCCGAGGGCTTCCGCGGCCGTCACGTAGGTGCGCCGCTTGACGCTCAGGGTCGTGCCGCGGGCGACGCGGGCGACCGGCGGCCAGCCGAACAGCGCGACGATGACGACGATGCGGGTGAGCCCGCCGTCGCGCGGCTCGACCAGGCCGAGCTCGGCGAGGTCGATGGCGGCGACGATGAGCAGCAGGGGCAGGATCGGCAGCGCGATGACGATGTCGGTGAGGCGCATCGAGAGCGCGTCGACCGCACCCCCGGCATAGCCGCTCACCACCCCGACGAACGTGCCGATGACGGCCGCGGCGACGGCCCCGCCGAGGCCCACCACGAGCGACACGCGGCCGCCCTCGAGCACGCGCATCAGATAGTCGCGGCCGAGCTCGTCGGTGCCGAGCCAGTGGGTGGCGCTCGGCGGTGCCAGGCGGTTGAGGATGTCGACCGTCGTGCCGTCGACGCCGAGCCAGCCGCCTATCCAGGGGGCCGCCGCGCAGGTGACGGCCAACAGCGCCAGCACGCCGCTCGCGGCGGCGATGACGTAGGTGGGTGCGCGGCCGCCCCTCGCGCCGGCACGGCTAGTCGTCATAGCGCACCCGCGGGTCGAGCCGGGCGTAGGCGACGTCGGCCAGGATGTTGCAGGCGAGGGTCAGCGCGGTCGACAGCAGCAGCGCCGCCATCGCGAGGTTGTAGTCGTTGGCGAGGATCGCATCGTAGGTGAGCTTGCCCATGCCGCGATAGGCGAAGACCACCTCGACGACGAGCGCGCCCGAGAGCAGCGTGCCCAGGTGCAGGGCGACGATGGTGACGAGAGGCAAGAGCGCGTTCGGCAAGGCGTGGCGGATCAGCGCATGGAGCCGGCCGAGACCCTTGGCCCGGGCGGTGCGCATGAAGTCTTCGCCGACGACCTCCAAGAGCGCGCCGCGGGTGAACCGCAGATAGGTCCCCGCGGTCAGCGCCGAGAGGGTCAGCACCGGCAGGACCAGGTGCGCGAGGCGGCTCGCCAGGCCCGGATCGCCGACCGCGTGCACGCCCCCCGCCGGGAGCCAGCCGAGCTGGACGGCGAACACCAGGATGACGATCAGCGCGAGCCAGAAGGAGGGCACCGAGAAGCCGGCGAAGGCCGCGATGTTGACGCCGAGATCGAGCGCGCCGCCGGGCCGGGCGGCGGCCAGGAGGGCCAGCGGCACGGCGATGGCGAGCCCGAGGACGAGGCTCAGCCCCATCAGCACGAGTGTGTTGACGAGCGGCGTGGTCAGCACCGCCGCCACCGGCTGCGCGTAGGCCCGCGAGAACCCCCAGTCGCCCCCGAGGACACCGCCGAGCCAAGCCGTGTAGCGCTGCCAGAGCGGCTGATCGACGCCGTGGAGCGCCTTCAGCCGCGCGACGTCCTCGGCCGTGATGTCGGGGTCGGCGCTCAACATGAGGTCTAGCGGATCGCCGGGCATCAGGCCCACCAGCGCGAAGACGAGCATGGAGACGACGAGCCAGGCGACGATCGCCTCGCCGCCGCGGCGCAGGAGATGAGCGAGCACGGCCTACTCCCGCACGCGCCACTCCTCGACCCACAGCGTGCTCACGTCCTGATGGCCCGTCGGCGTCACGCCCTCGAGCCATGTCGGCCAGATGTGGGCGTTGGCGCGGAAGTAGAGGGGCATCGCCGGCAGATCGGTCGCGTAGAGCACCTGCAGGCGACGCCACAGCTCGGCGCGGGCCTCGCGGTCGAGCTCGACCTCGATCGCCTCGATCAGCGCGTCCATCTCGGGGTTGGCGTAGCCCGTGTAGTTCTGCCCGCTCCAGCCGTTGCCGGCCGAAGGGATCATGGTCGAGTGCAGTGTCGTCTTGGGCGCGCTCTCGGGCGAGCTGATCCACGCGAACAGCGCCATGCCCGTGAACCGCCGCCGGCTCAGGTGCTCGGCGAAGAGAACCCGTGGCGGCAGGTTGCGGATCACGGCCTCGACGCCGACCTCGGCCCATTGCGCCTGGAGGAACTGCTGGACGAGCTCCCGGCCGCGGTTGCCGGCCGTGGTCGCGAACTCGAAGGAGAGGCGCTCGCCGGCGTCGTCGACCCGGATGCCGTCGGGCCCCGGACGCCAGCCGGCGTCGTCGAGTAAGGCGCGGGCGCGCTCGAGGTCGCGGGCGTAGTGGTGCACGTCTTCGGCATGGACCCAGTCGAGCGGGTGCACGTTGGTGGCTGCGACCGGTTGCTTGCCGGCGAACAGCCGCTCCGACAGCGCCTCGCGGTCGACGGCCCACATCAGCGCGCGGCGAACGCGCACGTCTTGGAAGAGCGGATTGTCGAGGTTGGCCTCGAGATGCTCGTAGACGAGGCCGGGCTCGTAAGCGATCTGGAAGCGGTCGCCGTGCCGCTCGGCGAAGGCGAGCGCCTGCTCGAGCGGCAGGCCGAGCTCGCCGGCGATCATGTCGATCTCGCCCGCGAGCAGCGTCGCCTCCATGGCGGCGGTGTTCTCGACGACCTCGACGACGATCCGCGCGAAGGCCGGCGGCGTGCCGTACCATTCGGGGTTGCGCTCGAGCACGAGGTACTCGCCGGTCGCCACCTCGGCCACGCGGTAGGGGCCCATCCACAGGCCGGGGTTGCCCGGATCGGCGTCGTAGAGGGTGCGGTTGCGGTAGGCGGCGGGCCCGGCGTCGAACACCCGGGCCTCGAGGTGCGCCGGCAGGGGCTGCAGGCTGTTCAGCGCGTTGTAGCGGAACTCGAGGTCCTTGGTCTCGACGGTGAAGCTCTTGGGCCCGTGGACCTCGATGTCGAGGATGTCGGTATAGGCCTCGCGCGACGGAACGCCGCTCTCGGGGTGCTTGCCGAAGCGCCAGGCGAAGACGACGTCGGCGGCGGTCACTGGCATGCCGTCGCCCCAGCGCGCGTCGGGGTGGATGGCGAAGCTCACGCGCGCGCCGATGCTGCCGTCGGCCCGCTCGATCCGCTCGGCGCCGCCGTTCTCGAAGGTCGGAAGCTCGGTGCAGAGAAAGCAGGTGAGCTGCCAGTCGCGATCGAAGCCGGTGATCGGCCGCAGCGTCATGCCGTGGACATAGGTCTTGGCGAGCATCGAATCGATGCTCGGGTGCAGCGTCGACGGGAACTGCGTGATACCGATCCGCAGCGTATCCCGGCCTTGCGCCGCAACCGGCCACAAGACCAGCATCAAGGCCATCGCGATCCGTGCCGCCATCCGCGTCGTCCTCCACCGCTCGAGCGTCGGTGGGAAGGTGGCGGCATCCGTGGCCCGCGACAACGGCGGTTGTGCGTCCCGGCGACCCGTGCCAGGGGAAGGCGCGTTGTTCGAAGGGGTGCGACATGCGCCGGGAAGGCTCCACCAAAATCCTCGCGACCTTGGGGCCGTCGTCGTCGACCAAGGAGCGCATCAGGGCGCTGGTCCAGGCCGGCGCGGACGTCTTTCGCTTCAATTTCAGCCACGGCACCCACGACGACCACGTCGAGCGGCTGGCGGCGTTGCGCGAGGTCGAGCGCGAGCTCGACAAGCCGATCGGCGCGCTGATGGACCTGCAGGGGCCGAAGCTGCGGGTCGGCAAGTTCGCCGGTGGCAAGGCGACCCTGGTCGCGGGCGCGCGCTTTCGCTTCGACCTCGACCCGAGCCCGGGCGACGCTACGCGGGTGCACCTGCCGCATCGCGAGATCTTCGACACGGTCGAGCGCGGCACCGATCTCCTCCTGGACGACGGCAAGCTCCGCGCGCGCGTCGAGCACGTCGACGGCGACCACCTCGAAGCGATGATCGAGGTCGGCGGGGTCATCTCCGACCGCAAGGGCGTCAATGTGCCCAACGCCGTGCTCAGGCTCTCGGCCTTGACCGCCAAGGACAGGAACGACCTCGTCTTCGGGCTCGACCAGGGCTTCGACTGGGTCGCCTTGAGCTTCGTCCAGCGCCCCGAGGACGTCGCCGAGGCGCGCCGGCTCATCTCCGGCCGCGCGGCGATCATGGCCAAGATCGAGAAGCCTTCGGCGATCGAGTTTCTCGACGGCATCATCGAGCTTTCGGACGGCATCATGATCGCCCGCGGCGATCTCGGCGTCGAGCTGCCGCCCGAGGACGTGCCTGGGCTGCAGAAGCGGATCGTCCGCGCGGCGCGCGCCGCCGGCAAGCCTGTCGTCGTCGCGACCCAGATGCTCGAGAGCATGATCACCGCACCGGCGCCGACCCGCGCCGAGGCCTCGGACGTGGCGACCGCCTGCTACGACGGCGCCGACGCGCTGATGCTGTCGGCCGAGAGCGCCGCCGGCGAGTACCCGGTCGAGGCGGTGGCGATCATGGATCGCATCATCAACCGGGTGGAGGTCGACCCGCTCTACCGCTCCTACGTCACCGCCTACACGGCCGAGGCCGAGCATACCGCGGCCGACGCGATCACCCAGGCCGCCGCGAGCGTGGCGGAGAACCTCAACGCGGCCGCCATCGTCACCTACACCACGAGCGGCACGACGGCGCTCAGGGCGGCGCGCGAGCGGCCCTCGCAGCCGATCCTCGGGCTGATCACCCGGCTCGGCACGGCGCGCCGCCTTACCGTGGTCTGGGGGGTGCGGCCGGTCATGTGCGAGGACGCCAAGAGCCTCGACGACATGATCGCCAAGGCGCGCCAGGCCGCGGTGGTGCACGGCTTGGCGCAATCCGGTCAAGCGCTCATCGTCACCGCGGGCCTGCCCTTCGGCACTCCCGGCGCGACCAACATGCTGCGCATCGCCTACGTCACCGACCGTGACGGCTGACCGTCCTCGCGACGCCGACCATCGCGACCGCGTCACGCCGCGGATCCGCGCCGGCGACACGGACGAGATCCGCCGGGCCGCGGAGACGACGCATCACGCGGCGATGCGAGCGCGGAGGCTCCATCGCCGAGCTTTTCTGCAAGAGCGCTAGCCGCCCATGAGGCGGCCGACGGCGAGCAGGAGCGCGAGCATCGCACCCGAATAGACGAGCGTTTGCGCCGCGAGGCGGCCCAGGCCGCTGGCGGTGCCTGCACGGCGCACCTGCCGGGCGCGCCGGGTCGAGCGGGGCGCGAGCCCGGCTTGGCGATAAACCGCGGGCTGTGTGTGTCCGCGATCGGGGCCACGGTTGTCCATGGGCGGATGGCCCTCCCTGGCGGGGCCGGCACCGCAGCGCCGCGTGCCTCCGCTTCTGGTTTTGCTGATGCGAGGGGATCACATCGCGGCGACCTTGTCATTGGCCGAGATCAAATTGTCACAATTCTTTCATGCGGCGGTCGTCGTCGTCGGGCGCGTGGGGGGTGAGATGGGGCGCGATCATTCGCGGCCGGCGACGAGGCGGGCGTGCAGCGGGTTGAGGCCCATCCGGCACATGAGCTCCGCCGGGCGCTCGGCGTCCCAAAGGGCGAGATCCGCGCGCTTGCCGCCCTTCAAGGTGCCGACCTCGCCGGCGAGGCCGAGCGCCTTGGCAGCAGCCCGGGTCATGCCGGCGAGCGACTCCTCGGCGGTGAGCCCGAAAAAGGTGCAGGCCATGTTCATCGCCAAGAGGGGCGAGGTCAGCGGTGACGAGCAAGGGTTGCAGTCGGTCGCGACGGCCATCGCCACCCCCGCCTCGCGAAGCGCGGCCACCGGCGGCGGTTGCGTTTGGCGCGCCGTATAGTAGGCACCCGGAAGCAGCACGGCGACGGTGCCTGCCGCGGCCATCGCCTGGATCCCCTTCGCGCTCAGATGTTCGAGGTGGTCGGCCGAGAGCGCGGCGAAGCGTGCGGCGAGAGCGCCGCCCCCGCCGTCGCCGAAGCGGTCCGCGTGCAGCTTCACCGGCAGGCCCAGTGCCTGGGCCGTCGCGAACACGCGGGCGATCTGTCGGGCGTCGAGCGCCGTCGGATCGAGCAGGGCGTCCACGGCGTCGACGAGGCCCTCCTCGGCGAGCTGCGGCAGCATCTCGCGGCAGAGGAGGTCGACATAGCCGTCGGGCGCGTCGGCGTGTTCCGGGGGAACCGCATGCGCGCCCAGAAAGGTCGTACGCACTCGCACTGCGCGATGCTCCGGCAGGTGCCGGGCCACCTCGAGCAGGCGCCGCTCGGTGCGGGTGTCGAGGCCCCAGCCGCTCTTGATCTCGACGGTGCCGACGCCCTCGGCGATCAGCGCATCCGCCCGCTTCAGGCTCGCCTGGAGCAGGGCCGCGTGGTCGGCCGCCCGTGTCGCCGCCACGGTCGCGCCGATGGCGGCCGCCTCCCGCGCAATCGGCGTGGACGGCGCACCGGCGAGCCGCAGCTCGAACTCGGGCGCGCCATCGCCCGCGAAGACCAGATGGGTGTGGCAGTCGACGAGCGCCGGCGTGACGAGCCGTCCTTCGAGCCGGCGGAGCGGCCAGCGGCGAAAATCGTCGGGCAGCTCGTCCGCGTGGCCGACCCAGACGATCCAGCCGTCGTCGATGGCGATCGCACCGTCGTCGACGAGCCCGAAAGTTGCCGCCGCCTTGCGGCGCATCGTGGCGAGCCGGCCGCCGCTGAGAACCAGTCGTGTCATGGGAGCCAAGTCGACGTTCCTGCACTCATGGGTATGTGCTCGGGTCGGCGCGGTCAACGGAGCTGACGAGGATCTCGTCGAGGGCGCCCGACGTGCCGGGTGCCACCCGCGTCAGCGACCCGGCGGAACCGGCGTCGCTTCGTCCCGTTTCGGCGGCAGCAGAGCAAAAGAGCAAAGGAGCCGCTCGATGGGCAGGGATGTCGAGCCGCTACGGCAGCAGGCCGAGGCGCAGATGCGTGAATGGCGGGGCCGCCTGCAGGCCTGGCAGGCGAAGCTCGACCAGCACCGCCTCCAGGGTGAGCAGGAGGGTCGGCTGGTGGTGCTCGACTTGCGACGGCGCGTGGACGAGCTGGGTGCGGAGCTGGATCGGCTCCAGCATCAGGGTCGCGATGGCGGCGAGGACCTGAAGCGGCAATTCGCGGCGGCGTGGAGCGACCTTCGCGAAGGCTTCGAGCGAGCCGGGCAACGCTTCGACGCCTGAGCAAGCGAGCAACAGAGCGGTGGACGCCCGCGGCTGATGGCGGTTGGATGCAGCCTGCAGCCCGCGGCGGAGGAAGCATGGCGCACCATCATCTGGCGGCATCGCCCGAGACCTGCTTTTGGGGATATTTCGAAGCGCAGACGCCGCCGGTCCTTGCCGTCGCGAGCGGCGACGAGGTGACGATCGACTGCCTGCCCGCGGGCACGCTCGCCGACGGACCGGCGGATCGCCTGCTCGCCGACCATGTGCGCACGCTACAGGGATTGGCGGCGGCCAGAGGGCCCGGCGCGCACGTGATGACGGGACCGATCCGCGTCGAAGGGGCCATGCCCGGCAACGTCCTGCAGGTCGAGGTCCTCGAGGCGGAGCCGCGCCAGGATTGGGGCTTCGCCAAGATCGTCCCGCTGTTGGGGACGTTGCCGGAGGACTTCCCGGACCACGAGCACTTTCTCATCGACATCGATAGGGACCGCGGCGAGGCCGTGCTGCCTTGGGGCAAGCGGATCGCTCTCGATCCCTTCTTCGGGGTTCTCGCCGTGGCGCCGCCGCCGGCTTGGGGCCGGCTCGACACGGCCCAACCGCGCGCCTTCGGCGGCAACATGGACAACAAGGAGCTGCGCCCCGGTGCGACCCTCTACCTGCCCGTCTTCAACGAGGGGGCGCTGTTCTCGGCGGGGGACGGCCACGGCGTGCAGGGCGACGGCGAGGTCTGCCTGTGTGCGGTCGAGACGGCGCTCCGGGGGCGCTTCAGGTTGACGCTGCGTTCCGACCTCGACGCCGCCTTACCCTACGCCGAGACGCCCGAGGCGCTGATCTCGATGGGCTTCGAGGCCGATCTCGACGACGCCGCGAAGATCGCCGTCCGGCGGATGATCGACCTCGTCTGCGCGCGCACCGCGCGGACGCGCAGCGAGGCCTATCTGCTCTGCTCGCTCGCCTGCGACTTCCGCGTCACCCAGCTCGTCGACGGCGAGAAGGGCATCCACGGCGTGCTGCCCAAGTCGGCGCTCTGAGGCCGCGGCGATGGACGGCGGCGACGATCTGGAGCGAAGGCTGCTCGCGCGGCTCGATCCGCGCTACCTGCAGCGCCGACGGGGCGTCGAGCGCGACCACGAGGCGCAGGTCTTCGGGCAGAGCCGGACCGGCTTCAACATCGAGAATGCGCGGCTCGCCCGCCCGCTGATCGCCGGCTGCCTGCGCCTGTCGTTGATGGCGGCGCGCGGCCGGCGCAACGCGGCGCGGGTCGAGCTGCGCCGGAACCGCGTCGCGAGCCCCGCCGTGCCCGCCGGCTTCGAGGGTTTCCGCATGCTGCAGCTCACCGACCTGCACGCCGACATGAGCCGCGCGGCGCTCGCCCGGACCCGCGAGCTCGTCGCCGCGCTCGACTACGATCTCGCCGTCGTCACCGGCGATTTCCGCGGTGCCACCGCCGGCCCGATCGACCAGGCGATGGCCGCGACCGCCGAGCTGGTGTCGCGCCTGCGCGGCCCGGTCTACGGCGTGCTCGGCAACCACGACACCGTCGACATGGTCCCGGCGCTGGAGAGCATGGGCCTGCGCCTGTTGCTGAACGAAGCCGTGCGGGTGGAGCGTGCCGGCGACGTGCTGCACCTCGCCGGCGTCGACGATGCGCATTTCTACCGGATGGACAACCTCGATCAGGCGCTCGCCGAGGTGCCCGCCGACGGCTTCACGGTGCTGCTTTCCCACACGCCCGAGCTGTGGCGACACGCGGCGCACAGCCAGGTCGATCTGATGCTGAGCGGCCACACCCATGGCGGGCAGATCTGCCTGCCGGGCGGTGTGCCGGTGCTGCTGAGCGCGAAGCTGCCGCGCCGGCTCGGCCGCGGCGCGTGGCGCCACCACGATCTCAGGGGCTACACCTCGGCAGGCTGCGGCGCCTGCGTGGTCGAAGCGCGCTTTTGTTGCCCGCCGGAGATCACGCTGCACGTGCTGGCACGCGAGGCGCCTCAATGAGGACGGTCCCGGATGCCCAGCCGGTAGAAGACACGCGAGAGGGCCAGTTCGCCGATCAGGAACAGCGCGACGACGAGCGCTACGTCGAGCCAGGCGAGCCCGAGCGGTGTCCGCAGGAAGAGCGCCGGCAGCAACGACTCGGGGATCTGGTCGAGCCCAAGAGCCTGATCGCTCGACGGGAGGCCCAGACGGCGCTTGGTGAAGCTGGAGAGAAGATCGCCCCCGAGTGCCAGCAAGCCGATCGCGGCGCCGAGCCACCAGCCCGGCCCCAGCGCGGCCCCGACCACGGCCGCCGCCGCCGTGCCGCCGGCGAGGCCGCGCCAGGTCTTGGATGCACCCAGCCAGGGACGGCCGTCGACGAAGCGCCGACCGCCGTCGATCGGTGCGGCGAAGCGGCCGTCGAGCGACCGCTTGAGCAGGACGGGCGTGCCGTTGGCCGCGAGGAGGACCGTCAGCACCGTCGCGATCGCCCCGAGGTCGACCATCGCCGCGCGGCCGAGATCAGGCGCTCTTGCGGATCGGCGTGACCTCGGCGGCGGTGGGCGGGTCGAGCAGCTTGTGGGCGACGAGGTTGCGCAGGACCTGGGCCGTGCCGCCCGCGATCGCGAACATCCGCGCGTCGCGGACCATTCGCTCGAGCGGGCGGTCGCGGGAATAGCCGGCGGCACCGGTGAGCTGCAGCGCGTCGTTGGTGACGCGGATCGCCTGCTCCGCGGCGAAGATCTTCGCTTGCGCGGCCGGCATCGGCAGCGGAAAGCCGCGCTCGCCGCGGCTCTTCGCGGCCCGGTGGATGAGCAGCCGTGCGGCGTCGAGGCTCGTCGCCATGTCGGCCACCAGCCAGCGCAATCCCTGCATCTGCGCCAGCGGCGCGCCGAACTGCGCGCGCTCGCGAATGAAGGCCGTCGCGTAGTCGAACGCGCCTTGCGCGACGCCGAGGGCGACGGCAGCGGCGCCCACCCGCTGGCCGTTGTAGGCATCCAATAGACGCTTGAGCCCCAGCCTCGGTCCCTCCGGCGGCACGATCACCCGGTCGAGGGGCAGGGCGAGGTCGCGGCAGTGCAGCTCGGTCTCGGGCAGGCCGCGTGCGCCCATGGCGGGCTCGCGCCGGCCGACTTCGAGGCCCTCGTCCTCGCCGCGGACGGCGATGAAGCCGGCGATGCCGCGCGCCTCGCCGCCCTCGACGACGCGGGCGAAGACGAGGTGCAGCGTCGATACGCCGCCGCCCGTGATCCAGTGCTTGGTGCCGTTGAGAACCCAGCGGTCGCCGCGGCGCTCGGCGGTGGTCGTCATCGCGCCGGCATCGCTGCCGGCGCCGGGCTCGCTGATGCAGATCGCGGGCTTGTCGCCGCCGAGCACGTGCTCGGCCCAGAGCCGCTTCTGGGTCTCGTCGCCGTAGGCCATGACGGCGCCGAGCGCGCCCATGTTGCTGTCGACGACGATGCGCCCGGAGGTGCAGCAGGCCTTGGCGATCTCCTCGACGACGAGGGTGGTCTCGAAGTAGCCGAGGCCCGGGCCGCCATAGGCCGCGGGCACCGTCATGCCCATGAAGCCGGCCTCGCGCAGGGCCGCGACGACCGGCCAGGGATAGGCTTCGCTCCGGTCGGTCAGGGCGGCCTGCGGCGCCACGACGTCGCGCGCGAGGGCCCGCGTCCGCTCGACCAGCTCCCGCTGCGCCGCGTTCAAGTCCTCCATGCCCGCCGCCCCCCTTCGCGGTATGATCAAGAGGGCATCAGCTTTCGTGAGGGAACAGGTGCGGTCAAGGGCCGCGACGTTATGGCAAGCTGGCAATGAACGCTTTGGCCTGCGCGATCATCCGGGCGAATTGGGGATTGGCGGGCTCGCACACCGCGCCTTCCCGGGCGCCCTCGGGGCGGACCGATTCGGCCAGGACCACGCTGGCATGGGGGATGCCGCAGGCGGCGGGCACCGGCGCCGGGGTGATGCAGTCGCTCAAGAGGTCGCGGCAGTTGGCGCGACGGGTGTCGTCGACCGTGACGCGGACGACCTCGCCGTCACCGGCATGGGCGACGACGAGCGCGTCGACGCCGCGGATCGGCGCGACGGTGTCGGCGACGGAATGGGCGATGAAGAGCGGTGCCGTCAGCGGCTGCTCGGCGAGCGCCTCGAGCGTCGCCCGGCGCAGGATGCCGAGATGCAGGGCACCGTACTCGGAGAGGCGCTGGCGATAGGTGTTCTGCCAGCGCCAGGCGCCGCCCGTCTCGCCGCGTCGCGCCCAGCCGCTCAGAGCCCCGTAGCACCAGCGCCGCAGCATGCTCCGCCGCCGCTCGGCCGGCGTGCCGGCGCAGCCCGCGGCGAGCTTGAGTCGGGTGGCGAAGTCGAAGGCGGCGGAGAACAGCAAGAGCCCGCCGTCGACGGTGGCGGGCGCGCGGCTCCAGAGCCAGACCGCGAGCACACCACCGGTCGAGAGCCCGCCGGCCGAGACGCGCGCGCCGCGGGTGGCGGCGAAATCGAGCGCGGCCTCGGCGTCGGCCATCCAACGGCTCGACAGATCCTCGCTGTGAGCGTCGGGCAAAGGCTCGGCGAGGCCGTGGCCGGTCAGCAGCGGCAAGATCACGTTCGCGCCTTCCGCGTGCAGCTCGCGGGCGACGGCGCACAGGAAGAAGGGGCTGTCGCTCAGCCCGTGGAAGAGCACGACGACATTCTCGGTCGGCGCGCCGTGGTCGAGCACCAAGGGGCCGGTCTCGGGCGCGGCGAGGGCCTCGCTGGTATGGCGCCAGGCGCGGCCGCAGCCCCGCACCTCGCCGCGCACGAAGGCGCCGGCACCGAGCCGCGGCGCGTAGCTCGCCGCCAAGTCGGCGAGGGCGTCATCCAGGGATGCGGCGGTCGCGGGGGAGACGGCGAGGGTGAAGGCGACGAAGAGGGGGCTAAGGCGTATCACGCGGAAGACTCCAGGTTCGGCCGGGCGGTTTTCGGATCAAAATCTTTTCATAGGAATAAAATTATTACTCCGAGACGTCGCAGGCCGGCCCGGCCTGGATCGGCTCGCTCGGCAGCGGGACGCCTTCAGGGATCACCCGCGTTCGCCGGGACCGACCCGGTGGCGACGGCACCCGACCAGGGATGGCAGACGGCGCTCGTGCCGGTGCGCGTGCCGTCGGGCGCGATCGCGAGCGCGCTCGGCAGCGCGAACCGGTTCGGGTAGATGTCCTCAGATGTGGTGATCACCGGAACGATCGCCGCCACCGCCCGGCGCACGTCGTCGCCCAGGCGCTCGTCGACGGTCGCGGCGCCGGCCCCGCTGACGTCGATGCGCGGCCGGGCGAAGGCGGCCGCGAGATCGTCGCCGGCGTCGACCGCGAAGCTCGCGAACTGCAGGACCGCCGGCAGGATGCGCCGCCCGCCGCAGGCACCGAGCGCGATCCGGCGGCCGGACGCGGTCGTCACCAGCGTCGGGCACATGTTGGCGAGCGGCCTCGCGCCTGGCGCGAGCGCGTTGGGCGTGCCGGGGCGCGGATCGAACCACATGATGCCATTGTTCAAGAGGATGCCGCTCTCCGGCAGGAGCACATGGCAGCCGAACGCCGACAGCAGCGTCTGCGTCCAGGTGACGAGGGTGCCCGCCTCGTCGACGACGCAGAAATGCGTCGTGTCGCCGGCCGCCGCCGCGTGACCGGACCGTTCCAGGCGCGTTCTGTACGCGCTAAGGAGCCCGGTGGCGTAGGCGGCGTAGGCGGCGGCGTCGACGCCACCGCCGCCGGGCCACTGCTCGGCGACAATGGCGAGCGCCTCGGCGAGGCTCGCGCCGGCAAACAGCCCGTCCATCGCGTCGATCTCGGCGTCGCGATAGGCGAACCGGCGCGGCGCGGCGAGATGTGCCGCGTAGCTCTCGAGATCGTCGCGCGCGAGCCAGGTGCCGGCGGCCTCGGCTTCCGAGAGCCAGGCGCGCGCGATCTCGCCCCGGTAGAAGTCGTCGGCGCCGGCCGCGGCCAGACGGCGATAGGTCCGCGCGAGCGGGCGGGTGTCGAGGCCGAACCGGCCGGTCGCAGCGTCGACCACGGGCGGCAGCCCGTCCTGCAAGAAGACCGCGGCCGCCGCTTCTTGCCGGCGGAGGTCGCGCAGGGCGTTGGTGATCCGCAGGGTGGTGTACCAGTCGCCCCGATGGCCCGCGTCCGCGAGCGCGATCGCCGGCTCCAGCACCTCGCCCCACGGCAGCCGGCCGAAGCGGCTGTGGGCGAGACCGAGGCCGGCGACCAGGCCCGGCACCGCCGCCGCCAGGGGCCCGGTGACGTTGCGGTCGTCGACGACGCCGGGCCAGGCGAAGAGGCCCGGCCCCGTCTCGCCGGTGAGCGGGTAGGCAGCGGGATCGAGCGCCGCCGGCGCGACCATGCCCCCGTCGATGGCGACCGCCGGTCCATCGGCGGGCTGGATCAGCGCCGCGCAGCCGCCGCCGATGCCGCTCATCCACGGCTCGCAGACGCCGAGCGCGAGGGAGGTGGCGACGGCGGCGTCGACCGCATTGCCGCCGGCGGCGAGGATCCGGGCGCCCGCCGCCGCCGCGGTGCGGCTCTGGGCGACGACCAGCCCGCCTCGGCTCGCCACCACGTCCTTCGCGAAGAGCGCCATGTCGTCCTCCCTGGGTTGGCCGAGGGTTACCGTGGCGTGTCGGCTGCGGGAAGCCGGACGCGCGCAGCCTACGAGCGGAGGAGACCGGCACCCGCGCTCGCCCGCACCCCGTGACGCCAGCGCGTTTTCCGCAATGCTTGACCCTCCCGCACCCCCGCCCGCCCACGAGGGTGCGATGCCATG
>CAYZSE010000020.1:9787-29979 GCA_964481035.1 uncultured Geminicoccaceae bacterium | reverse complement strand
ACAAAAGATAGCGGGGCGATCTCGACATCGGAATCTTGCCTCACGCCAAGACCCTGACGTCAAGCGAAAATCCGCACGAGAGCAATTACGTCGCCGAGGCGTATTTCGCCGCTGTCGACGAGAACGGCGACGGGGCGCTGACCCCCGATGAGTTCGGGGGCATGCGCATGCAGGATTTCGTCGCCGCCGCGCCGAACATGCCCGGGCAAAATGAGATGGTCGACGTCGTCAATGTTCCCGTTGTGATCTACCGCGCCTACGCCGGGTAGGCGGTGAGCGGAGTCCCGGCGGCGCCATGGCCGTCGGGACGACGCCCCCTGTCAGCTCGTCGAGGGCGCCGTCGTGTCGCCGACGCCTTGAGCGAGGGACGCTTCGAGGAACGGGTCGAGGTCGCCGTCGAGCACGCCTTGGGCGTTGCCGGTCTCGACCCCGGTCCTCAGGTCCTTCACCATCTTGTAGGGGTGCAGGACGTAGGAGCGGATCTGGTGGCCCCAGCCGATGTCCGTCTTGCCGGCCTCGGTCGCGGCGGCCTGCTCGCGCCGCTTCTGCAGCTCCATCTCGTAGAGCTTGGCGCGCAGCATGGTCATCGCCTGCGCGCGGTTCTTGTGCTGCGAGCGGTCGTTCTGGCACTGGACGACGACGCCGGTCGGGTTGTGGACGATGCGCACGGCGCTGTCGGTCCGGTTGACGTGCTGGCCGCCCGCGCCGGAGGCGCGGTAGGTGTCGATCCGCAGGTCCTTGTCCTCGATCTCGACCTCGATGCTGTCGTCGATGACCGGCGAGACGTACACCGAGGCGAAGCTCGTCTGCCGCCGAGCCTGGCTGTCGAAGGGCGAGATGCGCACCAGCCGGTGCACGCCGTTCTCGGTCTTGAGCCATCCGTAGGCGTTGGCCCCGACCACCTTGAGGGTCACCGACTTCAGCCCGGCCTCCTCGCCGCCGGTCTCCTCGATCCACTCCAGCTTATAGCCCTTGGCCTCGGCCCAGCGGGTGTACATCCGCAGCAGCATCTCGACCCAGTCCTGGCTCTCGGTCCCGCCGGCGCCGGCGTTGATCTCCAAAAAGGAGTCTAGCCGATCGGCCTCGCCCGCGAGCAGGCTCTCGAGCTGCAGGCGACGGGCGGTCGCGCCGAGCCGCTCGAGGTCGGCGCTCGCCTCCGCCAGCGTCTCGCTGTCGTCCTCCGCCTCGGCGAGCCCGGCGAGTTCCACCGTGTCGGCCAGGGTCTGCTCGAGATCACGCTGGCGGTCGACGGCCGAGGCCAGCTGCTGGCGCTCGCGCATCAGGTTCTGCGCGGCCTCGGGGTCGTTCCACAGATCGGGATCCTCGGCGAGCGCGTTCAGCTCGTCGAGGCGGCGCAGCGCGTCATCCCAGTCAAAGACGCCTCCGCAGGAGGGAGATCGCCTGGCGAATCTCGTCCACCTTCGTCTCGAACTCGGCAGCCATCGATCGTCTCCTCGTCTCGGGGCGGTTGCTCTTGCCCGTCCAGTCGGTCTCCGTCAACCGTGCCGCAGCGGCTCAGTAGAGCCCGCCCGCCGACACCCCGACGCTGGCGCCGCGGTCGACCTTGGGCCGCTCGGGGGTGCTGCGCTCGTCGACATAGCCGCGGGCGAAGCGGTAGCCCGAGCCCGGCTCGGTGCCGGCGACGAACGCCTCGAGATAGCGGTTCTCGCCCGAGCCGACGAACATCAAGCGCAGGCCCGGCGGGACGTGGAACGGGCGAACCGGCTCGTCGGCCAGCGCTTCCTCCATGACGTCGATCCAGACCGGCAGCGCCACGCTCGCGCCGGTCGCCCCATCGCCGAGCGAGCGCGGCTGGTCGAAGCCGACATAGACCCCGACGACCAGGTCCGGGCTGAAGCCGATGAACCAGGCGTCCTTGGCGTCGTTGGTCGTGCCCGTCTTGCCGGCGAGCGGCCGCTGAAGGCTCGCCGCTCGCCGGCCCGTGCCGCGCTGGATGACGCCCTGCATCATCGAGACGACCTGGTAGGTGCGGCGCGGGTCGGCGAGCTGTTCGCGGTCGTCGATCAGCATCGGCGGCAGCTGGCCCGCATAGACGGGCTCGCCGCACGCGGCACAAGCGCGCGTGTCGCCCTTGCGGATCGTCTGCCCGTGCCGGTCCTGGATGCGGTCGATGACGTGCGGCGTGATCTCCCGGCCGCCGTTGGCAAAGGCGCCGTAGGCGGCGGTCAACGAGAGCAGGTCGACCTCGTTGGAGCCGAGCGCCGCGGCGAGGTGCGGCGTCAGCCCGCGCTCGATGCCGAAGCGCTGCGCGAGCTCCATGACGTTGGCCATGCCGACCGATTGGGCGAGCCGGACGGTCATCAGGTTGCGCGAGCGCTCGAGCCCGACCCGCATGGCGCTCGGCCCGTAGTGCCGGCCCGAGTAGTTCTTCGGCTCCCACATCGGCAGGCCCGGGCCCTGGGGAAGGCGGATCGGCGCGTCGTCGACGACCGTCTGCGGCGTGTAGCCGTATTCGAGCGCGGCGAGGTAGACGAACGGCTTGAACGCCGAGCCCGGCTGGCGCAGTGCCTGCGTCGCCCGGTTGAAGCGCGACAGCTGGAAGCCGAAGCCACCCGACAGCGCCAGCACCCGGCCGGTGTTGGGGTCGAGCGCGACGACGGCGCCGTTGACCTCCGGTACCTGGCGGAGCCCGAACCGGCCCGGCTCGACCTCGCTCACCATGACCAGATCGCCGACCGCCAGAACGTCCCCGGCGGCGCGCGGCACCGGGCCGCGGCGTCCCTGCTCGTCGCGGGGGCGCGCCCAGCCGAGGTCGCCGCCCGCGAGCGTCGCCTCGCGGCCGTCGTCGAGGCCGATGCGCGCGTCGGCGCCGGCGAGCTCGAGCACCACTGCGTAGGACCACGAGCCGCCGAGCCGGGTGGGCTTGGCGGCGGCCGCGACCGCTTCCTGCCACCCGCCCGACAGATCGAGACGTTCGATCGGACCGCGATAGCCGGCGCTGCGGTCGTACGCGAAGAGCCCATTGCGCAAGCCCTCGTCGGCGATCGCCTGGAGCTCGTTGTCGAGCGTGGAACGGACGGTGAGCCCCGCTTCGTACAGTTCCGCCGTACCGTAGGCGTCCTCCAACCGCCGGCGCACTTCCTCGGCGAAGTAGTCGGCGACCGCCGTGTTCGTGTCGTCGCGCGAACGCAGCACGATCGGCTCGGCCGCGGCCGCGTCGAACGCCTCGCGGCCGATGTACCCGTCGGCGAGCATGCGCTCCAGAACGTAGCGCCGGCGGGCGATCGCGCCGTCATAGTTGTCCTCGGGGTCGTAGAGCGACGGCGCTCGCGGTAACCCGGCGAGAAACGCCGCCTCGGCGAGGGTGAGCTCGTCGAGCGACTTGTCGAAATAGCCGAGAGCTGCCGCCGCCACACCGTAGGACCGTGCGCCGAGATAGATTTCATTGAGGTAGAGCTCGAGGATGTGATCCTTCGAGAAGGTCCGCTCCAGCTTGATGGCGAGAAACGCCTCCTTGATCTTGCGCTCGAAGCTCACCTCGTTGCTGAGGAGGAAGTTCTTTGCGACCTGCTGGGTGATGGTCGAGGCGCCGCGCGGTCGGCGCTCGTTGCGCCAGCGCTCGATGTTGTCGATCGCTGCGCCGAGGATGCCCACCGGGTCGACGCCGAAATGGTGGCGGAAGTTCTGGTCCTCGGCGGCGATGAACGCGTTCTTGACCCGCATCGGGATCGCCTCGACCGGCACGAAGATCCGTTGCTCACGCGCGTATTCGGCAAGAAAGCGGCCGTCGGCAGCGTAGATGCGGGTGGCGATGGGCGGCTCGTAATCGGCGAGCTGCGCGTGGTCGGGCAACGTTGCCGCGTAGTGCAGGTAGACACCCCACAACGCTACGGCGCCGACGACGACCCCGGCGAGGAGCAGGCCGAAGCCGGCGCCGAGCAACCGCAACAACCAACGCATGAAATTCACCCCAAGTGCGCCGATGTCAGAACGCGCTGACAACGTAGCCGACGATCGCGTCGTGCAGGGCATCGGCAAGCGCGTCTCGGTGTGCGGGATCGCGCAAAGCCGTCTCGTCGTCAACATTGGAGAGATAGCCGAGCTCCACCAGGACCGACGGCGTCCTCAGGGAGCGTAGCACCACGAAGTCGGCGGCGCGACGTGGTGTCGCGAGCAACGGGACGATCGGCGCGAGCGCTTCGGTGATCCGCGCCGCGAGCGCCGTCGACCGCTGGGCGTTGGCCGTTCGCACCAGCGAGGTGAGGATCGCGCGCACCCCGCCGTCGGCGACCTCGGCGAGGCCGGTGAGCCTGCGGTCGCCGGCGTTCTCGCGGCGCGCCTTGCGGGCTGCGGCCGGATCGGTCGGTACCGTCGACAGCGTGTAGACCGAGGCACCGCGCACCAGCGGGTGGGCCGGCAGGCTGTCGGCGTGGAGCGAGACGAGGAGATCGGCCTCGAGCCGGCTCGCGAGCGCGAGCCGCTCGGTGAGCGAGACGCGCCGGTCGTCGCGGCGCGACAGCACGACCTCGAGCTCGGGTCGGGCGGCGAGCCGCGCCGCCAAGCGCTGCGCGACGGCGAGGGTGATCGTCTTCTCGAAGGTGCCGCCGGGGCCGACCGCGCCCAGATCGTCGCCGCCGTGCCCAGGGTCGATGACGACGACGATCGTGTCGCTCCCGCGCGGCAGGGCTCCCGGCGCCGGCGGCACGTCGACGCGCACCGCCCACGCTGCCGTCGGCGCTGCGAGGTACGGCGCCAGGAGAGACAAAGCGGTACGGCGGAGCATCGAGAGGCTGACCCGGCGAGCGAACGCGTCGGGAACTCCTATAAGATGATTTCACCGAAAGCATTTCTACTTTTACGCTAGATACGGCCTGCGGTGCCGGGCTGCGACGGCCGATTGTGTCGATCGGTGGAAATCCCTATAGAGACGGGTGAGGCCGAGGGACGGGCCCGCCTGCACGCTGCGAGCGCCCCCCTCATCGGACGTAATGCCCGGCCTCGTTTCGCAGCGGTGCCCGGTCGTCGCGGTGCCGCTTGACGTCGAAGGACCTCACCATGAACGCGCCTCGCCGCGCCGAACGCCCGCCGCAGGCTACCCGCTTCCTCGGAAGCGGGCGGGCGCGTGCGGTCGCGAGCGCGCCGGGCCTGCCGTCCCCGTGCCCGCCTGCCGGCGCGCGGGGGCGATCGGAGACCGAACATCATGACCAAGCGAATGCTGGTCGACGCCGCCTATCCCGAAGAAACCAGGGTGGTCGTCGCCGATAACGATACCCTCCTCGACTTCGATTTCGAGACCACGAGCAAACGCCAGCTCAAAGGCAACATCTACCTCGCCAAGGTCGTTCGGGTGGAGCCGTCGCTTCAGGCGGCTTTCGTCGACTATGGAGGGAACCGCCACGGGTTCCTCGCCTTCAGCGAGATCCATCCCGATTACTACCAGATCCCGCAGGCCGACCGCGATCGGCTGAACGAGCTGGAGGCGCAGCTCGCCCGTTCGACGACGGACGACGACGACGACGGCGAGCCGGTCGACGTCGATCCGGACGCGCCGCCCGCGGCCGAGACCGTCAATGGCGACGGCGACGGCGAGCAGGTCGAGCTCGCCGGCCAGCTGCGGCGCGAGCGCGCCAAGCTCTTGCGCAGCTACAAGATCCAAGAGGTGGTTCGCCGCCGCCAGATCATGCTGGTGCAGGTCGTCAAAGAGGAGCGCGGTACCAAGGGCGCGGCGCTCACGACCTACCTGTCGCTCGCCGGTCGCTACTGCGTGCTGATGCCCAACACCGCCAAGGGCGGGGGCATCTCGCGCAAGATCTCGACCCAGGCCGATCGCACCCGGCTGAAGAGGATCGCCCAAGATCTCGACGTGCCCGAGGGCATGGGGCTCATCATCCGCACCGCCGGCCAGGAGCGGACCAAGGCGGAGATCCGCCGCGACTACGACTATCTCTTGCGGCTGTGGAGCGACATTCGGGACCGGACGCTGAGCTCGATCGCGCCGTGCGCGATCCACGAGGAGGCGGACCTGATCCGGCGCGCGATGCGCGATCTCTACGCCAACGACATCGAGGAAATCCTCGTCGAGGGTGAGGCCGGCTACCGGATGGCCAAGGCCTTCATGACCATGCTGACCCCGTCGCGGGCGCGGCGGGTGAAGCAGTACAAGGCGGATACCCCGCTCTTCTTCGCCTTCAAGGTCGAGGATCAGCTCGACAAGATGCACAACGCGACGGTGACGCTGCGCTCGGGCGGGTCCATCGTCATCCACACCACCGAGGCGCTCACGGCGATCGACGTCAACTCCGGGCGCGCCACGCGCGAGCGGCACATCGACGAGACGGCGGTCAAGACCAACCTGGAGGCCGCCGAGGAGATCGCCCGCCAGCTGCGGCTGCGCGACATCGCCGGGCTCGTCGTGATCGACTTCATCGACATGGCCGAGCATCGCCACCAGCGTCAGGTCGAAAAGCGCTTTCGCGACGCGCTCAAGGTCGACCGCGCACGCCTGCAGATCGGCCGGATCAGCACCTTCGGGCTCCTCGAGCTGTCACGGCAGCGGTTGCGGCCGAGCTTTCTCGAGCTGTCGACGCAGCCCTGTCCCGTCTGTCACGGCACCGGGTTCATCCGCTCGACCGAGAGCGCGTCGCTGCAGGCGCTGCGTCGGGTCGAGGCGATCGGCGTCGAGGGCAAGGCGAGCAAGGTGGCCGTCACCCTGCCGGTCGACATCGCCCTCTACCTCTTGAACCAGAAGCGCCGCGACGTGCAGCGCATCGAGCAGCGCTACGCGCTCGAGGTGCTGGTCAAGGTCGACGACCAGCTCATCGCCTCGGAGTTTCGTGTCGACGTGCTGGAGAACGAGCGCGTGCCCGCCGAGCCGGTCGAGGCCGAGGAGGCCACGGGCGCTGCGCCGCCCACGCCCGTCGAGCCCGAGGAGGCAGCGGCGGACGCGGAAGCGAGCGACGACGGGGCGAAGCGCAAGCGCCGCCGCCGCCGCCGCCCGCGCCGCCGGAGCGAGGGCGAGGTCACCGAGGTGGCGGCCGATGCCGACACCGCTGCCGCCGAGCCCGCCGCGGTGCCGCACGCGGACGAGGCGCCCATTCCGGAGCCGGCGGCCGAGGCGGCGACGCTGGAAGCTGCGGCGGCCGAGGCCCCGCCCGAGGCGGCCGATGCGGCGGAGGAGGCAAAGCCGAAACGCCGCCGTCGGCGCCGCAAGCCGGCCGCGGAGGAAGCCGAGCCGGCGCGGGAAACGCCGGCCGAGGGCGAAGCGGCGGACGCGGTGGAGACCTGGTTCGTCGTGCCGGAGCCGCCCGAGGTGCCGGCGGCCGCGGCGGAAACCGGCGCCACGGCCGCCCAGCCGGAGCCCGAGCCCGACGCCACGGCCGAAGCCGCCGAGCCCGTGGCGGTCGAGGCGGCCGCTGCAACGGCGGAGGAAGAGCCACGGGCGGGGAGCAACGGGCACGCCACCGCCACGGTCACGCCGGCGGCGGTGCTGGCCGAGCGTCCGGACGTCGTCGTCGACGATGCGGAGGTGACGACAGCGCCACGGCGTCAGGGTTGGTGGAGCCGCTGGACGCGCAGCGGCGACGAGGGCTGAGTTCGCGCCGGCTCAGTCGCCGCGGTTGCGGCGCTGGGCCGGCAGCCACGCCGCGAGGAGGTCGGCGGCGCGCGCCACGGTGGCGGCGTTGCCCGCCACCGAGAACCGCACGAAGCGATGCCCGCGGGCCGCGTCGAAGTCGATCCCCGGCGTCGCCGCGATCCCGGTCTCCTCGAGCAGCCGCCGGCATAGCCGGCTCGTATCCGTCGTGAAGTCCCCGAGATCGACATAGACGTAGAAGGCGCCGTCGGCGGGGACGATCGCCGCGTCGGCGACCCCGCCGGCCCGCAAGCCCCCGACTATGCGCTCGCCGTTGGCCGCGTAGAGGGCGCGTCGCTCGGCGAAGAGGTCTTTGTGGGCGATCGCCGCGAGCGCGGCGTGCTGGGCGATGGCCGGCGGCGAGACGAAGAGGTTCTGGGCCAGGCGCTCGACCGGCTCCACCAGGGTCTCGGGCAGCACCAGCCAGCCGATCCGCCAGCCGGTCAGGCCGAAATACTTGGAGAAGCTGTTGACGACGACGGCCTCCGGGGCCCGGGCGGCGAGCGTCGCCTGGGGTTTGGCGAAGACCAGGCCGTGGTAGATCTCGTCCATCACGACCTGGATGCGCGCCGAGCGGCAGGCCACCGTCAGCCGGTCCAGCTCGTCGGGAGCGAGGACGCTGCCCGTCGGGTTGGCCGGGCTGGCGAGGATCAGGCCGTCGAGGGGCCCTGCCGCCGCGATGTCCGCCGGTCCCGGCTGGAAGCCGCGCGCGCGGGTCGTCGACACCGTTACCGGCGCGAGGTCGAGGGCGCGGACCATGGTCTTGTAGGCCGGATAACCGGGCTCGCCGATGCCGATGCGCGCGCCGGGATCGAACGCGGCCAAGAGGGCGAGCACGAATGCGCCGGACGCGCCGAGGGTGACGGCGATACGCGAGGGCTCCACCGTAGCATCGTACCAGTCGGCGTAGAGGCTGGCGATGGCTTGCCGTAGCGCCGGCATGCCGAGCGCTTCGGTGTAGCCCAGCGGTGCCGTCTCCAGCGCTCGGGCGATCGCCTCGCGAACCGGCGCCGGCAGCGTGCCGCCCGGCTCGCCCAGCTCGAGGTGCAGCACCTCCAGCCCCCGGGCCGCCCGCGCATTGGCGGCGGCGAGCACGGCCATGGCACGGAAGGGCTCGACGTCGCTGCGTCGTGAGGCCCGACCCTTGGCGGCTGCGACCATGGCGGTTGCAAGCTCCTCGAAGAACCACGATCTACCGAGTGCAACGATAGGGAGCGAGTGTCGTGCGGTCGAGCTTGCGGTTTCTCGCCGCGACCGTCATCGCGGTGGTCACGGCATGGCCGGTGCATGCCCAGCTCGGGCTGATCCGCGATGCCGAGATCGAGACGACGGTCGGTGAGCTGGCTGCGCCGATCTTCCGCGCGGCCGGGGTGAATCCCGGCAGCGTCGACGTCTTTCTCGTCGCCAATGACGACCTCAACGCCTTTGTCGCGGGCGGCCAGAACCTCTTTCTGTTCACCGGGCTCCTGGCCCGTGCAGATACGCCCGAGCAGCTCGCCGGGGTCATCGCCCACGAGGCCGGGCACATCGCCGGGGGCCACCTCGTCCGCCGCCGGGACGCCGTGCGCAACGCCCGCATCGGTCAGCTGCTGGCGAGCGCGCTCGGCGCCGCCGCGGCGGTCGCTTCCGGCTCGGGCGAGCTCGGTGCGGCGGTCGTCGCCGGCGGCGCCACGCTTGGTGGCTACAGCATCGCCAGCTTCTCCCGTAGCGAGGAGCAGTCCGCCGATCAGGCGGCGGTCACCTACCTCGACCGGACCGGCATCGGCGCCGACGGCCTCGCCGAGTTCTTCCGCATCCTCGACCGGCAGCAACTCCTCACCGGGCAGCGCGAGACCGCTTATCTGCGCACGCACCCCTTCAGCCGCGACCGCCTTGCCTTCGTCGAACGCCACGTCGCGCAAGGCGGGGCGAGCACGGGCCTCGCGCCCGAGGCGCAGGAGCGGCACACGCGCATGGTGGCCAAGCTCAAAGGCTTTCTCGACCTGCCGAGCCGGGCGCTCGCCGAGTTCGCCGATCGCGAGGACATCGCCGGCCGCTACGGCCACGCCATCGCCACCTTCCGGCTCAACGACGTGGCCGGGGCCTTGCGCGAGGTCGACGCGCTCATCCAGGCGGAGCCGGCCAACCCCTATTTTCATGAGCTGAAGGGTCAGATCCTCTACGAGACCGGGCAGGTGCAGGCGGCCGTCGAACCCTATCGCGAGGCGGTCCGACTGGCGCCGCAGGCGGCGCTTCTCCAACTCGGCCTCGGCCGGGCACTCCTCGAGGCGGGCCGTCCCGAAGATGCCGTCGGCGCGCTCGAAGCGGTGGTCCGCGCCGAGCCGCGCAACGCGTTCGCTTGGCGGACACTGGGCATTGCCCGCGGGCGTTCCGGCGACATGGGGGCGAGCAATCTCGCGCTCGCCGAAGCCGCGTTGCTCACGGGCGAGATCGAAGATGCGGGGCTCTTCTTGAGCCGCGCCGAGAAGCTCGTCGAGGTCGGCCCCGAGCGGCGTCGATTGCAGGATCTCGAGCGCAGCCTCGAGCGCGCCCGCGACGTTCGATAGCGGCTGCGAACGGATTCGTGACTGGCGGGTGCGTGCCGCTCAGGCTATCCGCGCTCGGATCCTGAGACATCGAGGAGTGAGGCCGTGAACCGTGCCTTGACCGCACTGGGCGTTCTGGCGGCGTTGGCCGCGGCACCCCTGGCCGCGCAGGAGCCTGCCCGCGAGGACGTCGAGCGGATCGTCCGCGAGTTGTTGCAGCGTGAGCCCGATATCGTCATCGAAGCGATCCACGCCTACCAGGCGCGCGAGGAGCAGGCGCGTGATGCCGCCGCCCAAGCGGCGATCGAGACCCAGCGGCCGGCGCTTCTGTCGGCCGAGCACCCGAGCGTGGGCCCGGCCGACGCGGCGGTGACCCTTGTCGAGTTCTTCGATTATCGCTGCGGCTATTGCCGGCGCATGGTGCCGGCGCTCGACACGTTGAAAGGGGCGCACGACGACGTGCGCTTCGTGTATGTCGAGTTTCCGGTGCTGGGCCCCGACAGCCTTCGGGCCGCCCAGGCGAGCCTCGCTGCGTGGTCGCAGGCACCGGACGCCTATTGGGGCTTCCACAAGGCGTTGATGGCGGCCGACGACTTGTCGGCGCCGGCGATCGAGGCGCTCGCGGCGGCGCACGGCCTCGCCACGGACCGGCTCCTCGAGGACATGCAGAGTCCGGCCGTTCGCGAGCGCATCGAGGAGAACTACGCGATCGCACAGGCGATCGGCGTCGAAGGTACACCGGCCTTCGTCGTCGGCGAGACGTTCCTGCCGGGTGCCGTGCCGCTCGAGCACCTGGAGGCGGCGATCGCCGAGGCGCGAACCATCGAGTGATGCCGCACCCGGCGCCGGCCCGCACGTCGCGCGAGCCGCGCCCGCGCCGGTCGGCGGCCCTCGACGGCTGCCGCCGAGGGCCGCTCCGCGGACGGTCTAGTTGACGCCGGCCGGCGGGGGTTCGCGGCCGCCCTCGAGCGTCACGGTCAAGCCGCGCTCGCGGAGATGCTGGAGGAGGGCGCAGAGGTCGGCGACGCCGCCCTTGTCCTCGATGCGCAAGATGTGCACCTCGCCGGCGGCCAGCATGGCGACGTCGATGGTGCGGATGGCGGACGCGCTCGTGTTCGACATGGTCGGGCTTCCGTTGGTGATGGTGTTGCGAGTTCGGGATAGGGATACGCCGGGGCCGCGAGCCGGCGGCCCCGGCGGCGGGTGCTGGCCCGACGGACCGGGCGGGGATGCGCCCCGCCTCAGCCCGCGGGCCTGATACTCGTGCGCATGGATCGACCTCCCTCGTCGACGTGGCGGTCAGGACCCCGGCCGTCGGGCGCAGCGGGGTCGGGGCGGCGTGCGAGCCATCAACGTTCGCCCGGCGCGCGGTTCTCTTCGTCCTCGAAGACCGCGTCCTGCAGCTCTCGGACGTCCTCCTCCAGCCGCGCGATCCGTTCCGCCAAGGACGGCGCCGACGGTTCGGGCGCGCCGTATGCCGGCGGCTCGTAGGCGAGGCCGAAGGGAACGGGCCTGTCTGCCGCCGGCGCGTAGGCCGGCTCGGCAACGTCCAGCAATTGCCAAGGCGGCGCATCCTGGCGCTTTCCCTGGTTGGGGCCGAGACGAGCTTGGCAGGTGCGCCCCAGGCTCGTGGCGGCCCAGCCGCGTTCGAGCGCCAGGCGCTCGACGACGGGGGCCTTGATGCTGACCTGCTCCCCGTCGTGGCGGCCGTCGACGATCTCGGCGAAGCCGAAGCCGGCGCCGCTCTGCGGCCAACTCGTAATGGTGATCGTCGCGACGAACGTGCGGCTCGTGGTCATTTTGCACTCCTCGAAGGCTCGCCAAGCCGCTCCGGCCGCTCCATTCAGGCGGCGAGCGATGCGCGGGCCATGGCGCCTTGGCGCGGGGCGAAACCGAGGAGATCCGGCACGCCGTAAGGCGCACCCCCGGCGGCGGCGATGCTAAGAAGACACGAAGACGCCGGTTGCTGAGGATAGAACATAACAAAACCTCATGGGGATAGGGATAGCAGTGCAGGCAGTACTAGCCATGACGCGCCGATAGGCAAGCCCTTTTCGGTGGGCGCGCCGACGAAGACCCGTCGGCCGCGCTGATGCCGGATCTTCAATCCTTGAACGCATAGGTGAGCCCGCGGCTGAGGGGTTCCAGCATATAGCTCATCAGCGTGCGTTCGCCGCGGACGACGATGACGTCGACCGGCAGGCCCGGGCGGAACCGGATCCCGCCCCGCCCGGGCGACGGCAGGCGCACCCGAGCCAAGTAGTGCGGTGCCCGGCGCTCGCCGTCGACGACGAGGTCGGCGGAGACGTTCAAGATCTCGCCGCGCACCGGCGGCGCCTTGCGCCGCGCCGCGCCGGGCAGGTAGACGTCCGCTACCATGCCGGGGGCGACATGATCGATGTCGTTGGGGCTGATGCGGACGTCGACGACGAGCGGGTCGTCGAGAGGAACGATTTCCATCAGCACCGAACCGGGACCGACGACACCGCCGACCGTGTGCACGGCCATGTTCACCACGGTGCCGGGCGTCGGCGCGCGCAGCTCGAGGTCTGCCAGCCGATGCACGACGCCGCGACGGTTCTCGCGCAGCGAGTAGATCTCCTTTTGAACCGCCTGCAGCTCGCTCTCGACGGTCTCCTGGTAGGCCGCGCGCATCTGCTCGATCTCGATCTCGTGATAATCGGCCGCGCGTCGTGCATCCTTGAGCGCCACGTCGAGCTCGGCGATGCGCACCTCGAGCTGCGCGCGGGCACGCTCGAGCTCGAGCAGGCGCCGCCGCGGCGCGAAACCCTTGTCCGCGAGCAGGCGGGTGTCGTCGATCTCGCTTTGCGTCAAGCGGACGCGCTCTTGCTGCTGAAACAGCTGTCGCTCGAGGCCGTTCGTAGCGTCCCGCGCCTGCGCCATCTTGCTCTCCAGCGCCGTCGCGCGGCTCTCCAGTGCCGCCCGCCGCGCGCGGAAGATGCTCTCCTGATCGGCGACGATCCGCGACGCGTCCTCGAGCGGCGCATCGAGGACCGAGGGCGGAAAGATGATCCGGTCCGCCCGGCTCCGCTCCGCCTGCAGCCGCGCCTCCTTGGCCTCGGCCATGAGCAACAGCTGCGCGCTGCGGATGTCCGCGGCGAGCAGCTGCTCGTTCTGCAGCGTGACCAGGGTCTGCCCGGCGCGGACCACGTCGCCGTCACGGACGTGGATCGCTTCGATCACGCCGCCTTCGGGATGCTGGATGATCTTGCGGTTGCTGTCGACGACCACGGTTCCCGGCGCGACGACGGCGGAGCTCAGCGGCGCCGCGATCGACCAGGCCATCAGGCCGCCGAGGCTGGCGACGAGCACGAGGCCGCCCGCGAGGACGTGCCCGCCGGGCTTGATGCGCGCCGCCAGCTTCTCGTCCAGGCCGCGCGGCGCATCGCGGCGGCTCATGAGGCGGCTCCCCGCGCTCGAGTGCGCCGTTGCGCGCCCTCGCCTGCGACGGCGAGGCGGGGCTTCAGCAAGTCGCCGATCGAGGCATCGGCGCGGAATGTCGCCGGCCGGCCGCGTTGCAGCACCAGCAGATGATCCGCGAGGTGCAAGAGCGAGGCGGAGCGCGACGCCAGGACGATCGTCGAGCCGGCCGCCTTGAGCTCGTGCAGGGCCGAGGCCAATTGCTGCTCGCCGGCGTCGTCGAGGTGGAAGGTGGGCTCGTCGAGAACGATGTAGCGGGGCCGGCGATAGAAGGCTCGCGCGAGGCCGATCATCTGCCGCTCGCCGCTCGACAAGCGAAGCCGTGGATCGCCGAGCGGCGTGTCGTAGGCTTGCGGCATCCGCAGGATCTGCTCATGGGTGCCGGCGAGGCGCGCGGCGGCGACCACGGCCTCGTCGTCGACCGCCGAGAAGCGCGCGATGTTCTCGGCGACCGTGCCGTCGAACAGCTGGAACTCCTGGGGCACGAAGCCGATCGAATGCCCCCACTGCTCGCTCGGCCAGTCCCGCAGCGACGCGCCGTCCAGACGGATCTCCCCCGTCGTCGGATGTTCCACACCCGCCAGCAGGCGACACAACGTGCTCTTGCCGGCGCCGACCGGACCGACGATGGCGACGCTCTCGCCCTGGCCGACCTCGAAGCTCAGCCCGCGGATGACGACGGCACCGCCGACCGGATAGCGCAGCGACACCTCGCGCGCGCACAGGCGACCCTCGATCGCCGGCAAGCGGGTGCGCGGGCGCGCCTCGGTGTCCTGCGCTCGGACCTCGAGCCTTTGCCACGCCCGGGCGGCATCGGCGAGGTGGAACCACCCGGTGGCCAGGCGCTCGAGCGGCGCCAGCGCGCGGGCGAGAAGCAAGGAGACGGCGATGATGGCGCCCGGCGCCACCGTCTGCTGCACGGTGAGCCACGCCGCCGCGCCGAGCGACAACAAGAGCAACGAGGACTTCAAGCCTCGAGTGACGGAGCGCGCGCAGGCCATCGCGTAGCCGGCGCGCAGATCTCGATCCAGCCGCTCACCGCGTTGGGCCAGCAGACGCGCCACGACCTCGTCGATGCCGCCCATCGCGCGCAGCGCGCCGTTCTCGCCGCCGAACTCGGCCAGCGTCGCGCCGATCCGACCGTCGACGTGCCGCAGCCGCTCCTGCGCGCGGCGCGTCCAGACCGACGTCGCGAAGCACGTGCCGACGAGCACGGCGGCGCCGATACCGGCGATGGCGCCGAGATAGGGATGGATGGCGAAGATGACGGCGATGGCGATCAGCGCCCAAGGCCCATCGAACAAGGCCAGCGCCAAAGGGCTGGCCAAGGTGCGGCGCACGACGTCGAGGTCCGCGTCGGGCCGCCGTGGTGCCCGCGCGGCGGCGTCGCCCAAGCCACCCTTGAGGGCCGCCGCGGACAAGTCGGTCGACACCTTGGCCGCCAGCTGCGCCATCATGCGATTGCGGACGAGGTCGAGCAGCACGACGGCGACGATCATCGCGAGCAGGAGCACCGACAGCACCACGAGCGTGGCGATGCTTCGCGTCGGCAGCACGCGGTCGTAGATCTGCATGGAGTAGAGCGGCAGTCCGAGCATCAGCAGGTTCGCGCCCAGGCTGAACACGGCGACGGGCAACAGAAAATGCAGATGCCGGCCGAGGCTCGACAGCAAGCCGACCCGGCGTTCGGCACCGCCCGGTGCCGACGTATGACGCCGTCCGGCAGCCCCCGGCTCGAGCTCGCTCACCCGGAAACCCCGTCGTCGGCGGCATCGCTGTCGGCGTCCAGGTCATCGAGCGCATCGGCATGATCCTCGGGCATCATGCCGACGTCGGCGGCTTCGGACACCGCCGCGACGGGCTCGAGCAGCGCCAGCTCGTCATCCGGCATCGCCGAAGCCGGCTCGCTCGGCACCGACACCGTGGGCAGGGGATCCAGATGGTCGAGCAACGCCAGCCCGAGATCCGCAGGCACGCCCGGCCCTGCCGGTGGATAGGGCGCCTCGGCCAGCGCCGTGGCCGAGCTGTCGTTCTCGGGCTCGTCCGCCGCGCCGGCCGGGTCTTCGGTCTCCGGTTCCGCTTCCTCGCGAGCCGTGCCTTCCGCAGGAGCAGGCGTGTCGGCTCCCTCCGCCGTGTCGCGCGAAGCGGTGGCAGGATCGTCCGTCGCCGTCGCCGGCGCGCGCTCGTCCGACGCCTCGGAGGGCTTGGGGGCGTCCGGCCCGACGACCGCCGCCGAGGCGGCGCCGCCATCCGCGTCTTCGAGGCCGGTTGCCGCGGCGCTGTCGGCCTTCTCCGCTGCATGGGTCGGGGCTGCATGGGTCGGGCTCGGCGCGTCCGGCTGGGGCGGCGCTTCGGTCGGCATCACCGGCTCGGACGCCGTCGCGACCGCCGCGCCGTTGCCGTTTGTCGCGTCGGCTCGGCTCGAGCCGGCACCGGCCGCGGCTGCCTCGGCAGGGGCGCCGGGCTGTGCCGGGTTGGGCGCGGCTGCCGCTGGCGCGATCTCGTCGGGCGTGAAGATGGTCGCCGCGGGCTCCGGCGCCTTCGCCGCGTCGACGGTGAGCGAGGCGATGGCGCCGCTGGGAGCTCCGCGGGCGATCGCCCCCAGACGATCGGCGCCGCCGTCGTCGTCTTCGCCGACGGTCAGCTCGTCCGCGCGCAACGCCGGGTCCGGCGGCTCCTCGGCGGCCTCGGCACGTACGTGAGCCGAGCTCGAGCGCTCTCCTCCAACCGGCGAGGTGGCGGCGTCGGAATCCATCTGGCCGAGGAACACGTCGCCCCTGACCGACGGGCTCTCGAGCACACCCGGACCCACCAGCCCGGCGGCGGCGACCGCCGCCTCGTCGATAGTCAGGCCAGGTGCTGACGTCGACGAACCGAAATCCACCATCGCCATGGCCGCGCGCGAGGATGGCGCCGGGCTTCCCAGATCGGACGTCGGCGCGAGATCCCAGCTCGGCGGCAGAGCGTCGATGAGCGCTCGCACCTCGTCGACGAGAAGGGCGTCGCGGAAGCCGGAATGGTCGCCGCCGTCGGGGGCGAGGTCCATCGAAGCCGCCGAGAGCGACCGCTCGAAGCCCGTCGAGGCGCCGCCAACTGCGGACTGCCAGCGGCCACCGATCGAACCGCCGTAGTCCCCGGCAGGGGCCCCGTTCCAGCCCTGGAAGTCCTCGCCCGGCGAGGCGAACCGGTCGAGATCGATCCGACGGCCGCTCGTCAGCCCGCCACTCGGCTCATCCGCGGGTGGGTCGTCCGCCGCCCAGACGTCGCCGCTCGCGCGCGGCGCCGCGTCCACGTCGTCGACTTCAGCGGAATACGGTTCGAAGTCGGCAGCGAACGGGCCGCCATCGACCGTCGTTGGCGCAAGGGGTTGAATGTCGTCGTGGTCAGCCATGGGTCGGTGTTCTCCAGCGCCGGGCTCACCGGCTCAAACCACCATCTAAGCCCGCCGCCAACAGGCCGTGCGCACGGAAGCTGTAGTTGCCGTTGGCACCGACGATCACGTGGTCGTGCAGCGACACGCCTATCCGCGCCAGCGTTTGCGCCAGAAGCTGCGTCATCTCGGTGTCCTGCCTGGAGGGTGCGGGATCGCCGCATGGGTGATTGTGAACAATGATGAGGGCGTTGGCGTTCATTTCGATAACCCGGCGCACGACCTCGCGAGGGTAAAGCGGGCAATGGTTGATGGTGCCACGACTATGCACCTCCTCGCCGCGCAAGCGATTGCTGCTGCTCAAGAAAAGAAGCCGGACGCACTCGACGGTCTCGTGGCGCAACGACACGCGCAGATAGGCATCGAGGGCGGTGGGCGTGTCGATGAGCGTCCCTTCCGCGATCGGCTCGCGGACGATCTCGGTCGCGATTTGTCTGAGGATCTCGATGAAGTGAGCCGCCTCGGCACTGCCGATCTGTTCCGCCAACCGTTCCGTCGGAGCTGCCACCACGCCACCGAGGCTCCCATACCGGGCTAGGAGAGCCTCGGCCTCGGCGCGCGCCGCGTCGACCGGCATGAAACGAGCCAGAAAAGACGCCAGGAGTTCAGTCTTGCTGAACTCGGGGGTCGGGCGCAGCGCTGCGCCGTCGCGGCGCTCGACGGCCGTCACGGCGACGCTCGGTCCGCCCCCGGCACGCTCGGAAGTCTGCGTCGCGGCGGCGCGGATCAACTGATCCAAAGCCACGTTGGCAGTCGGTAGGCCGGGCAACGGGACTTCCGTCACTCGGCTTCCGAGGTGCTTCTCCGCGATAGCAAATTCGCTCATGAGCTCGACACGTGGTTGGTAAAGGTCGCAAATTTTAAGAAAAGTTGATCAAAAGGCAACATCCTGATTGCGTCCCAGCTCGACCAACAAGAGCCGAGCGGGTTCGCGGCCAGGTAACAACGGCCGCCCTCTTAGCAACCATTAATAGCATTTTTACCAAGGTCCGTTACCTCGATCACGCCCGCAATGGCCATACCCAGGTGCCGCTCAAGGCATAACCAAGGGCAGAACCACTGCCGCCGCGAGGCACTCCGAGGCGTTCGCGCGTTTGCCCGCCGGGCCCGGCGGCGGTAAAGCCCTCGTCGGCATGGGAGCGCGGCGAGGGAAACGATGCGCAGACTTGGACGATGGGCGTTCGGCGCGGCGTGGGTGCTGGCGGCGGCGGCGCACGCCGAAGCGCCCGATCCGGCGGACTGGCCCGCGGTCGAGGAGGCGGCGCGCGGCCAGCAGGTCTACTGGGCGGCTTGGGCGGGCGAGCCGCGGATCAACGCCTATGTCGGGTGGGTCGCCGAGGAGGTCCGCGGGCGCTTCGGCATCGAGCTCAACCACGTCAAGGTCGCCGACATCGCCGAGACCATCGCCCGCGTCCTTGCCGAGAAGGCGGTCGGCAACAGTGCCGATGGCGCGGTCGATCTGTTGTGGATCAACGGCGAGAATTTCGCGGCGATGAAGCGCCACGACCTCCTGTTCGGGCCGTGGGCCGAGGCGTTGCCGAACTTCCCGCTGACCAACCCCGACGACAACCCCGCCGTGCGCAACGACTTCACCGTCCCGGTCGACGGCTTCGAGGCACCGTGGGGCAAGGCCCAGCTCACGTTCTTCTATGACAGCGCGTTCGAGCCCGCTCCGCCCGCGAGCATCGCGGCCCTGGGTGCGTGGGCCGCGGCGAACCCGGGACGGTTCACCTACCCGTTGGTGCCGAACTTCCTGGGCACGACCTTCTTGAAGCAGGCTCTGATCGAGCTGGCGCCCGACCGCGCCGTGCTCGCCCGCCCCGTGGCCGACGCCGACGACCCGGCGGCGGTCGTCGCGCCGTTGTGGACCTACCTCGACGCCCTGCATCCCCATCTCTGGCGGGCTGGCCGGGACTTCCCGAACGACGGGGGCGCGCTGCGCCGCCTGCTCGGCGACGGCGAGATCACCATCGCCTTCGACTTCGACCCCGTGGCGGCCAGCGCCGCCGTGGCCGCCGGCGAACTGCCGCCGAGCATGCGCGGCTACGGGCTCGCCGGCGGCACTATCGGCAACGTCAATTTCCTCGCCATCCCGTTCAACAGCGACGCCAAGGCGGCCGCCATGGTCGTCGCCAACTTCCTGCTCTCACCCGAGGCCCAGGCCCGCAAGCAGGACCCCGAGGTGTGGGGCGCCTTCACCGTCCTCGACGTGACGGTCCTGTCGCCCGAGGACCGCGCCCGCTTCGAGACCCTCGACCTCGGCGTCGCGACCCCTAGCCCCGCGGATTTGGGCGCGCCCCTGCCGGAGCCGCATCCGAGCTGGGTCGCCTTTCTGGAGGCGGGCTGGCTCGAGCGCTACGGCGCGCGCTGATCCGAGCGCGTGTACGCCCTCTACGTCGCCGCCGCGCCGCGGCTCACGATCCTCATCCTGACGGTGGCGGTCGCAGGCGGCCTCGCCGCGATCGCCGCCCCCGCCTTCGGCTGGCTGCCGGCACTCGGCGGGACGCAACTCTCGCTCCAGCCTTGGCACGCGTTGCTCGCCGTGCCCGGCCTCGGCCACATGGTCGCGATGAGCCTGCTCGCCGGGCTCGCCAGCGCCGCCATCGCGCTCGCCATCGTCCTCGGCTTCGTTGCCGCCTTCGAGCGCAGCCGGGCCTTCGCGCTGGTCGAGCGCGGCCTGAGCCCGATTCTCTCGATCCCCCATGCCGCGGCGGCGATCGGCTTCGCCTTCCTCGTCGCGCCGTCGGGGCTCTTGGCGCGCGCCGCGTCGCCGGCGCTCACCGGCTGGGAGCGGCCGCCCGATCTCCTGATCGTCGGCGATCCGTGGGGGCTCGCGATGATCGCCGCGCTCGTCGTCAAGGAGGTCGCCTTTCTCCTCTTGATGACGCTCGCCCTGTGGCCGCAGACCCGGGCGCGCGAGCGCCTCGCGGTGGCGCGGATGCTCGGCTACCGCCCGGTCGCCGCCTTCGCCAAGGCGGTGCTGCCGTCGCTCTACCCGCTGATCCGGCTGCCGCTCTACGCCGTCATCGCCTACGCCTCGTCGACGGTGGAGGTGGGCTTGATCCTCGGACCCTCGACACCGCCGCCGCTGGCCGTGGCGATCCTGCGCTGGATGAACGATCCCGAGCTCGAGATGCGCTTCATGGCCTCGGCCGGGGCGCTCTTGCAGGTGGGCGTCACCTTCGCCGCGCTCGCGCTGTGGCGC
>CAYZSE010000020.1:0-9687 GCA_964481035.1 uncultured Geminicoccaceae bacterium | reverse complement strand
TGACGCGTCTCGTCCTCTATCTGCCGCTGCTGGTGCCGGGCGTGGCGTTCCTCTTCGGCCTCGTGCTTCTCGCCGAGCGCGCCGGCCTCGCGCCCGGCCTGATGCTCGTGGTCGCCGGCCACCTCGTCTTCGTCCTGCCCTACGTCCATCTGACGCTCGCCGAGGCCTATCGCCGCCTCGACCCGCGTTGGGCTGCGGTCGCCCGCGCGCTCGGCGCGGGCCCGGGCCGGGCCTTCGTCGCCGTCCGGCTGCCGCTTTTGAGCCGGGCGGTGCTGACCGCGGCGGCCGTCGGCTTCGCGGTCAGCATCGCGCAATATCTGCCGACGCAGCTCCTCGGCGGCGGGAGGGTGGCGACGATCACGACCGACGCGGTGGCCCTCGCCTCCGGTGGCGACCGCCGGCTCGCGGCGGCGTACGGCCTCAGCCAGGCGCTGCTTCCCTTCCTCGGCTTCTGGCTCGCCTACGGCTTGCCGCGGCTCCTCTTCCGCCACCGTCGCGGCATGGGAGCGGGGTCGTGACCGCTCCGGCCGCGCCGCTCGTCTTGGAGAAGCTCCGCTTGGCGCTCGCCGGCAAGGTCCTCGTCGATCTCGACGCGACCGTCGCACCCGGTGAGGTGCTCACCGTCATGGGCCCGTCGGGCTCGGGCAAGTCGACGCTCCTCGCCGCCCTCGTCGGGCTTCTCGATCCCGCCTTCGAGCTCGCCGGACGGGTGCGGGTCGGCGATCAGGACGTCACCCGATGGCCGCCCGAGCGCCGCCGCTTCGGTGTGATGTTTCAAGATCCGCTTCTCTTTCCGCACCTGTCGGTCGCCGGCAACCTGTTGTTCGGCTCACCCCCGGGCGGCGGTCGCCGGGCCCGGCGCGAGCGCGTCGAGGTGGCCCTGGCCGAGGCCGGCCTCGCCGGTTTCGCCGGCCGCGATCCGGCGACGCTCTCGGGCGGCCAGCAGGCGCGGGTGGCGCTCTTGCGGGTGCTGCTCGCCGAGCCGCGCGCGTTGCTGCTCGACGAGCCCTTCGCCAAGCTGGACGCCGCCTTGAAGGACGACATGAGGCGCTTCGTCTTCGCCCGCGTGCGCGATCGACGCCTGCCGACGATCCTCGTCACCCACGATCCCACGGACGCTGCGGCCGCCGGCGGGCCGGTGCATACGCTCGCGAGCCGGTGAACCGGGGCCGTCGTCCGGGTCAAGCGGACACCGCCTGCTCGGCGCGGTCGCCGCCGGGCAGGGTTGAGGCGAAGAGCCAGCTCGTGAGGAGAAAGGCCGTGGAGAGCGCCAGGCAGCCGACGACGCCCAGGACCTGGTAGCTCCAGCCCGAGAGCAGGCAGCCGATCAGCCGGCCCACGGCGTTGGCCATGTAGTAGAAGCCGACGTCCATCGCGACGTCCTCGGCCTTGGAGTAGGCGAGGATGAGGTAGGAGTGCAGCGAGGAGTTGACGGCGAAGACGGCGCCGAAGAGGCCGAGACCGAGGACGATGACGGCGCCCGGGCCGACGACGCCCCACGCGACCGTGGCGTCGGCGCCGTGCGTGACGAGGAGATCGAGGGGGACGACGGCGGCAAGGCCGAGCGCCACCAGCGCCGGCGTGACGGCGAGCGCCAGCGCCCACAGCCGCGCTGCCTTGACCTCCGAGGCGAGGCCGTCGGTCGAGCTCTCGATGAAGCGCGGCGCCACGGCCTGGACGAAGCCGTAGCCGATGACCCAGAGGGCGAGGAAGGTCGAGACCTGAAGGAAGGTCCATCCCGCCACCTCGTAGAGGAAGATCGGCACGCCGACGACGAACCAGATGTCCCGGGCGCCGAACAGGAAGACCCGCGCCGCCGACAGCCGGTTGATCGCCGGCGCCTTGGCGAGGATACGGGTGATCGGCGTCTTCGCCTTGGCCCGGCCCAGGCCGCGGGGCAAGGCGGCGATCGTCGCGACCAGGATGGCGCCGAGGCAGGTGGCGAGGAGGAGGAGGCCGCCGGCGAAGCCCAGCGTGGACAGAAGGACGCCGCCAACGAAGAAGCCCAGGCCCTTCATCGCGTTCTTCGAGCCGGTGAGGATCGCCACCCACTTGAAGAGCCCGCCCTTTTGGCCCGCGGGCACGACGAGCTTGATGGCGCTCTTGGAGCTCATCTTGGTGAGGTCCTTGGCGATGCCGGCGAGGCCCTGGATCAGCACCGCGTAGGCGACCGACCACGCCATGGGCCAGGCGGGATCGAGCGCCGCCAGCGCCAAGAGCGCGCCGATCTGCAGCGTGAGCCCGCCATAGAGCGTCGTGTTGAGCCCGAAGCGGGCGGCGATCCAGCCGCCCAGGAGGTTGGTCACCACGCCCATGAGCTCATAGAGTACGAACAGGAAGGCGATCTGGAAGGGCGTGAAGCCGAGCGTGTAGAAGTGCAAGAGCACCAGCATGTGCAAGGCACCGTCGGTGATCGTCTGGCCCCAATAGGCGCCGGTGACGATGCCGTAGGCGCGCAGGTTCATGCGCCCGCCTCCAGGGCGGCGGCGACCTTGGCCGTCAATTCCACGAGCCGGCAGGCATAGCCCATCTCGTTGTCGTACCAGGCGAAGATCTTCACCGCCGTGCCGTCGACGACCATGGTCGAGGGCGCATCGACGATCGCGGAGCGGGTGTCGCTTCGGTAGTCGACCGAGACCAGCGGCCGCCGCTCGACGCCGAGAATGTCACGCAGCTCGGGCGTCGCCGCCGCCTCCTCGAGGATGGCGTTGACCTCCTCGGCGGTAGTGTTGCGCGCGACCTCGAAGACGCAGTCGGTGAGGCTGGCGTTGAGCAGCGGGACGCGCACGGCGTGGCCGTTCAGCTTGCCCTGCAGCTCCGGATAGATCAGGCCGATGGCGGTGGCCGAGCCCGTCGTCGTCGGGATCAGCGAGGCGAGCGCCGACCGGGCGCGCCTGAGGTCCTTCTTGGGAGCGTCGACGATGACCTGGGTGTTGGTCACGTCGTGGATCGTCGTGATGGCGCCGTGGCGGATGCCGAGCCGCTCGTGGATCGGCTTGACGACGGGAGCGAGGCAGTTGGTCGTGCACGATGCGGCGGTGACGATCGGGTGCCGCGCGGGGTCGTAGAGGTGATCGTTGACGCCCATGACGACGTTCAACGGGCCGTCCTTGACCGGTGCGGCGACGACCACCGCCCGGGCGCCGGCCCGGAGGTGCGCTTCGAGCTGAGCCTGCTTGGTGAACTTGCCCGAGCTCTCGACGACGACCTCGACGCCGAGGTCGGCCCAGGGGATCTGGGCCGGGGAGCCGTGCTCGCTGAAGCCGAGGCGTCGGTCGCCGATGCGGATGGCGTCGTCGGCGACGTCCACGGCCGCGCGCCAGCGGCCGTGGACGCTGTCGAACGCCAAGAGGTGCGCCGCCGTCTCGACGCCGCCCGCGACCTCGTTGACGTGGACGATGTCGAGGGTCGCCCCGTCCCGCGCGAGCCCGCCGAGCGCCGCCCGGCAGGCGAGCCGGCCGATGCGCCCGAAGCCGTTGATGCCGACGCGCATGGTGCTCAGGTCTCCACCGACGTGTCGTCGCGGAGCTTGCCGATCTCGTCGAGCCGGTCCTGCAAGGACAGCTTGCTCAGCGACTTCAGCGGCAGCGCGGTGAAGATTTTGATCCGGTTGTCGAGGTAGGTGTAGACGCGCAGGAAGTAGTTGTAGGTGTGCTGGTCGTCGCCGACGTATTCGACCGGGTCCTCGATCCCCCAATGCGCCGTCATCGGCTGGCCCGGCCAGACCGGGCAGACTTCCTCGGCGGCACGGTCGCAGACGGTGAAGACGAAGTCGAGCTCGGGCGCCGCGGGACCGGTGAACTCTTCCCAGTCCTTGGAGCGGAAGCGGCTCGGATCGAAGTTGAGCTTCTCGAGCACCCGCACCGTCATCGGGTGGAGCGCGCCGCGCGGCTGGCTGCCGGCGGAATAGGCGTTGAACTTGCCCACGCCCCAGCGGCTCAGCGACGCTTCGGCCATGATGCTGCGGGCGGAGTTGCCGGTGCAGAGAAAGAGGACGTTGAAAGGACGAGCGGTCATCGAGCGTCCTCCGTGGCCAGCGTGAGCTGCGGGCGAGCCGATGCGAGCCGCCCCGGTGGGAGGGAACGGCGGGCCAGGGTGGATTTCAGCGTCATGGCGTAGCCTCCCGGTGCGGGTTCGAGGTTGGGTCGGTGGCGCTGCGCACACGCTGGCCGTGCGCGTCGACGACGATCTCGCCGTCCTCCTTGGCGAAGGGGCCGCGCTGCGGCTGCGGCAGGATGTCGAGCACGGTTTCCGAGGGACGGCAGAGCTTCACGCCGAGGGGCGTGACGACGATCGGCCGGTTGATGAGGATCGGGTGCTCCAGCATAAGGTCCAATAGGGCGTCGTCCGACCAGCCCGGGTCGTCGAGCCCGAGCGCGTCGTAAGGCGTGTCCTTGCGCCGCAGCAGAGCTCGCGCGGCGATGCCCATGCGCGCGATCAGGTCTTCGAGCGTCGCGCGGTCGGGCGGCGTCTCGAGGTAGCGGACGATGCTCGGCTCCGCGCCGCTATTGCGGATCATCGCCAGCACGTTGCGCGACGTCCCACAGGCCGGGTTGTGGTAGATCGTGATCGCCACGGCAGCCTCCGGCGGGCTCGAACCCGCAGATCTCGGGGTGTCCTCGACAGCAGTCCTGGGTGAGGAACGCGACCAGCTCGCGCGTGCCCTCGACGTCGACGGCGTAGAAGATGTTGCGGGTCACCCGCCACGAGCGGAGCAGGCTGGAGCGCTCCAGCGTCGCCAGGTGCGAGGAGAGGCTGGAGGCCGCTACGCCCAACCTTTGGGCGATGTCGCCGGCGGTGAGCCCGGCGGGGCCGGCCTCCATGAGCATGCGGAAGACCGCGAGCCGGTGCGCCTGGCCGAGCGAGGCGAAGGCGGCGACGGCGGCCTTCGGCTGCATCGTCAGCGCTCCACGACCGCCGGCCGGCCGGCAGCAGCGGCAGCACCGCGCTCGTACCAGCCCTTGGAAGCGTTCACGATGGCGACGAGCGACAGCATGACCGGGACCTCGACCAGCACCCCGACCACGGTGGCGAGCGCCGCCCCGCTCTCGAAGCCGAAGAGCACGATGGCGGTGGCGACGGCGAGCTCGAAGAAGTTCGACGCGCCGATCATGGTCGACGGCCCCGCGATCTCGTGGGCGACGCCGAGGCGGCGGTTGGCGAGGTAGCCCACGCCGGCGGTGATGTAGCCCTGGAACAGGATCGGGACGGCGAGGAGCGCGATGACGAAGGGCTGGGCCACGATCTGCTCGCCCTGGAAGGCGAAGAGCAGGACGAGCGTCGCCAAGAGGGCCGCGAGCGAGAGCGGCTCGATGCGGGCCAAGAGGCGGCCCAGTGCCGCCTCGCCGCCGGCGAGCGCCTGGCGGCGCCAGAGCTGAGCGACGGCGAACGGAATGAGGATGTAGATGACGACCGAGAGAAAGAGGGTCTCCCACGGCACGGTGATCGCCGAAAGGCCCAAGAGCAGGGCCACGATCGGCGCGAAGGCGACGATCATCACCGCGTCGTTCAGCGCCACCTGGCTCAGGGTGAAATGCGGCTCGCCCTTCGTCAGGTTGCTCCAGACGAAGACCATCGCCGTGCAGGGGGCAGCACCCAGGATGATGAGGCCGGCGATGTAGCTCTCGATCTGCGCCTCGGGCAGCAGCGGGCGAAACAGCCAGCCGATGAACAGCCAGCCAAGGGCCGCCATGAGGAACGGCTTGAAGGCCCAATTGACGGCGAGCGTCACCCCGATGCCGCGCCAGTGCTGGCCGACCTCCTTGAGCGCGCGCATGTCGATCTTCAAGAGCATCGGCACGATCATCGCCCAGATCAGCACCGCCACCGGCAGGTTGACCTTGGCCACCTCGAGCGCGCCGAGCGCCTGGAAGGCCGCCGGGAACCAATGCCCGAGGGCGATCCCGACGACGATGCACAACGCCACCCAGAGCGTGAGGTAGCGAGCGAATAAGCCCAGTCTCGCGGGCTGATCGGACAACGGCCATCTCCTCTCGATTGCCGTCTTGTATGATATTTCGACGAGGCTCGAAAGAATGAATTACGGGCCGATCGCCGTGCCTTTGCGGCGCGGCCTGTCATCGTCGTGTCATAATTTACCGCTACGCAACCGCTTCAATCCTGCCTGGGAGTACACCATGCCAGCTACGATCTTTCAGATCGGCGCGGTCGCCGGCTTGCTCGCGATGGCGAGCGCGGTTCCCGCCGCCGCCTTCACGCTCGACCCGCGTTTTACCGACGAGGACGGCGACCTCATCGCCGACATTCCGAGTGATCCGAGCGAGCAGATCGATCCGTCGACGCTGATCTTCGCCTACACCCCGGTCGAGGACCCGGCGGTCTACGAGGAGGTCTGGGCGGGCTTTCTCGCCCACATGGAGGAGGTCACCGGCAAGTCGGTGCAGTTCTTCCCGGTGCAGTCGAATGCGGCGCAGCTCGAGGCGATGCGCGCGGGGCGCCTCCACGTCGCAGGCTTCAACACCGGCTCGAACCCGATCGCCGTGGCCTGCGCGGGCTTTCGCCCGTTCGCCATGATGGCCGGCTCCGACGGCAGCTTCGGCTACGAGATGGAGATCATCACCCATCCAGATTCCGGCATCGAGAGCGTCGAGGACCTGAAGGGCCAGACTTTGGCGTTTACCGCCGAGACGTCGAACTCCGGCTTCAAGGCTCCTTCCGCGCTATTGAAGGCCGAGTTCGGCCTGGAGGCCGGCCGCGACTTCGAAGCCGCGTTCTCCGGCAAGCACGACAACTCGATCCTCGGCGTCGCCAACCAGGACTATCCTGCCGCCGCCATCGCCAACTCGGTCAAGTCACGGATGATCGAGCGCGGCGTGGTCGGCGAGGACGATTTCGTCGTGCTCTACACCTCCCAAACCTTCCCCACCACCGGCTATGGCACCGTTCACAACCTCACGCCGGAGCTGCAGGAGAAGATCAAAGAGGCCTTCTTTACCTTCCCGTGGGAGGGCTCGAAGCTGGCCGAGGAGTTCGGTAAGAGCGGCGAGGACCAGTTCATCGAGATCACCTTCAAAGACGACTGGGCGGTGATCCGGACCATCGACGAGGCGAACGGCGTCTCCTACGAGTGCCGCTGATAGGGGGCATCGGCACCGGGGCCAGGGCCCCGGTGCCGCGATCTGCGGCCCTGATCTTGGAGAACCGATGCTCGTCGTCGAAGATCTGGAGAAGCGTTACCGGACCGGTGACCGGGCGCTCCGCGGCGTCTCCTTCACCGTCGACGCCGGCCAGATCGTCGGGCTGATCGGCCCGTCCGGCGCCGGCAAGTCGACGCTGATCCGCTGCGTCAACCGGCTGGTCGAGCCGACGGCCGGGCGCGTGCTCCTGGACGGCGTCGACGTCGCCCGGCTCGGCCAGCGTGAGTTGCGTCGGGTGCGCCGCCGCATGGGCATGATCTTTCAGGAATACGCGCTCGTCGAGCGGCTGACGGTGATGGAGAACGTGCTCTCCGGCCGGCTCGGCTACGTCTCGTTCTGGCAGAGCCTCTCACGGCGCTTTCCGCAGCCGGACGTCGACAAGGCGTTCGCGCTGCTCGATCGCGTCGGGCTCGCCGACCAGGCCGACAAGCGCGCCGACGCGCTGTCGGGCGGCCAGCGTCAGCGGGTCGGCATCGCCCGCGCGCTCGAGCAGGACCCGGAGCTGCTGCTGGTCGACGAGCCGACCGCCTCGCTCGACCCCAAGACCTCGCGGCAGATCATGCGGCTCATCCGCGACATCTGCGGCGAGCGCGACCTGCCGGCGATCGTCAACATCCACGACGTCATGCTGGCGCAGATGTTCGTCGACCGCATCCTCGGGCTCCGGGCCGGCGAGATGGTCTTCGACGGCCCGCCGTCGGCGCTCGACGACACGGTCCTCACCACCATCTACGGCGAGGAGGACTGGACGGCGATGCAGGCCCGCGCCGCCGAGGATCGCGCCGACGACGCCGCGCGCCTCGAGGAAGCCCGCCTGGCGGGCTTGGCGTGAGCACGACCGTCGGGCGCCGCTGGCGCCGTCCGCCGCTGTTGATCAAGGACGACCGGACCCGCTGGCTCGTCTACGGCGGCGCACTTCTCTACCTGGTCCTCGCGCTCGCCAGCGTCGAGGTCGACCCGGCGCGCATCGCCGCCGGCGTCGAGCGCGGCTGGCGCTTCGTCCAAGGATTTCTCACCCCGGACTTCACCAGCCGCGCCGGGGACATCTGGCGCGGCCTCGCCGAGAGCCTGACGATGACGGTGACCTCCACCGTCGTCGGCTGCCTCGTCTCGATCCCGATCGGCATCGGCGCCGCCCGCAACCTCGCACCCCTGCCGGTCTACCTCGCCTGCCGCGGCATCATCGCGGTCTCGCGGACCTTTCAGGAGGTCATCATCGCCATCTTCCTCGTCGCGATGTTCGGCTTCGGGCCCTTCGCCGGCTTCTTGACGCTGAGCTTCGCCACCATCGGCTTTCTCGCGAAGCTCCTGGCCGAGGACATCGAGGACATCGACTGGCGCCAGGTCGAGGCGGTGCGCGCCACCGGCGGGTCGTGGGCCCAGGTCGTCGACTACGCGGTGGCACCCCAGGTCATGCCGCGGCTCATCGGCCTGTCGCTCTACCGGCTCGACATCAACTTCCGCGAATCGGCCGTCATCGGCATCGTCGGCGCCGGCGGCATCGGGGCGACGTTGAACACCGCCATCGACCGCTACGAGTACGACAGCGCCGGGGCCATCCTGCTGTTGATCATCCTGATCGTCATGGCGGCCGAGTACGGCTCCAGCCACATCCGCAAGTGGGTGCAGTGATGCCGATCGCGACCGCGGGCGAGACGCGGCTCTGGCAGAAGCGGACGACGCGGCAGCAATGGCTCGCCTGGGCCGGCTGGTTCGCGCTCGTCGTGCTGTTCGTCTGGTGCTGGCAGCTCATGACCGAGGACACGATCTGGGCGTTCGTGCTCGACGCACCCGCCCAGGCCGCCGACATCGGCGACCGCATGTTCCCGCCGCGCTGGTCCTACATGGAGCGGCTGTGGTGGCCGCTCTGGGACACGCTCAACATCGCCACCCTCGGCACGCTCCTGGGCATCGCGCTGGCGGTGCCGACGGCGTTCCTCGCCGCCCGCAACACCACCCCGAGCGGCCTCATCCTGCGGCCGATCGCCCTCTTCGTCATCGTCGCCTCGCGCTCGATCAACTCGCTGATCTGGGCGCTGTTGCTGGTCGCGATCATCGGCCCGGGCGTGCTCGCCGGCATCATCGCCATCGGGCTGCGCTCGATCGGCTTCATCGGCAAGCTGCTCTACGAGGCGATCGAGGAGGTCGACGAGCGCCAGGTCGAGGCGATCCGGGCCACCGGCGCCTCCTCGGCGCAGGTGATCGACTACGGCTTCGTGCCCCAGGTGCTGCCGGCCTTCGCCGGCATCAGCGTCTTTCGCTGGGACATCAACATCCGCGAATCGACGATCCTCGGCCTCGTCGGCGCCGGCGGCATCGGCCTGCAACTGCAGGCTTCGCTCAACGTCTTGGCCTGGCCGCAGGTGACCCTCATCCTCCTCTGCATCCTCGCGACCGTGCTCCTTTCCGAATGGGTCTCGGCCAAGGTCCGCGCCGCCGTCACCTGACAAGACCGGCTCAGCCGCCGAGCACGGCCTCGAGCTCCTCCGCCGAAGGCGCCTTGCCGGCGACCTTGACCTCGCCGTCGACC
>CAYZSE010000019.1:0-30444 GCA_964481035.1 uncultured Geminicoccaceae bacterium | reverse complement strand
GTCGACGTGGCGGCGGAGCTGGCGGGGCTGAAAGAGGCGCTGGCGGCGCTGGCCGTGCCGGAGGCGGGCAAGGTCGCAGCCGCGCTCGAGCAGGCGGCGGAGGAGGCTTCGAGCGAGGCGCCGGACAAGGCGGAGGTGGCGGGGCGGGTCGAGCGGGCGCTCACGCTCGCCAAGCAGGCCGCCGCGTTCGGTGATGAGGGCACGAGGATCGCGGCGCACGTCACCGCCCTCGCCGGCTGGCTCGGCGAGCACGGCCGGCCGCTCCTGGCGCTCGCGGGCCTCGCGGCCTGAGGGCCTGCGCGTCGGTGTCGCGGGGGCCGCGGGGCCGGGCGCGCCATGTGGGCGGAAAGCATCGAAGGAGACGGTCGATGATCCACCGCCAGGCGCGCTGCGCCTTCGCCCTGCTCGCGGGCTACCTCGTGTTCAAGAGCCTCGCCCGCGGGCCGGGGCGGCGGCGCTGCTGCCGCTGAAGCACGAACGGCCGCCCGCAGGGGGACGGGCGGCCGGGGACGAGAGGGCGGGGAAGGGGGCAGGCTCGGTTCAGCCGGCCATCTTCTTCATGTCCTCGAGGTTGGCGAGCAGGCACTGGTTCCAGACGTGCAGCGCGTCGGCCTGCGCCTTGGTCACGATCTCGATGAGCTCGCGGGTGTCGGCGAGCGCCTGCTCGTAGGTGCTCTTGGCCTCCTCGATGCGCGCGTCGAGGGCCGGGGCCTTCGGGTCGGCCTTCATCATCGCCTCGGCGCGGGCCTGGAACTCGCTCATCCGCGCCTGCATGATCTCGCTCTGGCGCTGGCCGAAGGTGCGCGCTCCGTCGGCGAGAATCTGGGCGGCGCTCTGCATCGCGTCCATGCTGCGGCGCTGGGTGGCCATCATCGTCTCGGGGGCGACGCCCTTGAACGCGGGCATGTCGAACTTCGGCAACTCGAAACTACGGTTTTGCATGGTATCCCTCCTCAGGTCTATGCTGCACCGCAACATAAGGTCGCCGGCGCGGGGCTTCAACCACTTTTTGCTGCACTGCACAAAAGTCGGACGGAGCCGCCTGGCCGGCGCGTGACCCGGCGTCCTTACGCCTGCGCGCATCCTTGACCCGGGCGCAGCCCTTGGCCTAAGACCTCGCGCTCGGTCGGGCGGTCGGTTCGAGCGGCTTTGAGGTTGTGCCGCGACCGCCCTGGCGTTTGCGGAAAGGATCCCATCATGGCGCGTCGGTGCGCGATTACCGGCAAGGGCGTGCTCGTCGGCAACAACGTCAGCCACGCCAACAACAAGACGAAGCGCCGCTACCTGCCCAACATCCAGAGCCGGCGTCTCTACAGCGAGGGGCTGGGCGAGACGGTGCGGCTGCGGATCGCCCTCAACACCCTTCGGACCATCGAGAAGCACGGCGGGCTCGACGGCTTCTTGCTGACCCGCAAGGACAAGGAGCTGCCGGCGAGCTTGCGCCTCATGAAGAAGCGGCTCGCCGAGAAGGCCCCCGAGAAGGCCCAGGGCGAGGCCGCCTCGGCCTGATGGGCGCAGCGCTCCCTCGCGCTTGGCCGGTTCCCTTCGCGGCGATGGTGGCGGTCGTCGTCGCCTCCAACGTGCTCGTCCAGTACCCGCTCAACGACTGGCTGACCTGGGGCGCCTTCACCTACCCCGTGGCGTTTCTGGTGACCGACCTCACCAATCGCCGGCTCGGCGTCGGGGCGGCGCGGCGGGTCGCGATCGCGGGCTTTGTCGTCGCCGTCGTCCTCTCGATCGTGCTGGCGACGCCGCGGATCGCGCTCGCCTCCGGGACGGCGTTCCTCAGCGCGCAGCTCCTCGACGTCACCCTGTTCGACCGGCTGCGCCGCCGCCCCTGGTGGCAGGCGCCCCTGGCGTCCTCGGCGCTCGCCTCGATCTGGGACACGGCGGTCTTCTTCAGCCTCGCCTTCGCCTTCACCGGCCTGCCCTGGATCACCTGGGCGCTCGGCGATCTCGCGGTGAAGCTCGCGATGGCGCTCGCCCTGCTCGTGCCGTTCCACTGGCTGATGGGCTCACGGCCGGCACCCGCCTGAGGCGCCGTCGGGCCAGCGATAGTGCAGCAGCACCGTGCGCTGCAGCGGGCTCAGGTTGTCGTCGCTGACGAGAAGGATGTCGAGGTCGTCGCCGCGGCGATGGAGCGCCACCCCTTCCATGTTGTCGATGCCGTGACGGCCGTTGAGGCGGGCGAGCTCGACCGGCGCGAGGACGCCGCCGTCGCCGAGGTCGCGCGCGTCGAGGCAGGCGAGGCGCGCCTGCCAGCCGCCGAGCAGGCTGAGCCGGCGCTCGAGCACGACGATGACGTCGCCCTCGCGGTCGGCCCCGGTCGGCGCGAACCCGTCGGCGCTGCGGTAGCGGTAGCGACGGCCGTCGCGGGTGACGGCGAGGTGGCCATCGACCCAGGCGGTCTCCGCGATCGCCAGCCAGCCGTCGCCGGCGAGATCGGTCAGCGCCTCGAAGCCCCGGTTCCGCTCGAACCCGAAGCCGTCCTGGGTTAGATAGCTCGTGACCTCGCTCGGCGCCTCGACGGGACCGGCGAAGCGGATCACGTGCGGGGCTTCTTCAACGCTGACGAGCAGATTGCCCGCGCTCGCCGCGAGCCCTTCGACGTCCCGGCTCCAGCCGCCGGGCAACGGCAGGCGCCGCCGCCGCCCGTCGGCGATGCCGAGCAGGCGACCGTCGACGCCGAGGCTCGCCCTCGCCTGCAACAGCCAGCCGCGGTCGCTGGCGAGGAGAAGATCGTCGTCGCCGCGCCACAGGATCGCCGACAAGCCGCCGAAGCCTTCGCCGCCCGCGAGATCGAGCCGGCTCACCCCCAAGAGCTCGCCGACGTCCTCGGGCGGGTCGCCGCGGCCGACCGCGACGTCCGCGGGGCGCCATTCTGGGGACGCCACGGCCGCCGCTGCGCTCAACCCGAGGGCGAACAAAAATGCGGTGCCAAACGCACCTGGCCTGCACGACGACATCCGCACGCCTTAACCTCACCTCGGCTCGCGGGCAAGCGGCGCCGTCGGAAAAGCCCCGCACGCGCCGGGACTCCAGGCGATTGGTTGGTGGCGTCGTGGGGTCGTCGAGATCTCGCGGGCAGACGTCGGGGCTGCGTCGCGCGCGGTCGACGAGATCGTCGGCGCCGGCGCGGTCGCTGGGGCTTGCCTTAACGGGTGGGGCGTGCAGTCTACGCGCAGATTTTCGATGTGCGGCCTGCGGACCCAGCGCCGTCACCCCATGCCCTTCGCCGCCGTCTGGGCGCGGCTCGAACACGGAAAGGAGGAGCCGTTGGCGGCTCTGCAGCTCGCGGCCCCGCGCTGGGCGCCCTTGCGCGACAACTGGCTCGGCAACGTCAAGAGCGATGTGATCGCCGGGCTGGTCGTGGCCCTCGCGCTGATCCCCGAGGCGATCGCCTTCTCGATCATCGCCGGGGTCGACCCCAAGGTCGGGCTCTACGCGTCGTTCTCCATCGCGGTGATCACCGCCATCGTCGGCGGCCGGCCGGCGATGATCTCTGGCGCGACGGCGGCGACGGCCGTGCTGTTCGTCTCGCTCGTCAAGGACCACGGGCTCGAATACCTGCTCGCCGCGACGATCCTCGCCGGCGGGCTGCAGGTGGCGGCGGGCCTGTTCGGGCTCGGCCGCCTCATGCGCTTCGTCTCGCGCTCGGTCCTGACCGGCTTCGTCAACGCCTTGGCCATCTTGATCTTCCTCGCGCAGATCCCCGAGCTGGTCGGCGTGCCGTGGCTGACCTACCCGATGGTCGCGGCCGGGCTCGCCATCCTCTACCTGTTCCCGCTGTTGACCAAGGCGGTGCCGGCGCCCTTGGTGTGCATCGTGGCGCTCACCGCGGTCGCGCTGGTCTTCGGCTGGGATGTGCGCACCGTGGGCGACATGGGCGAGCTGCCGTCGACGCTGCCGGTGTTCCTCCTCCCCGACATCCCGCTCACCCTGGAGACGCTCTGGATCATCCTGCCGACCTCGGCGGCGGTGGCGTCGGTCGGGCTGCTCGAGTCGCTGATGACGGCGTCGATCGTCGACGAGCTCACCGACACGAGCTCCGACCGCAACCGCGAGTGCGTCGGCCAGGGCGTCGCCAACGTGACGACGGGCTTTCTCGGCGGCATGGCCGGCTGCGCCATGATCGGGCAGTCGATCATCAACGTGCAGTCGGGCGGCCGCGGCCGCCTGTCGTCCTTCTCGGCGGGCGTGTTCCTGCTCATCATGGTCGTCTTCCTCGGCGACTGGGTCGGCGTGATCCCGATGGCGGCGCTCGTCGCGATCATGATCATGGTCTCGATCGGCACCTTCAGCTGGGCGTCGCTCAAGAAGATGCGGACCCACCCGTTGAGCTCGAGCATCGTCATGATCGCGACCGTCGTGGGCGTCGTCGCCACCCACAACCTCGCCATCGGCGTTCTCCTGGGCGTGCTGCTCTCGGGCATCTCCTTCGCCGGCAAGATCGCCCAGATCTTCCGGATGCGCTCGGTCCTGTCGGAGGACCGGCGCCATCGCACCTACCTCGTCGAGGGCCAGCTGTTCTTCGCCTCGACCGAGGACTTCCTCGCCGCCTTCGATTTCAAGGAGGCGCTGGACAAGGTCACGATCGACCTCACCCATGCGCACATCTGGGACATCTCGAGCGTTGCCGCCCTCGATACCGTGGTGTTGAAGTTCCGACGCGAGGGCGCCGAGGTCGAGCTGGTGGGCCTCAACGAGGCGAGCGAGACCCTGGTCGACAAGCTGGCGATCCACGACAAGCCGGGTGCGCTCGACGAGCTCCTGGCGCACTGAGGGGAGGGGAGCATGGCATCCGCGGTCCTGGCCTGCATCGACGGGTCGGTCTACTCGTCCACCGTCGCCGACCACACGGCGTGGGCGGCGCGGCGGCTCGGCGCCCCGGTCGAGCTCTTGAAGGTTCTCGGCCGGCAGGAGGTCAGCTCGTCCGACCGCTCCGGGCGGATCGTGCCGGCGGCGCGGCGCCAGCTCCTCGAGCAGCTCGCCGAGGTCGACGCGGAGCGCGCCAAGCTCCTGCATCAGGAGGGCTGGCTCGACCTGGAAGAGGCCGAGGCGCGGGTGAAGGAGGCGGGCGTGGCAGAGGTCACCACGCTGCTGCGCCACGGCGATCTCCTCGAGACGCTCGCCGAGCGCGAGGAGGGCGCGCAGCTCCTGGTCATCGGCAAGCGCGGCGAGGCCGCGGACTTCGCCAAGCTGCACCTCGGCTCCAACCTCGAGCGCATCGTCCGTGCGAGCCGGCGCCCGATCCTCATCGCCACCCGCAACTTCCGCCCCGTTCATCGCGTGTTGATCGCCTTCGACGGGCGCTCCAGCGCGATCAAGGCCGTCGACGAGATCTCGCGCTCGGCGCTCTACGCCGGCATGACCTGCCAGCTCCTCTACGCCGGCACCGCGACGGACGAAGCGCGCAAGAAGCTCGACGCCGCGGTGGCCCAACTCGCGGGCGGCGGGCTCGCGGCCGAGGTCCGTGTCGAGCCCGGCGAGCCCGCCAAGGTCATCGGCGGCGTCGTCGAGGAGGGCGGCGACCAGATGCTGGTGATGGGCGCCTACGGCCACTCGCGGCTCAGGAGCTTCGTCATCGGCAGCACGACCAGCGAGCTGATCCGCACCTGCAAGCTCGCCATCATGATCTACCGCTGAGCGGCGTCGCGGAGGAAGACCGCCATCTGGCTGGCGCCGCCGTCGACCGGGTGCGCGCCGCCGATGTCGTGGAACGCGGTGGCGTAGCCGTGGCGGCGGCCGACGCCGCGGGCCCAGGCGCGAAACCGCGCGCGGCCCCACTCGAAGCGGTGCTCGGGGTGGCGCCGGCGATGCGGCGGCACCCCGAGCCAGCGGTTGAAGTCGGCGTTCGGCGTCGTCACGACGACGCGGTCCGGGGCGAGACGCGCGAAGACCGCCCGCTCGACCGCCCCCAGCCGTTCGGGCGCGAGGTGCTCGATGGTCTCGATCATGAGGGCGGTGTCGACGCCGTCGAGGGCCGCCGACGGCTCCAAATAGGAACCCTCGACGAGCACGACCTCGGCCCTGAGGGGGGCTTCCGCCAACGCCCCGCGCAGCCGATCGAGCGCTGCCGCGTCGACGTCGACGGCGACCAGCCGCTCAACCCAGGCGGCAGCGGCGAGGCGCATCGCCAGAGGCCCGTCGCCGCAGCCGAGATCGGCGATGCGCCGCGCGCCGGTGGCCACGAGCACCGCGCCGACGGCGGCGAGCCGCGCCTCGTGCAGCGCGGTCGTCACCCGCCCAGGCAGCCCCGAAGGAGCCACCGGGTCACCAGACCGTGAAGCCGCGTGGAACCGGGCACACCCCAGACCGTTGCGATCGCAATCGGGCAACTCTAGGACTGCGGAATTGTGCCGAGCCCACGGCTCGGTCCTCCATCCGCACAGGAAGGTCGTTCATGCTGAAACGCATCGCCGGTGAGTTCGGGATTCACCGTGCCAGCGTTCCCTTCGCGCCGCAATCGGCCGCTAGCGGGCACGACCCACTGTCGCCCGGCGCCTTGCGGCGGCGCTACGCCGCGCACGTGGCGACCCTGGCGGTGGTCCGGGCGGCGCGGCGGTTGAAGCACCTGCGCACCGACGCCTACGTCCTCTCCTACCCCAAATGCGGCCGGACGTGGCTCCGGCTCATGCTCGGCCGGACCTTCCAGGCCCATTTCGGCCTCGACGACGTGCCGCTGTTGGAGACGAAAACCTTCGCGCAGCGGCAGCCGGGGATTCCGCGACTGCAGTTCACCCACGACGACGACCCCTTCCTGCGCCCGGTCGATCGCCTGGAACGGCGCAAGGAGCGCTACCGCCACCGTCCGGTGGTCTTCCTGGTGCGCGATCCCCGCGATGTGGCCGTCTCGTTCTACTTCCAGATGCTCAAGCGCGATCGGATCATCGCCGGCAGCCTCGCCGATTTCGTCTTCGGCGCGCGCGGTGGCCTGGCGAGCATCATTGCGTTCTACAATATCTGGGCGCGCAACCGGGCGGTCCCGGAGTCGTTCCTGCTCCTCCGCTACGAGGACATGCACGCCGACCCGACGGCGGCGCTGCGCCGACTCGTCGATTTTTTGGGCCTCGCGGCGATCGGCGACGATGTGTTGCGGGCGACCGCCGAGTTCGCCTCGTTCGAGGCGATGCAGAAGATGGAGCGTGAGGGGACCGTCGGCTCGTTCCGTCTGACGCCCGGCGATCCGGGCGACCTCGATTCCTACAAGGTTCGTCGAGGCATCGTCGGCGGCTACCGTGACTACCTGACGGCGGCCGAGGTCGACCAGGCCGAGGGCATGATCGCCGCCGATCTCGACCCGTTCTACGGCTATGGCCGTCCACCTGCCGCCGCGACGACGCGCTGAGCGGATCGCCTCCGTGCCAGCGGGCATCGAGCGTTTCCTCGAGGGCCTCTGGCGGTGGCTCTGCCCGGATCCGGAGGCCCGGCGGCCAGGCGTCGCAGGCTGGGCCTTCGCGCTCCTCGTGGCCGTGGCACTGCTCGCTCCGGGTGTCGCCACCATCCCGCCGGTGAACCGCGACGAGGCCCGCTACGCCCAGGCGTCCAAGCAGATGCTGGAGACGGGCGATCTCGTCAACATTCGCTTCCAAGAGGCGGCGCGGCACGTCAAGCCCGCCGGCACCTACTGGTTGCAGTCGGCGAGCGCGCTCGTCTTTGGCGGCACGGCCGCGCCGATCGGCGCCTACCGCCTGCCGTCGCTGCTGGCGGCCGTGGGCGCCGTGCTCGTGACCGCGTGGTTCGGGGCGCGGACCTTCGGCGCGGCGGTCGGTCTCGGCGCCGCCTTGCTGCTGGCGAGCTGCCTCGTGCTCCAGGTGGAGGCGCGTACCGCCAAGACCGATGCGCTCTTGCTTCTCGCCGTGGTCACGGGCCAGGGCGCGCTCGCGCGGCTCGCGCTGGGCCCGCCGCCCGACCGCCGGCGCTTTTTCGGCGCGCCCCAGGTCTTTTGGATGGCTCAGGCGGCGGGCGTCCTCATCAAGGGCCCGATCATCCTCTTGGTCTCGGCCACGACCGCGGTCGTCTTCGCCGTGTGGCAGGGCGACCGCGGGCTGCTCGCGCGGCTGCGCGTCGTTCCCGGACTGGCGACGATGCTCGTCATCGTCGCGCCCTGGCTGGCCCTCATCACCTTCCAGGAGGGCTGGGCCTTCTACGAGCAGGCGTTGGGCCGCGCACTGTTGAGCAAGCTCGGCGAAGGCCAGGAGAGCCACGGCGCGCCGTTCGGCTTCCACGCCGCCATCCTGCCGCTGACCTTCTGGCCCGGCGCGCTGCTGCTGGTCTTGGGGATCCTCACCGCGTGGCACGGCCGGGACCGGCCGGCGGTCCGCTTCCTGATCGCCTGGGTGGTGCCGGCGTGGCTGGTGTTCGAGCTCGCCGCGACCAAGCTGCCGCACTACCCGCTGCCGACCTTCCCCGCGATCGCCCTCCTGATGGCCTTGGGCCTCGTCGAGGCGAAAGCGATCCTCGCCGGGCGCTGGCGATGGCGGCTGCATCTGACCCTCGCCTTCGTGGTGGCCGCGGGCGGCGTCGCTCTCGCCGCGGTCCCGCTGATCGCCGCCTTCGTCGTCGGCGCGGACGGGCGCGTCCAGGCGGTGGCCGTCGCCGCCGCGCTCGCCGCCCTCGCCGCGGCCGCGGCGGGCGTGTGGCTGGCCCGCGAGCCCTCACCGGCGCGGCTCGTGGCGGTGGTGGCCTCGACGATCCCGTTCTACGCGGCGACGTTCCACGTCGTGCTGCCCGGCACGCACGCGCTCTGGCCGAGCGATCGGGTGGCGGAGCGGTTGGCCGAGGTCGCCGGCTGCGAGCGCATCCGCGTGGCCACCGCGGGCTATCGCGAGCCGAGCAACGTGTTCCATTTCGGCACCGAGACGCTGCTCGCCACCAACGGCGAGGACGCCGCGCGGTTTCTCCTCGCCAATCCGGCGTGCGGCGTCGCCGTGGTCGAGGCCCGCGACCGACCGGCGTTCGAGCGGACCTTGGGCGCCGCCGACGCGACCGCGCGCAGCCTGGGGGTCGTGACCGGCACCAACATCTCCGACGGCCGCGAGCTGACCCTCGATCTCCTCGTCTTCGAGAGCGCGCGCCTACACAGCGCGGGGCGAGTTCCTTAAGCTCCCTCGGGATTATCGGTGGATCAGCCGAGGCTGCCGAACCCCACCCTTCGCACGCGCGAAAGGAGACGCCATGCCCCGCATCGCCATCGCCATCGCCAGCGCCAGCGGTCGAGAGTTCCGCGAACGCCGCCGGGTCCGGCGGGTCGTCGAGCACACCGGTGACAGCTTCCCGATCGTCGGTGTCGACGCGGCGAACCTCCTGCGCTTTCCCGACGCCGAGGCGGGCGGGCGGCGACGATGAGCGCCGACGAGGTCGACACCGCCTATTGGCGCGAGCGGCTGGAGCGCGCTCTGCGCGCGCTGGAAGAGCAGAGCGCCAGCACCCGCGAGGATCGCGCCCCGGTGCAGCTCGACCAGCAGACCTTCGGCCGGCTGGCGCGGATGGACGCGATGCAGCGCCGGGAGATGGCGGCCGCCTCCGAGCGTCGGCGGCAGGTGGAGGTCATGCGGCTGCGCGACGCCTTGAAGCGCCTCGACGACGACGAGTTCGGCTGGTGCGCCCAGTGCGGCGAGCGCATCGCCGACGCACGGTTGCAGGTCGACCCCGCGACGCGGCTCTGCATCGACTGCGCGTCGCGCGGCGGCTGAGGTGTTCTTGCTCGCGGCTGCGGCCTCCGGTTGCGGGCCGCGGCGGCCTTCGCCTGTGCCGAGCGCCGCAGAGCCATCGAGCCGCACGCGCCGCCGGCCGCCGGGACGACGCCGAGACGCGAAAAACTTGCGCGCGCTGTAACAACACTGTCACACAAATGAATTAGCTGTTCACGCCGTGGGCGTCCTTGCGGCGTCTTTGCCCCTTTTTGTTGGGAGTGCACCCATGAAGTTGATGACCCAGGCGAGCGTCCTGGCGCTGGCCGGCGGCGCGATCCTCGCCACCGACGCGCGTGCTCAAGACGTGCCGACGGTGCTGGTCGACGGCTCGTCGACGGTGTTTCCGGTCTCCGAGGCGATGGCCGAGGAGTTCCAGATCGCCCAAGGCGGCAAGATCCGCGTGACCGTCGGCCTCTCCGGCACCGGCGGCGGCTTTCAGAAGTTCTGCCGCGGCGAGACCGATCTCACCGGCGCCTCGCGGCCGATCACCAACGACGAGAAGGAGCGCTGCGCCGAGGCCGGCATCGAGTTCATCGAGATGCCGATCGCCATCGATGCGCTCGCCAACGTCGTTCATCCGTCCAACGACTGGGCGGAGTGCATGACGGTCGAGCAGCTCAAGATGATCTGGGAGCCGGAAGCGCAGGGTGAGATCGCGCGCTGGAGCCAGGTGAACTCGGAGTGGCCGGACGAGCAGATGGGTCTCTACGGCGCCGGCGTCGATTCGGGCACTTACGACTACTACACCTTCGCCATCGTCGGCGAGGAGCACTCGAGCCGCGGCGACTACACCGCGACCGAGGACGACAACGTGACCGTGCAGGGCGTGTCGAGCGACCCGAACGGGCTCGGCTTCCTCGGCCTCGCCTATCTCGTCGCGAACGAGGGCAAGCTCAAGCCCGTGGCGATCGAGCAGGCGGACGGCGAGTGCGTCCTCCCCTCGGCCGAGACCGCCGTGGACGCCACCTACCAGCCGCTGACGCGCCCGCTCTTCTGGTACATCTCGAAGAGCGCCGCCGACGAGAAGCCGCACGTCGGCGAGTTCGTCGCGTTCGCGTTCGACCCCGACAACCAGCAGTCGCTGGTGTCGTCGGTCGGCTACGTCCCGCTGCCGGCCGAGGCGGCCAACAAAGGGCTCGACAAGTTCGCGGCCCGGGCCACCGGCTCCGCGTTCGCGGGCGGCTCCGAGACGGGCGTGTCGATCAACGACCTAGTGTCGGCCGCCGGCTCGAACTGAGCCACGCCTGTCGCCTGCGGGCGGCAACGCGCGCCGCCGCGCCGGCCACGGGGTGTCCGTACCCCGTGGCCGCTCGCGGCGACGGCCGAGCTCGCATGGTCGCTAGCGCCCATCAAGGTGAGATGACGAGGTTTCATGGCTGACCAAGGCGCACGCGGTCTGGCGGAAAGCCGCTTCATGCCGAGCGCGGCGTTCGTCGCCCGCCGCCGCCGGGCGGGACAGATCGCCTATGCCGTGCTGTTCGCATCGGCGGCGCTGTCGGTGCTGGTGACGGCTGGGATCGTCTACGTCCTCGTGTCGGAATCGATCCCGTTCTTCCGCGAGGTGCCGGTCTTCACCTTTCTCACCGACACGCAGTGGACGCCGGTCTTCTCCAACCCGCGCTACGGCATCCTGCCGCTGCTGACCGCCACGCTGTGGACCGCCGGTATCGCGCTCGCCATCGCCATCCCGCTCGGCACCAGCCTCGCCATCTATCTGAGCGAGTTCGCCCGGCCGGGCCTGCGCGAGACCATCAAGCCCTCGCTGGAGCTCCTGGAGGCGGTGCCGACCGTCGTCTATGGCTACTTCGCTCTCTTGTTCCTGACGCCGATCTTCCGCACTTTCATTCCCGGCCTCTCCGGCTTCAACTTGCTGGTACCGGGCATCGTCCTCGGGATCATGATCCTGCCCTACGTCGTCTCGGTGAGCGAGGACGCGATGCGGGCGGTGCCGGCTTCGCTCCGCGAGGGCGCCTACGCGCTCGGCATGTCGCGGCTGCAGACCGCGTGGCGGGTGGTGGTGCCGGGTGCGTTCTCGGGGATCACCGCGGCCTACATCCTCGGCATGTCGCGCGCGCTCGGCGAGACCATGGTGCTCGCCATCGCCGCCGGCCAGAACCCGAACCTCACCCTCGACCCGCGCGAGGGGGCGGCCACCATCACCGCCTACATCGTCCAAATGAGCCTGGGCGACCTGCCCTACGGCTCGCTCGCCTATCAGACGATCTTCGCCGCCGGGCTCACGCTCTTCGTCATCACGCTCATGTTCAACATCCTCGGCTTTTTCCTCCGCCGCCGCTTTCGCGAGGTCTACTGAATGGCCGTATCCGACATGGGTCGCGTCGAGCCGGGCTCCGGCATCCGCCTCGACCCGATGCAGCAAGTTCGCCTGGTCGACGCGGCGCGTCGCCGCGATCTCGTCTTTACCGGCGTCGGGCTGTTCGTTCTGGTCCTGTCCATGGGCATGCTCGCGGCCCTGATCATCGATCTCCTGGTCGACGGCTTCGCGCGGATCGACGGCGCTTTCCTGACGAACTTCCCGTCCCGGCTGCCGGAGCGCGCCGGCATCCTCTCGGCCTGGGTCGGAACCTGCTTCGTCATGGTCGTGACCGCTGTCGTCGCCGTCCCCCTCGGGGTCATGGCCGGCCTCTACCTCGAGGAATATGCGCCCAAGAACTGGATGACCGACGTCATCGAGATCAACGTCAGCAACCTCGCCGGAGTGCCGTCGATCGTCTACGGCCTCTTGGCGCTCGGCCTGTTCGTCTACGCGTTCGGCTTCGGCCGCACGATCCTCTCCGCCGGGCTGGTGCTGGCGCTGTTGATCCTGCCGGTGGTGATCGTCGCCACCCGCGAGGCCATCCGCAGCATCCCGCAGGAGGTCAGGGAGGGCGCCTACGCGCTCGGCGCCGACCGCTGGCAGACCGTGCGCTTCTACATCGTGCCGGCGGCCCGACCCGGCATTCTCACCGGTGCCATCGTCGGCATGTCGCGGGCGATCGGCGAGACCGCACCGGTGCTGACCATCGGCGCGCTGACCTTCATCGCCTTCCTGCCGCCATCGCCCATCCAGCCCGAGTTTCCCTTCCTCAGTCTCGACTGGCTGACGGCGCCGTTCACGGTGATGCCGATCCAGATGTTCAACTGGATCTCGCGGCCGCAGCAGGCGTTCCACGTCAACGCCGCGGCGACGGGCGTGGTGCTGATGGCGATGACGCTGGGCATGAACGCGATCGCCATCTGGATCCGCTACCGCCTGCGCCGCAATGTGAGGATGAGTTGATGAGCACCGACCCGGCGGGCCCCGAGGACGGCCGCGAAGTGAAGGAACGCATCATGCACGAGCATGCAGCCGGTGCGGCGAAGGCCGCTGCGGACGGCCGCTCGGAGGGTGACGACGACGAGGAGGTTCGGCAGCGCCGGCGCAACCGCCTCAGCGAAGAAGTCAAGGCCGACGTGCGCGATCTCTCCTTCTGGTACGGTGGGTTCCAGGCCCTCAAGGAGATCCAGCTGCCGATCGCCGACCGGCGGGTGACCGCGATCATCGGCGCGTCGGGTTGCGGCAAGAGCACGCTCTTGCGCTGCTTCAACCGCATGCACGATCTCTATCCGGGTAACCGCTACGCCGGCGAGATCGTGCTGCTGCCGGAGAACGAGAACATCGTCGCGGCCGACCTCGACCCGGCGCTGGTGCGGCTGCGGGTGGGCATGGTGTTCCAAAAGCCGAACCCGTTCCCGAAGTCGATCTTCGAGAACGTCGCCGCGGGCCTGCGCGTGCGCGGCATCAACAAGCGCAACGTGCTCGAGCAACGGGTCGAGCAGTCGCTGCGGCAGGCGGCGTTGTGGGACGAGGTCAAGGACCGCCTCACCGCCTCGGCCTACGAGCTCTCCGGCGGCCAGCAGCAGCGGCTGTGCATCGCCCGGACCATCGCGCCCGAGCCCGAGCTGATCCTGCTCGACGAGCCGACCTCGGCGCTCGACCCGATCGCCACCGCGTACATCGAGGAGCTGATCGACGAGCTCAAGCGCGAGTTCACGATCCTCATCGTCACCCACTCGATGCAGCAGGCGTCGCGTGTGTCGGATTATTGCGTGTTCATGCACGAGGGCAATCTCGTCGAATTCGACCAGACCGACACGATGTTCACCAGTCCCCGTAAAACCCAGACCCAGGACTACATCGCGGGGCGCTTCGGCTGAGCTTGACCGCTCGCTCCGGCCGGGCAAAGGACTAGTGCCGCGTGACGGTTCGAGCGTGGCCGCCTCGTTGGAGCTCGACCTGTCCGTCGGCCTCGCAATGTTCGGCGCGGCGTTGCAGCGGATTTGTCGCAAAAGTCGTCTATGGGAAGCGCAGTGCTCGCCAGGGCACGAATTCATCGTACCGGGAGATCCCTCATGAAGCGTCTGACCCTCGGGCTCGCGCTGCTCGCCTCGACAGCCCTCGTGGGCGAGGCCGCGGCGCGCGACCAGATCCGTATCGTCGGCTCGTCGACGGTCTATCCGTTCGCCACGGTCGTTGCCGAAGAGTTCGGCCGCAGCACCAATTTCCCGACGCCGGTCATCGAGAGCACGGGCTCGGGCGGCGGCCTCAAGCTCTTCTGCCAGGGCGTCGGCGTCGACCAGCCGGACGTCACCAACAGCTCGCGGCGGATCAAGGCTTCCGAGGTCGAGCTCTGCGAGAGCAACGGCGTCGTCGGCATCCACGAGATCAAGATCGGCTACGACGCGCTGACCATGGCGACGAGCCGCCAGGGCCCGGATTTCAACCTCACCCTCGAGCAGGTCTGGCAGGCGCTCGCCGACGAGGTCGTCGTCGACGGCGAGGTGGTGAAGAACCCCTACACGAGCTGGTCGGACATCGATCCGTCGCTGCCGAACGAGCCGATCGAGGTGCTCGGCCCGCCGCCGACCTCGGGCACCCGCGACAGCTTCGTCGAGCTGGCGATGGAGGAGGGCTGCCAGGAATTCGTCGGCGACCTCGACGAGGAGACCGCCGACCGGATCTGCGCGACGATGCGCGAGGACGGCCGCTTCATCGAGGCCGGTGAGAACGACAACCTCATCGTCCAGAAGCTCGACGCCAACCCGGACGCCGTCGGCATCTTCGGCTTCAGCTTCTACGACCAGAACCGCGACATCCTGAAGCCGGTCGACCTCAACGGCGTCACGCCCACCTTCGAGACGGCGGCCGACGGCAGCTATCCGCTGGCGCGCGAGATGTTCGTCTACGTCAAGGTCGCCCATGTCGGCGTCATCCCGGGCCTGCGCGAGTTCGCCCAGGAGTGGACGAGCGACGCGGCCACCGGCGAGGACGGCTATCTCAGCGACCGCGGCCTCGTGCCGCTGCAGGGCGAGGAGCACGAGGCGCAGAAGACGGCGTCCGAGACGATGGCCGCGACCGACTTCAGCGACCTCTGATCCACGCCTTCGCGGTGGGGGCGGCTGCGGCCGCCCCCGTCGACGTCCGCTTTCGGATGCTTCCATGAGCTCGATCGCCGCCCGCGCCAACGCCACCGCCCAGAGCGGCGCTGCCGTCAGCGTCTTCGCTCTCTTGCTGGCGCTCGTGGCGCTGGTCTGGAGCGGCGCGCCGCTGGTCGTCATCATCATCCTCGGCCTCGCCGCCGCCGCCTTCATCGTCGGCCGCACGCGCGCGGCCATGCTGACCGACGGCCGGTTGCGCGACCTGCACTCGCTGCCGCATTTCCACGGCTGGTACCTCGCCCTCATGGTGGCGTTGCCGGCGCTCGCCCTATGGTTGGTGCTGTCGCTGGCGCAGGGTCCGGTCGTCCGCAACGTGGTGCTGAGCGATCTCGACCAGACGCTGCAGGCGGGCGAGGTCATCCCGTCGGGAACCGTGCTCACGCCCGAAGCGACGAGCTTCTACTACCAGGAGGTGCAGCGGGCCGCCCGGGGCGACGCGCTGGTCGTCGAGAGCGTGGAACGGGTCGGGGTGCTCGGCCCGGAGGTCGATCGCGGCGGAATGATCCGCCAGATCCGCGACGACGCCCAGGTCTACGGGCGCTACACCCTGATCGGCGACACCGCGCGCTTCGTTCTGCCGCTGATCCTCGCCACGCTCGGCTTCAGCTGGGCGGTGCGCCGCATCGCCGTCGACTTCCGGGCGCGCAACGCCGTCGAGCAATGGGTCGTGTACGCGCTCATCGCGGCGGCGACGGTCTCCATCCTGACGACCGTGGGCATCGTCTTCTCGGTCCTCTTCGAGACCTTGCGCTTCTTCGGCCAGGTACCGCCGATGGAGTTCCTCTTCGGCCTGCAGTGGAGCCCGCAGACGGCGCTGCGCGCCGACCAGGTCGGTGCGTCCGGCGCCTTCGGTGCGGTGCCGCTGTTCGCCGGCACGCTCCTGATCAGCGCCATCGCCATGCTCGTCGCCGGCCCCGTCGGGATGTTCTCGGCGATCTACCTCTCGGAGTACGCGAGCCCCCGCTTTCGTGCCTGGGCGAAGCCGATCCTCGAGATCCTCGCGGGCGTGCCGACCGTCGTCTACGGCTTCTTCGCGGCGCTCACCGTCGCACCGCTCATCCGCGGGCTCGGCGAGGCCATCGGGCTCAACGTCGCCTCGGAGAGTGCCCTTGCCGCCGGCATGGTCATGGGGATCATGATCATCCCGTTCGTCTCGTCGCTGTCCGACGACGCGGTGAGCGCCGTGCCCAAGTCGCTGCGCGACGCCTCGCTCGGCCTCGGCGCGACCCGGGCGGAGACCGTCGTCAACGTGCTCCTGCCGGCGGCGCTACCGGGCATCATCGCCGGCTTTCTCTTGGCCGTCAGCCGGGCCATCGGCGAGACGATGATCGTCGTCATGGCCGCGGGCCTCGCCGCCAACCTCACCGCCAACCCGCTCGAGGCCGTCACGACGGTGACCGTGCAGATCGTGACGCTGCTGACGGGCGATCAGGAGTTCGACAGCGCCAAGACGCTCGCGGCCTTCGCGCTCGGCTTCGTCCTCTTCGTCGCCACACTCCTTCTCAACGTCATCGCGCTCTACGTGATGCAGAAGTATCGAGAGAAGTATGACTGACACGACCGCCAACGGCAGCGGGCCTTCCGCCGAGCGCGCGGGCAAGCGTCGGGTCGGGGTTCAGGGCGCCGATCTCGGGCTCGCCCGGCGCTACGCCCGCGAGCGCCGCCTCAAGGTCACGGGCCTCGTCGCCATCGCGCTCGCCATCGGCCTGCTGCTCGTGCTCATCGCCGACGTCGTGAGCAAGGGCTACACCGCCTTCGTCTCGACCGAGATCCGGCTCACGATCGACTTCTCGGAGGAGGAACTCGATCCCCAGGGCTCGCGCCTGCGCTCGACGATCGAGAGCGCGGACTTCCGGGGCCTGGTCAACGATGCCCTCTACGCGTTGTTCCCGGACGCCACCGATCGGCTGGAACAGCGCACGGTGCGCGGCCTGATCTCGGCGACCGCGGCCCTGGAGGTGCAGAGGCTCGTCCTCGACGATCCCTCGTTGATCGGCACGACCGAGGACGTCTGGGTGCTGGCGAACACCGACGTCGACCAGTTCTGGAAGGGCAACATCAGCCGCGAGACGCCCAACGAGAACCGGCGGGTCAATGACGACGCGATCGCGATGATCGACCAGCTCGCCGCCGACGATCGGGTCCGCAGCGCCTTCGCCTGGAACCTCTTCACCAACGCCGACAGCCGCAATCCCGAGCTCGCCGGCGTGCGCGGCGCCATCGTCGGCTCCTTCTGGCTCATCGTGGTGACCGCGGCGCTCGCCATCCCCTTGGGCGTCGCCTCGGCCGTCTATCTCGAGGAGTTCGCGCCGAAGACCCGCTGGACCGACCTCATCGAGGTCAACATCAACAACCTCGCCGCGGTCCCCTCGATCGTCTTCGGCCTCCTCGGTCTCGCCGTGTTCCTCAACACCATGGGGTTGCCGCGCTCCGCACCGCTGGTCGGCGGTCTCACGCTCACGCTGATGACGCTGCCGACCATCGTCGTCGCGACCCGCGCGGCCCTGCGCGCGGTGCCGCCGTCGATCCGTTGGGGGGCCTTGGGCGTCGGCGCCTCGCGGGTGCAAGTGGTGACCCATCACGTCCTGCCGCTGGCGCTGCCGGGCATCCTCACCGGCACGATCATCGGCCTCGCCCAGGCGCTCGGCGAGACCGCACCACTTCTGATGATCGGCATGATCGCCTTCGTCGTCGACATCCCCGACGGGCCGATGGCGGCATCGACGGCCTTGCCCGTGCAGATCTTCCTGTGGTCCGACAGCCCCGAGCGCGGTTTCACCGAGAAGACGGCGGCGGCGATCATCATCCTTTTGGGCTTTCTCCTCGTGATGAACGCCCTCGCCATCTACCTGCGCCGCCGATTCGAGAGGACCTGGTGACATGAGCGAAGCGCTGAGCACGCCCGCGCCGACCGCCGCCCACGCGTCGATCGCCGGGGCGCGGGAGACCAAGATGGTCACGCGCGACGTCAACCTCTGGTACGGCGAGGCCCAAGCTCTCTACGGCGTCGACCTCGACATCTACGCCAACGAGGTGACCTCGCTGATCGGCCCCTCCGGCTGCGGCAAGTCGACCTATCTGCGCTGCCTCAACCGGATGAACGACACCATCGACATCTGTCGCGTCGAGGGCGACATCCGGCTCGACGGCGAGGACGTCTACGACCGCCGCGTCGACGTCGTCGAGCTCAGGGCCCGGGTCGGCATGGTCTTCCAGAAGCCCAACCCCTTCCCGAAGTCGATCTACGACAACGTCGCCTACGGCCCGCGGATCCACGGCCTCGTCAACACCAAGGCCGAGCTCGACGAGGTGGTCGAGCAGTCGCTGACCCGCGCCGCGCTCTGGGGCGAGGTCAAGGATCGTCTGGCCGAGCCCGGCAACGGGCTCTCCGGCGGCCAGCAGCAGCGCCTGTGCATCGCCCGCGCCATCGCCGTCGGGCCCGAGGTCATCCTCATGGACGAGCCCTGCTCGGCCCTCGACCCGATCGCTACGGCGCACATCGAGGAGCTGATCGACGAGCTCAAGCAGGAGTTCACCATCGTCATCGTCACCCACTCGATGCAGCAGGCAGCGCGCGTCTCCCAGCGGACCGCGTTCTTCCACCTCGGCAAGCTGATCGAGGTCGGCGAAACCAACGACGTCTTCACCAAGCCCGAGCACCAGATGACCCAGGACTACATCACCGGCCGCTTCGGCTGAGGAGAACTCCGATGAGCGAGCATATCGTCAGGTCTTACGACCAGGACATCGACGAGCTGGTCAACCTCATCGCCGAGATGGGCGGGCTGGCCGAGAAGCAGGTGGCCGGGGCCGTCGCGGCGCTGCTCGCCCGCGACATGGCGGCAGCCGAACGGGTGATCGACGGCGACGCGCGCCTCGACGAGCTCGAGGAGCGCATCGACCAGCTCGCCGTCCATCTCTTCGCCAAGCGCCAGCCGATGGCCGAGGATCTCCGCCTCATCGCCATGTCGCTCAAGGTCTCCAACGACCTCGAGCGTGTCGGCGACTACGCCTCGAGCGTCGCCAAGCGGGCCAAGCGCCTCGTCTCGGAGCCCCAGATCAAGGCGGTCGGCTCGCTCGGCCGTATGGGGCATTTGGTGCAGGACATGCTCACCGACGTCGTCGACGCCTATGTCGAGCGCGACGACAGGAAGGGCATGAGCGTCTGGCATCGCGACGAGCAGGTCGACGACTTCTACGACAGCCTCTTTCGCGAGATCATCACCTACGTGCTGGAGGACCCGCGGACGACCTCGGCCTGCATCGACCTCTTGTTCATCGCGAAGAATCTCGAGCGCATCGGCGACCACGCCACCAACATTGCCGAGCGGTTGCATTACATCGCCCACGGCGATCGGATCAACCGGGTGCGGAGCGAGCCGGCGTGAAGCCCTACATCCTCGTCGTCGAGGACGAGGCGCCGATCCAGGATCTTCTGCAGTACAACCTGGAGAGCGCCGGCTTCGAGGTGGCGCAGGCCTTCGACGGCGAGGATGCGCTCGTCACGATCGCCGAGCGGGTGCCCGATCTCGTGCTCCTCGACTGGATGCTGCCCAACCTCTCCGGCATCGAGGTCTGCCGGCGGCTGCGGCGGCGGCCGGCGACCCAGCGGCTGCCGATCATCATCCTCACCGCCCGCGCCGAGGAGCCGGACCGCCTCAGGGGCCTCGACACCGGCGCCGACGACTTCATCGTCAAGCCGTTCTCGATCGCCGAGGTCGTCGCCCGGACCCGCGCCGTGCTGCGCCGCTCGCGGCCGTCGCTCGACGACCCCGAGCTGGAGGTGGGCGAGCTCAAGATCGACCTCGCCGCGCACCGGGTCTTCCGGCGCGACCGCGAGGTGCATCTGAGCCCGACGGAATTTCGGCTGCTCCGCCACCTGATGGAGTACTCGGGTCGCGTCTTCAGCCGCGCCACGCTGCTCGACGCCGTCTGGGGCATCAACCAGGAGGTGGAGCTGCGCACCGTGGACGCCACCGTCCGCCGCCTGCGTCGGGCGCTCAACGCCGAGGGCGAGCCGGATCTCCTGCGCACCGTCCGCGCCGAGGGCTACGCGCTCGACCACGGCAACGAGGCGCCGTTGACGGCCGCGGGCCGCGCCGACGAGGCGGTCTGACGGTCGCCGCCGTCGGGCCTGGTCGCCGGGTCCGGCCGTCCGATCCGGGATCGCCGGCGAGGATGGCTGGCTACAGCAGGTCGCAGAGGGGGGCGATCAGCGGGGCGTCGGCGGGCGGCATCGGCAGGTCGCGGAGCTGCGCCGGGCGGACCCAGCGCAGCGCTTGGGCCGCGCGCGGCTCGGGCCGGCCCTGCCAGACACGGCAGACGTAGAGCGGCATCAGGAGGTGGAAGTCGGGATAGGCGTGGCTCGCGAAGGTCAGCGGCGCGAGGCAGCTCGCGGCGGTGTCGATGCCCAGCTCCTCGTCGAGCTCGCGGATGAGGCCCGCCTCGGGCGTCTCGCCCTGATGCAGCTTGCCGCCCGGGAACTCCCACAGGCCCGCCATGGCCTTGCCCGACGGTCGCTGCGCGACGAGCACGCGGCCGTCGGCGTCGACGAGCGCGCAGGCGACGACCAGCAGCAGGGGCCGCGGTCGGTCCGCCGGCATGGGCGGGCGCGGGCTTTCTGGCGACGTCACGACAGGTAGTCGGCGTTGATGGCGATGTAGCCGTGGGTGAGGTCGCAGGTCCACACCCTGGCCGCACCGTCGCCGATGCCGAGATCGACCTCGATGCGGACCTCGCGCCCGGCGAGGTGCGCCGCGGCGAGGGCCTCGTCGTAGCCTTCGACGCGCCCGCCGCCGGCGGCGATCGTCTGCCCGCCGAAGGCGATCCGCAGACGGTCCGGCGCGACGGGCTCGCCGCTCTTGCCGACCGCCATGACGACGCGCCCCCAATTGGCGTCGCCACCGGCGATCGCCGTCTTGACCAGGGGCGAGTTGGCGATGACGAGGCCCGCGCGCCGCGCGCTCGCCGCGTCGACCGCGCCGGTGACGGCGATCTCGATGAGCTTCTCGGCCCCCTCGCCGTCGCGGACGACGAGCAGCGCGAGCTCCAGGCAGACCGCGTCGAGCGCCTGCGCGAAGGCTTCGAGCCGGGGATCGTCGGGCGCGTCGATCACCTCGTGGTCGGCTTGGCGGCTGGCGAGCAGCAAGAGCGTGTCCGACGTCGAGGTGTCGCCGTCGACCGTCGTGCTGTGGAAGCTCCCGTCGGCGGCGCGGGCGAGGAGCTCGTGCAGGACCGGAGCCGGCAGATTGGCGTTGGTCAGGACGAAGGCGAGCATCGTCGCCATGTTCGGCGCGATCATGCCCGAGCCCTTGGCGATGCCGGTGACGCGCACCGGCGTTCCGGCGATCTCGGTGTCGCGCGAGGCGGCCTTGGCGAAGGTATCGGTCGTCAAGATGGCGCGGGCGGCATCCCCCAGCCGATCTTCGGCGAGTCGACCGGCGAGCGAGGGGGCGGCGGCGGCGATGGCGTTGGCGTCGAGTTCGACGCCGATCACCCCCGTCGAGGCCACGAGCACGTCGTCGGCCGCGCAACCCAGGGCCCGCGCCACGGCCTCGGCCGTGGTGGCCACCGCCCGGTCGCCGGCCGGGCCGTTGCAGACATTGGCGTTGCCGGCGTTGACGATGACCGCGCGCGCCTCCCCGCGTGGCAGGATCCGGCGGCACCAGACGACGGGATGACCGGGTAGGGCGGAGCGGGTGAGCAGGCCCGCCACCGCCGCCCCCGGCGCCACCTCGATGAGCGCCACGTCGTCGCGCCCGCGATATCTCAGGCCCAGGGCGAGGCTCGCCGCCCGCACGCCGGGCACCGGGGGCGCTTCGAGCGGGCCCGTGGGCGCCAGCGGCGAGCGTGCGGGTTCGGACACGGGCTATTCCGGTGCCGGCTCGCTCGTCGGCAGCGCCGCGCCATCCATGTCGAAGCGCTCGATCGACGCCTCGTCGCGCAGCTCGCTGAGCAGCGCGGTCACCGCGTCGCGCCCGAGCTCGCTTTCCAGCTCGACGCGGACGTCCTCGAAGCTCGGGGTCACGGTGCGCCGCTCCTCGACGAGAATGACGTGCCAGCCGAAGCGGGTCTCGACCGGGGTCGCAGAGTAGCTGCCGGGGTCCATGGCGAAGGCCGCTTCGGCGAAGGGTGCCACCATCTGGTCCTTTTGAAAGAACCCGAGATCCCCGCCGTCGGGCCCGCTCGGGCCCGTCGAGTGCGCCTCGGCGAGCGCGCCGAAGTCGGCGCCGCCGTCCAGCTCGCCGATCAGCCGGGTGGCCTCGTCCGCGGTCTCGACGAGGATGTGGCGCGCTTTGACCTCCTCCTTGGCGAAGCCCGGCTCGGCCTTGCGGGCGTCGTAGGCGGCGCGCAGCGACGCTTCGTCGGTCGCGGCCTCGACCGTGGTCTCGATCAGGCGGTTGCGCAGGATCAAGCGCTCGGCGTCGGCGAGCGCCGCCTGCACCTCCGGGTCGTCGGCGAGGTCGCGGCGATCGGCCTCGCCCGAGAGCAGCGCCGAATCGATGGCGCGGTCACGCAGCGCGTCGAACAGCGCGCTGAAGGGCATCTGGCGGTATTCCTCGGGCAGTCCCGCCACCTCCCGCTGGACGTCGCTGCGGGTGATCTCCCGGCCGTCGACCCGGGCGACGACCGGGTTGTCCTGCGCCGGCGCCGGCAGAGCGACGGCGGCCATGAAGCTTGCTGCGACGAGCGAGGGAATGCGCACGAAACGTCTCCGCCGATGCGAGGAGGGATGCCGGTCGGGAGGTCGAGACGACGGGGCATCCTGTCAAGGCGTCAATCACGCACCGAGGCGTTGACCTCGACATAAGTCTGGGGCGCGGCGGACCCGTTTCGCAGCGTGGCGCGCCCGCCGGGTGGCACGACCAGCGGGGCACGCAGGTCGCCGCCGAAGACGTGGACCGTGGCGTCGTCGGCGGCGCAGATCTCGATCTCGCGCGCCGGCTCGAGCATGAGCTCGCCGACCTCGACGCGATCGGCACGCGACCGACGACGCCGTTCGCCTCCGGCAAAGATCGCGATCGGATAGCCGCTCGCCTCGTCGCGCGCGGCGGCGGTGAGCTCGGCGACGACCTGCTTGACGGCCGTCGAATCGTCGCGCGCGGCGACCATGAGCGCATCGCCGGTGTCGATGATGGCGAGGTCCCGCACGCCGACGGCCGCGATCAGGCGGTCGCGCCCCATGACGAGGCAATCGCGCGTGCCGTGCACGACGACGTCGCCCTGGGTGGCATTGCCGCTTGCGTCACGCGGCAGGGTCTCCCATACGGCACGCCAGGAGCCGACGTCGGACCACGCGGGATCGCACGGCACCACGGCAACCCGCGCCGACACCTCCATGACCGCCTTGTCGACGGGAGCGGGCCGAATAGCCGCGTAGGTCGCCGACGGAACGAACGGCCGGCCGCCGCCTTCGGCCATGGCGGCGCGGGTCGCGGCCAGGACGTCGGGCGCGTGCGCTCGAAGCTCGTCGATAAACCTCCCGACCCGAAACACGAACATGCCGCTGTTCCAGAGATAACCGCCTTCGTCGAGCATCGCGCGCGCGACCTCGACGCTGGGCTTCTCGACGAAGCGTTGGACCGCGAGCGCGCCGTCGACCGCGGCGAGCGGCGCACCGACCTTGATGTAGCCGAAGCCCGGCTCGGGGTGCGCCGGCGCGATGCCGAAGGTGACCAGATGACCGGCGGCGGCAGCCTCGACGGCGATGGCGACGGCCCCGAGCAGCGCCGGGGTGTCCTCCATCACGTGATCGGCCGCGCAAATCCAGAGAGTCTGGTCGTCGCCGAAACGAGCTTGCGCCCAGAGCGCCGCGGCGGTGCAGGCGGCCGCCGTGTTGCGGGCGGCGGGCTCGAGGATCAGACCTTCCGCCAAGCCGGCATCGACCGCTTCGAGCTGGCGGCCGATCAGCCCCGCCTGGTCCGCGGCACCGACCGTGATGATCCGTGACGGCCGCGCGAGCTGGAGGACGCGGTCGGCGCACTGCTGCATCAGGGTCTGCGTGCCAGAGAGAGCGATCAGGTGCTTGGGGTAGGTGCGCCGGCTGAGCGGCCACAGCCGTGTACCCGACCCGCCGGCGAGGATGACCGGGCTGACGTCGTCGCGCTTGGCGATCCCATCCATGACGAAGATCCTACCATTTGGGTGCGAGGGGTGAATATCGCTTGCGATCCGATCGCGGAAGCGGCACGAGGCGTACTCGAAGTAGCCGTTCGGCGGCGCCACCGACGATTGCCTGTCGCCGGCGCTAGGGCTGAACGGGTCAAGCCAAGGTGAGCAGCGACGATGCGTTGGATACTCGTTCTCGCGATGCTACTGCTGGCGGCGGCGCAGCCCGCGATGGCGCAGGGCGCCGCGGCCGATGGGCCTCCCGTCTACCAGCTCAACCCGGGCGACGTCGTCCGCATTTCCGTCTGGCGCGAAGAGGAGCTCTTGCGCGAGGCACGGATCCAGCCGGACGGTAGCGTCTCCTACCCGCTCGTCGGCAGCGTCGAGGCCGCCGGCAAGTCGCCCGACGATGTCGCCGCCGACATCAAGCAACAGCTGGAGCAGTTCATCCCCGATGCGGTGGTGACCGTCGAGTTGCTGGAGGCGCAGGGCTACCGCGTGTACGTCATCGGCGAGGTCAACCGGCCCGGCGAGTATCAGCTCTCGCAGCCGATCACGGTCATGCAGGCGCTCAGCATCGCCGGCGGCCTGACGCCCTTCGCCGGCGAGCGTCGCATCCAGATCCTGCGCACGCAGTCGGAGCCGCAGATAAACGTCCCCTTCAACTATAAAGCGGTTGCTGGCGGCGAGATGGACAAGAACATCTTTCTCCAGGCCGGTGACACGGTGATCGTGCCGAGCAGCTTCTTCTAAAAGGTCGCCCGTCCCGCGGACCGGCGGGGACGACAGCCAGCAGGGCGTCTTCGAGTTGTCACGCGCGAGGTGTTTGATCCGGCGGGATAGGCCCTCGGGTCAAACGTCTCGCGAGGTTCGTCCTCATGGTCCGCGCATACCGACGCGATGGCGCCGTCGCCCGCGCCCGGCCGCTGTTCCGCACCCTCAGGCTCGCCGCAGCCATCGGTCTGTTGGTCCTGGCGGCGCTCGGCGGTACCGCGGCCGTCTGGGCTTTCGTCTCGCGCGACGCGCCGCCGCGCCTGCGATTGGGCGCGGGGACGGCGGGCAGTGAGACCTATGCCTTCGCCCACGCATTGTCGCTGCTCGCCGAGCGCCGCGAGCCGGGCTTCACGATCGAGGTCGTCGAAACCGCTGGCGCTGCCGCGAACGTTCACGCGGTGGCGTCGGGCAACCTGCAGCTCGGCCTGGTGCGCAGCGATTTGCCGATGGAGTCCGGCGTCGGCGCGGTCGCCGCGGTCTTTCCCGAGGTCTTGCATCTCGTCGTTCGCGCGGGCGCGCAGATCGCCACGCCGGCCGACCTGACGGGCAAGCGCGTCGCCCTCATGCCGTGGGGCAGCGGTTCCGACGACGTGTTCGCGCATATCGGCCAGCATTACGGCTTCGCCGAAGGCGACGTCGACATCAGGTACCTCTCGCGGCCTCTGGCGGCGGCATCCCTGAGCAACGGCAGCGTCGATGCTTTCGTCGACGTCATCGCGCTCGGCAACGCAGCGATGCGCCGCTTGCTGCGCCAGGACGGCATCACGCTGGTCGCCATCGACCAGGCCGAGGCCATCCAGATGTTCGCCCCCACCCTGGAGCGCATGGTGATACCGCGCGGCGCGGTCGTCGGGCGGCCGCCGACGCCCGCCGACGACCTCCACGTCCTCGCTGTCCGGACGCTGCTCGTCGCCGGGGCGGATGTCGCGCCGGCCGCGATCCGCGCGCTGACGGCGCTGCTGTACGAAGGGCGAGCGGCGCTGGCGGAGCTGCACCCGCAGTCCGCGTTGCTGGAGGGAGCGGAACGGCTGGAGGCGCTCGGCGTGCCGGCGCACCCGGGTGCGCGCGCGTATTACGAGGCCGATGAGCCGCTCTTCGTGGTCGAGTACGCCGAGCCCATGGCCTTTGCGATGTCGGCAGCCGTGCTGGTCGCCTCGGGTCTCTGGCAGGTTCGACGATGGGTCGAGGCCAAGCGCAAGAATCGCGGCGACCGGTACAACGGCGAGCTGGCCCAGCTGGTCGAGCGGCTGCGCCGCGCCCGCGACGGGGCCGAGCTCGACGACTTGGAGGATCGGCTCTACGGGATCTTCCACCGCGTCGTCGCCGACATCGACCACGACCGCCTCGCGACGGAAACGCTACCGACCTTCGATTTCGTCTGGCGGTCGGCGACCGAGCTGCTGGCGTCGCGGCGCGGCGAGCTTCGCGCGGGGAGAATACGCGAGAACCGTCACGAGACCGTCGCTTTGACGTCTTAGACCCCCGACGCGGGCCCGAAAGGAGCGATACATGGTCAAGATCAACCTCGGCCTCCAGGGGGGTGGCAGCCACGGCGCCTTCACCTGGGGGGTGCTCGACCGGCTGCTCGACGACGACGACATCGAGATCGTCGGCGTCAGCGGAACGAGCGCCGGTGCCATGAACGGCGTCGTCCTCGCCGAGGGCATCCTCGAGGGCGGTCGCCCGCAGGCGCGATCCCAGCTCGAGGACTTCTGGCGGCTCGTCTCCGAGGCCGGCCGGTCCTCGCCGCTGCAGCGCTCCCCTTACGACCAGATGCGCGGCAACTATTCGCTGCACGGCTCGCCGGCGCACATGGCGTTGGACTTCATGAGCCGGCTGTTCTCGCCGTACCAGCTCAATCCCCAGGGCCAGAACCCGTTGCGCCCGATCCTCGAGCAGTTCGTCGATTTCGAGCGGGTGCGGGCGAGCCGCGACGTCAAGCTCTTCATCAACGCGACCTGCGTGCGCACCGGCACGCTCAAGATCTTCCGCGAGCACGAGTGCACCGTCGACATGGTGCTCGCCTCGGCCTGCCTGCCCACCTTGTTCCACGCCGTCGAGATCGACGGCGAGCTCTACTGGGACGGCGGCTACCTCGCCAATCCGTGGATCGACCGCATGCACGACTTCACCGGCGTCCACGACACGCTCATCGTGCAGATCAACCCGCTGCGCGTCGACGATCCGCCGGACGAGGCCCGCGAGATCATCAATCGGATGGGCGAGATCACCTTCAATTCCAGCCTCATCAAGGATCTGCGCCTGATCGGCCAGAAGAACGACCTGATCAAGGCCGGCGAGCTCGATCCGGTGAGGCACCAGCTCGTCCGCCTGCACATGATCCACGGCGGCGACGACCTCACCCGCTTCGACAACACCAGCAAGTTCTTGACCGAGTGGCAGTTCCTGTTGACCCTCAAGGATATCGGGCGGCGTGTCGCCGACGCGTGGCTTAAGGCCCACAAGGCAGACCTGGGCGTTACCTCGACCCTGGACTACCGTCGCTTGATGAGCGGTGACATCGACGCCGCCGGCCCCAGTCCGGCGAGGTCCGACGCCGCCTGAGAGGCGACCGTCGCGAAGCCGGTGCCGGCGTGCTACGCGGTCGGCTCGGACGACGTCGGCGGAGAGTTCAGCGGTGCGCGAACGTTCCTGGTCATGGGCGGGTGCCGCTCTCGCGGCGCTGCTCGGTGGCGACGCGATCGCTGCGCCTCGGTTCGTGGAGCGCGGTGCCGCGCTGCCGGTGCAGCACGTCTACGCCGGCGGTTGGGAGCACTTCGTCGGTGGCGGCGTCGCCGTGCTCGACTGCAATGGCGACGGGCGCCTGGATCTCGTCGCGGCCGGCGGCACCGCACCGGCCCGCCTCTTCGTCAACGCCACCGCCGGCGCCGGCGCGCCGCTGGCCTTCACCACGGCCGCGCTGCCGGTGGTCGCAGGCGCGACCGGTGCCTACCCGCTCGATGTCGACGGCGACGGCGTGCTCGATCTCGCGGTCCTACGCGTCGGCGCCAACCGGCTCCTGCGCGGACTGGGCGGCTGCCGCTTTGCCGACGCCAACGCGGATTGGGGCTTCGTCGGCGGCGATCGCTGGTCGGTGGCCTTCGCCGCCACCTGGGAGCCCGGGCGCACCCGGCCGACCCTCGCCGTCGGCAACTACGTCGACCGGGCCGACCCGGCGGGGCCGTTCGAGGCTTGCGACGTCAACGAACTGCATCGGCCGCAGGGGGACGGAGAGGGGGAGGGCGAGCGCTACGGGCCGCCGATTGCGTTGGCCCCCGGCTTCTGCGCGCTGTCGATGCTGTTTTCCGACTGGACCCGGCGCGGCCGGGCGGATCTGCGCGTCTCCAACGATCGCCACTACTATGTGCGCGGCGGTGCCGAGCAGATGTGGCGGCTCGATCCGCTGCGCCTTCTCGGCCCCGCCGACGGCTTCGAGCCGATCTCGATCTGGGGCATGGGCATCGCCAGCGAGGATCTCGACGGGAACGGGCGTCCCGAGGTCGTGCTCACCTCGATGGGGGACCAGCTGCTCTTCTTCGCCACCGCCTCGCCCGGCTACACCCCGGCGCCCTACGACCTGGGCACCTACGCGCAGCGGCCCCATGTCGGCGACGACGGGCGGCCTTCGACGGGCTGGCACGCCGAGTTCGGCGACATCGACAACGACGGCCTCGCGGATCTCTTCATCGCCAAGGGGAACGTCGACCAGATGCCGTCGAACGCGATGGCCGACCCCAACAACCTGTTGATGCAGCAAGCCGACGGCCCGTTCGTCGAGCGCTCGGTCGAGGCCGGCGTCGCATCGCCGGAGCGAGCCCGGGGCGCGGCGCTCGCCGATCTCGACGGCGACGGTCGGCTCGACCTCGTCGTCGTCAATCGCCGCGCGCCCGTGGAGGTCTACCAGAACGCGACCGAGCCCGCGGGTCGCTGGCTGCAGCTGATGTTGCGCCAGCCGGGGCCCAACACCTTCGCCGTCGGCGCCTGGCTCGAGGTCCGCGACGCCTCCGGCCGGGTCCGGACCCGCGAGATCACCGTCGGCGGCGGGCACGCCGGGGGCGACGGCGGCCCGCTGCACTGGGGCCTCGGCGACGCGGCGGCCGTCGAGGTCAGGGTACGCTGGCCGGACGGCGCCGTCTCCGCCTGGCTCGAGGTCAAAGCGAACCGCCATGTCGAGCTGTGGCGGACCGCCAGCGACGACCTCGCGCGGCGCTGAGGCTCATCGCTCGACGGGCAGCCCGCTCGGCACGCGCGCGGGGATGCCGAGACGGCCGGCGAGGGACGCGGGGTCGGTGAGCGCCTCGAGAAACGCCATGAGCGCGTCGACCTCGTCGCGCGCGAGGGCGCGGCCGGGTGGCTCGGCGGCGGCGGCGATCGCACGGACCTCCGCCGCGTCTCCCATGACGCGCCAGTCGGCGGCGCCCGCAAGCTCGGGCAGGATCGCCTGGGCGCGGTCGTAGGCGGCGAGCGCCGCCGCCGGGCGGAGGTGGTCCTCGACGAAGGCCCGAAGGTCGGCGTGCCCGCCGGCGTGCCCCCAGGGGCCGGTGTGGACGACGTTGCGCAGGCTCGGTGTCCGGAACCGGTAGGCGTCCTCGGCGCGGCCGGTAACCCGTAAGCGGCCCTGGTCGCGGGCGTGGCGCTCGAAGCGCTCGGCCTTGCCGGGGCCGAGCTGGGGGGCCGCCATGGCGTGAAAGCCGTGATCGGTCTGAAAGGGCCCGGCGTGGCAGCGCGCGCAGCCGGCCTCGCCGTAGAAGAGCGCCATGCCGCGCGCGGCTTCGCCCTCGAGCGGCGCCTCGCCGCGGCGGTGGCGGTCGAACGGGCTTTCGTCCGCGCGCCACTCGAAGGCGATGAAGGCGCCGATGGCGTTGGCGATGTCGGCGAAGGCGAGCGGGCGACCGGCGGCGATCTCGGGATGCACGGCGGCGAAGCCGACGCGGTAGTCGTCGATCGAGGCGACGCGTGCGGCGATGATGTCCCAGGCCCCGCCGGGCCCGGTGATCCGCCCCCGGCGCACCGCCGTCGAGACGTCGTTTTCGCCGTAGTGCCCGGCCATCTCGTCCGGGCTGAGGACCGGGAACATGGTCTGGGCGGCGAGGACGTCGCGAAAGCCGAGGGCCATGTCGTCGCCCAGCGGCGTTCGCAGGCCCGAGGGCCGGCTCGGGTCGGCCTCGATCCGCCCGTCGTGAAAGAGGACGGTGAATTCGTGCGCGCCGAGATTGAAGAGCGCCGGGGAGTTCCGGGGAATGCGACGCTCGGGCGGGTTCAGGGGATCGACGCGCCGCTCGGGGCCGAGGCCGATGCCACCCTCGCCCAAGCCAAGCGCCACCCCGTCGGTCGTGGCGAAGCGGGGGTGATGGCAGGTCGCGCAGGCGATGTTGCGATTGCCCGAGAG
>CAYZSE010000018.1:26466-30769 GCA_964481035.1 uncultured Geminicoccaceae bacterium | reverse complement strand
AACCTCGTGGGCGGCCGGGCGGGGGTGCGGGATGGTCAAGCATTGCGGGAAACGCGCTAGCGGAAGGCGAGATCGCGCAAGAAGAGCGCGATCTGCGGGAAGAGTATGAGCGCGACGCTGACGCCCAGGAGAATGGCGACAAACGGCGGCGTGCCGCGGATCACCTCGATGTAGGGCCGCTTGAACACGGCGATCGCCGTGAAGATGTCGCAGCCGAAGGGCGGCGTCGCCGAGCCGATCGCCACCTGCAGCGTGATGATGATCCCGACCAGCACCGGGTCGAGCCCGGTCGCCTGCACCAGCGGCGCGAAGATCGGCACCATCACCAGGATGACCACGATCGGGTCGACGAACATGCAGCCGATGAAGAAGGCGATCGATATCGCGATGAGCACCGTCGTCGGCCCGGCCTCGGCGAGGCCCAAGGCGGCGATGATCGCCTGCGGGATCTGCGCGAAGGAGATGGCCCAGGAGAAGGCGGCGCCGATGCCGACGAGGATGAAGACCACCGCGGTGATGAGGCCGGTCGACATCGCGATCGACCACAGCTCCTGGATCTTGAGCGAGCGGAAGATCACGAACTCGAGGAGGAAGGCGTAGCCGACGCAGACGGCGGCGGCCTCGGTCGGGCTGAAGACGCCGCCGTAGATGCCGCCGACGATGATGACGGGAAAGCCGAGGGGCCAAACGGCGTTGATGAGCACCTCGCGGCGCTCGGCCCAGCTCGCCTTCGCCTGGGTCGGGATGTCGTGGATGTAGGCGTAGGCGACCGAGTAGGCGGAGAAGAGCGCGAGGATCAAGAGGCCCGGGCCGACGCCGGCGATGAACAGCTCCGAGATCGACGTCCCCGAGACCACGCCGTAGACGATCATGGCGATCGACGGCGGGATGAGCATGGCGATGTCGCTGGCGTTGACGATGAGGGCGAGGATGTAGCCGTCCTTGTAGCCGGCCTGCAGCATGCGCGGTCGCAGCGGGCTGCCGATGGCGACGACCGTCGCCTGGGTCGAGCCCGAGACGGCGCCGAAGAGCGTGCAGGCGGTCGCCGCCGTGACACCGAGCCCGCCCTTCACGTGGCCCACGAACTTCATCACCAGATCCAACAGCCGGTCGGCCGAGTGACCCTTGGTGATGATGTCCGCGGCGAGGATGAACATCGGCACTGCGGTGAGCGCCGCCGGCCGGATGCCGCCCAGCATCTGCTGGATCATGATCTCCGGCGAGATGCCCGAGAAGAAGCCGACGAAAGCGACGAAGGTGGCCGCCACCAGCGGGATCATCATCGGAAAGCCCAAGAGAAGCAGAACGACCATCGTCACGATCATGGCGAGCGTCATGGCCGGTTCCTCAGATCTTCTCTTCGACGTCTTCGTAGGTGTCGACCGTCGAGGCCGAGAGATAAATGTCGCGCTCGGTCAGGTTACGGACCGCGCCCAAGAGGTACTGGATGCCGGTGACGGCGAAGCCGAGGGGCACCCAGACATAGGCCCACCAGATCGGCACCTGCAGCGCCGGCAGCACGCGCCCGCTCGCGGCGACGGTGCTCACGTAACCGTAGGCGTACCAGGCGAGCGCCAGCATGGTGAGGCCGGTGACGACGCAGATCACCGTCATCAGCGCCTTGCGGCCCCGATCGGGCAGCGTGTCGTAGATCGCCGTCATGCGGATGTGGCGGCCCTGGCGCGCGGCGTAGCCGATACCGACGAAGGTGATCAGCACGATGAGGAACTGGTTGAGCTCCTCGGAAAAGTAGAGGCTCTGGTCGAAGACGAAGCGGCCGATGACGTTGCCGATCGTGTTGGCCGCCATCAGCAGCACGCCGGTCGCGAGCACGACGCCCTCGAACCAGGCGATGACACGGTCGACGAGCGCCAGCGGCTTGAAGGCGAGCGCGGTCGCCGTCGGCTCGTGCGCCATGGCCTTCTTCTCCCGGGGCGGCGCCGGCGCCCCTCCGCCGGGGGCGCCGGGCGGGGCGGAGCGGTACCGCCTACTGGACCGCTTCGCGGGCGGTCTCGACGTCGGCCTTGAACTGCTCGAGGATCGCTGCCGCCTCGCCGCCGGCCATCTCGACGAACTCGACCTCGACGGCCTCGGCCGCCTCGCGGAACGGCTGGCGCTCCTCGTCGCTGAGCCGGATGATCTCCATCTCGGGCTTGGCCTCGAGGATCTTCGCGAGCGAGTCCTCGGCGAGGGTGTCCTGATACTCGACGATGTTCTCGAACGCCGCCGACTGCGCCGTCTCCAGGATCGCCCGCTCGTCGTCGGACAGACCCTGGAACCAGCCGAGGTTGGCGACGACGGTCGTCGTGTACGTGTTGTGGCCGGTGAAGACGAGGTAGTCGGTGACCTCGTACATCTTCGTCGATTCGACGAAGAACATCGGGTTCTCCTGGCCGCCGATCATGTTGAGCTGCAGGGAGCTGTAGACCTCGCCCCAGGGCAGGGGCGTCGGCGTGGCGCCGAAGGCGTCGTAGGTGGCGACCAGCAGGGGCGAGGTCATGACCCGGAACTTGACACCCTCGAGGTCGGCCTGCGAGCGGACCGGCTCCTTCGTCGTCATGACGAACTCGCCCTCGGGGTAGAAGTCGATGACGGCGAGCCCCTGCGCCTCGAACAGCGGATCGAAGCGCTCGCGCACGACCTCGCTGTTACGGAAGAACTCGTTCAGCACGGCGTCCTCCTCGGGCAACAGGTAGGGCACCGAAAAGACCTGCACCTCGGGGATGATGCTGCCGGTGAAGCCCGGCGACGCATTGGCGAGCTGCAGCACGCCGGCCTGGGTGAGCTCGGTGAGCTCCGCGCTCTCGCCGAGCGAGCCATAGGGATAGATGGTGACGGTGATGTCCCCGCCGCTCTCCGCCTCGACCACCTCCTTGAATTTCTGGGCGTAGACGCCCTGCACCTCGTGCAGCGCCTCCTCGAGCGCGAACTTCCATTCCGCCGCGCTCGCCGCACCGGCCAGCGACACCGCGCTACCGGCCAGGGCCAGGCTCTTCAGCAGCTTGGTCATGGTCCTCTCCAAGAAAGTTGGATCGCGAACGTCGATCTGCGACGATAACGGCGAAGGAGGCGCTTACAAGGCAGAAATGTATGTCTTCGGCCGCGTCGCCGGACCAACCTCAAAATCCCGTTGACGTCGCGGTGCTCGGCGGAAAAGACGTGCACATCTCGGAGGGGACATGGACGCGGCCTTGCAGCGCACGATCGAGCTTCTCGACGCCCTGGTGGCGTTCCCGAGCGTGTCGCGCCGCACCAACCTCGACATCACCGGCTTCATCGCCGCCTATCTGCAACGCCACGGGGTCGAGGCGCACCTCGTCTACGACGGCACGGGCGAGCGGGCGAACCTGTTCGCGACCATCGGCCCTGCGGTCGAGGGCGGGATCGTTCTCTCCGGCCATACCGACGTGGTGCCGGTGGACGGCCAGGAATGGGCGCTGCCGCCCTTCGAGCTCACCGCGCGCGACGGTCTGCTCTACGGTCGCGGCACGACGGACATGAAGGGCTTTCTCGCCACTGCCCTGGCGCTGGTGCCGGTGGCGCAGGCGCTCGACCTCGAGCGACCCTTGCACCTCGCCTTCAGCTACGACGAGGAGCCGGGCTCGCTCGGCGCGCCCGACCTCGCCCGGCTCATGGTGGACCTGCCCTGCCGCCCCGCCGCGGTCATCGTCGGCGAGCCGACGGGGCTTCGGCCCGTCGCCGGCCACAAGGGCGGCTACGAGATGACCACGCGGATCGAGGGCTATGCCTGCCACTCCTCCGATCCGCGCAAGGGCGTGAGCGCGCTGCACTACGGGCTACGGCTCATCGCCGAGCTCGAGCGCATCGCCGAGGAGCTCGCCGCGGCCGCACCCGCCGGCTCGCCCTTCGATCCGCCGGCGAGCACCATCAACGTCGGGCTGCTGCACGCCGGCACCGCGCGGAACGTCGTCGCCGGCAGTTGCGCCTTCGACTGGGAGGTGCGCCTGACCCCGCCCGACGATGGCGGGCGGGTGCTCGCCCGGGTGCAGCGGTTCGTCGAGGATGTGCTGCTGCCCGAGATGCGGCAGCGCTTCGCCGACGCGCGCATCGAGACCGAGGTGGAGGCCGCCTATCCCGGCCTCGATCTCGATCCCGCGTGCCCGGCGCTCGCCCTCGCCCGGCGCGCCAGCCGCATCGACGACCACGACGTCATGCCCTTCGGCACCGATGCCGGCTGCTTCCAGCGCGCGGGCCTCGCCACCGTGGTCATGGGGCCGGGCCACATCGACCAGGCGCACAAGCCCGACGAGTTCATTCGCGTCGACGACCTCGCCGCGGCGCT
>CAYZSE010000018.1:0-26366 GCA_964481035.1 uncultured Geminicoccaceae bacterium | reverse complement strand
ACCAGGCGCACAAGCCCGACGAGTTCATTCGCGTCGACGACCTCGCCGCGGCGCTACGGGTGTTCGAACGCGTCATCCGCGAGCTCGCGCGACCGGCATGATCGCCCGCCCCTCGCCCACCCGGCTGGTCTTCGACGACGGTCCCGTCGACAAGCGCATCGGGCTCGTGGCGCTCGCGACGGATCTCACCATCGAGAGCGATATCGCCGTCCTCACCGGGACGAGCGCGGTCGGCGTCTTCACCACCCGCATCGCTTACGACAATCCCGTGGCCGCTGATACGCTGCGCGCGATCGAGCCGCGGCTCGCCGCAGCGGCGGCGAAGATACTCCCCGGCGAGCATCTGGACGCGATCGCCTTCGGCTGCACCGCGGCCGCCGCGGCGATCGGCGACGAGCCGGTCCGAGCGGCGCTGACCGCTTCGCGGCCGGGGCTGCCGTGCGTGACCCCGACCACGGGCCTGCTCGCCGCCTGCGCCGCCCTCGGCGTCGAGAGGCTGGCGGTGCTCGCCCCCTACGCCGAAGCGGTGAGCCGCGACCTCGCGCGCCATCTCGAAGAGCTCGGCCTGGAGATCAGCGCCCTCACCTGGCTCGGTATCGACGACGACCGACAGATCGCGCGCCTCGCGCCGGCGACGATCGCCGTGGCGGCCGCGCAGGCCGTCGTTCCCGCGGCCGACGCGCTCTTCTGCTCGTGCACGGGCCTGCGCGCAGCAAGGCTCGCGCCCGCGCTCGAGGCGCGCCTCGGCCTGCCGGTGCTGACGAGCAACCAGGTTCTCCTCTGGCAGGCCCTGCGCCTCGCCGGCGCCGAGGTCGCCTTTCCCTTGTCGACGCGGCTCCCCTGAACAGCTTTCGCATCCGAACATCGCTTGACGCCACGTTCACGCGGTGTTCGATGGCGCGCAAAGGCCGATTCAGGGGGGAGCCGCGATGGCCGCGCACGTGCTGGCGATCGACCAGGGGACAACGAGCTCGCGGGCGATCGTGTTCGACGCGGCCGGCAACATCGCCGGCACCGGCCAGCAGGAGCTGACCCAGCACTTTCCGAAGAGCGGCTGGGTCGAGCACGACGCCGAGGAGATCTGGTTCGACACCCAGGCCGTCTGCCGCGAGGCGCTGCAGGCGGCGGGCCTGGACGCGTCCGCCATCGCCGCCGTCGGCATCACCAACCAGCGCGAGACGGCGGTGGTCTGGAACCGCGCCACGGGTCGGCCTATTCACCGCGCCATCGTCTGGCAGGACCGGCGCACGGAGCCGCTCTGCCGCGAGCTGCGTGCCGAGGGCCTCGAGCCGCACGTGCGGGCGACCACCGGGCTGTTGATCGACAGCTACTTCTCGGGGACGAAGGTCGCCTGGCTGCTCCAGAACGTGCCCGGCGCGCGGGCCGCGGCCGAGCGGGGCGAGCTCGCCTTCGGCACGATCGACTGCTTCCTGCTCTGGCGGCTGACCGGTGGGCGCGTGCACGCGACCGATGCCGCCAACGCCAGCCGCACGCTGCTCTACGACCTCCGCACCGGCACCTGGGATCCGAAGCTGCTCGACCGGCTCGGCATCCCGCCCGCGCTGCTGCCGGAGGTGAAGGACAACAGCGGGCTGTTCGGCGAGACCGAGCCGGAGATCTTCGGCCGCGCGCTCCCGGTCACGGGCATGGCCGGCGACCAGCAGGCGGCGACCTTCGGGCAGGCCTGCTTCACGCCGGGCATGATCAAGAGCACCTACGGAACCGGCTGCTTCGCGCTGCTCAACATCGGCGAGGAGCCGGTGGCCTCGCAGAACCGGCTCTTGACCACGGTCGCTTGGCAGCTCGGCGGGCGACGGCACTACGCCATCGAGGGCAGCATCTTCGTCGCCGGCGCTGCCGTGCAGTGGCTCCGCGACAAGCTCGGCCTCGTCACCACCGCGGCCGAGACCGAGGCCGTCGCCAGCACGGTGCCCGACGCCGGTGGGGTGTTCCTGGTGCCGGCGTTCACGGGGCTCGGCGCGCCGCACTGGGACGCGGACGCCCGCGGCGCGCTGATCGGGCTCAGCCGTGACAGCTCGCGCGCGCACGTCGTCCGCGCGACGCTCGAATCGGTGGCCTTCCAGACCAGCGATCTGATGGCGGCGATGCTCGCCGACGCCGAGGCCGCGGGGATCGTCCGGCCGACGACGCTCCGGGTCGACGGCGGCATGGTCGCCAACGACTTCGTCTGCCAGCGGCTCGCCGACATCCTGGCCCTTCCCGTCGAGCGTCCGCGCTGCATCGAGACCACCGCCCTCGGCGCCGCCTATCACGCCGGGCTCGCCGCCGGCGTCTATGGCGGGCTCGAGGACGTCGCGGCGGCGTGGCGCTGCGAACGGCGCTTCGAGCCGGCGATGTCGGGCGACGAGCGCGAACGCCTGCTGGCGGGCTGGGCCGACGCCGTGGCACGGGTCAAGAGCGGTCGCGCGTGACGACGGAATTCCGCCGGGAGGAGATCCTCAAGCTCGCCCGCCGCGAGGGCTTCGTCGCGGTCGACATGCTGGCCGAGCAGTTTCGCGTGACGCCACAGACCATTCGGCGCGACATCAATGCGCTGTGCGAGCACGGCGATCTCCGGCGGCACCACGGCGGGGCCGCGCCGGCGTCGAGCGTCCGCAACATCGACTACGCTGCGCGCCAGGTGCTCAATCGGGACGCCAAGGTGCGGATCGGGCGGGCGGTCGCTCGCCATGTGCCCGACGGCAGCTCGCTCTTCATCAACATCGGCACCACCAACGAGGCCGTCGCCGACGCGCTCCGCCGGCATCAGGCGCTGCAGATCATCACCAACAACCTCAACGTCGCCGCGATGCTCGCCCCCGAGCCCGGGATCGAGGTCATCGTCACCGGCGGCGTCGTCCGCTCCCACGATCTCGGCATCGTCGGCGCGGCGACGCTCGACCTGATCCGCCAGTTCCGGGTCGATAAGGCGATCATCGGCGCGAGCGGCCTCGACCTCGACGGCGCGGTGCTCGACTTCGACTACCGCGAGGTCCGGGTCGCGCGCGAGCTCATGCTGCATGCCCGCGAGACCGTGCTCGCCGTCGATGCGAGCAAGATCGGCCGCCGGGCGATGGCCAAGATCGCCGACCTCGAGGCCGTCGACCACGTCTTCTGCGACGCGCCGCCGCCACCGGAACTCGCGAGCGTCATCGCCGAGGCCCCGGTCCGCTGGCACGTCGCCCCGGCGGCGTGATGTTCTCACCCGCGCGAAACGAACGGGCTTCCTTTTCGTTTGCGGACGCCGGGCGATCGGGTTAGTGCGAGGGGCGGCGCACGAGAAGGGGGGGCCCGTGGCCCAGGCAACGCGCAGCTTCGACGTGATCGTCGTCGGCGGCGGGATCAACGGCACCGGCATCGCCCGCGATGCCGCCGGCCGCGGGCTCGACGTGCTCCTTTGCGAGAAGGACGACCTCGCGAGCCACACCTCGAGCTGGTCCTCCAAGCTCATCCACGGCGGCCTGCGCTACCTCGAATACTACGAGTTCCGCCTCGTCCGCGAGGCGCTCATCGAGCGCGAGGTGCTGCTGCGCGCCGCCCCGCACCTCGTCAAGCCGATGACCTTCGTCCTGCCGCACAGCCCCGAGCAGCGGCCGCGCTGGATGCTGCGGATCGGGCTCTTCCTCTACGACCACCTCGGTGGGCGCAAGCTCCTCGCCCCGTCGCGGCCGCTCGACCTGCGCCGCGGTGCCTACGGCGCGCCGCTCAAGGCGGAGTTCCCGCGCGGCTTCAGCTATTCCGACGCCTGGGTCGACGACAGCCGGCTCGTCGTCGCCAACGCCAAGGCCGCGGCCGAGCTCGGTGCCGAGATCCGCACCCGCACCCGTTGCGCCAAGGCCGAACGGGCGGGCGACGCGTGGCGCATCACCCTCGTCGACGAGGCGACGCGAGCTTCGCAGACGGTCACGGCCCGCGGGCTCGTCAACGCCGCCGGGCCCTGGGTCTCGCGCTTCATCGCCGATGGCCTCGGGGTCGCGAGCCGGCATCGCGTGCGGCTCGTCAAGGGCAGCCACATCGTCGTGCCGGCGCTCTACGCCGGGGACCACGCCTACATCCTGCAGAACGACGACAAGCGCATCGTCTTCGCCATCCCCTACCAGGAGGGCCGGCTCACCATCATCGGCACGACCGATCTCGCCTACGAGGGCAACCCGGCCGAGGCGCACATCGACGACGACGAGATCGACTATCTCTGCCGGGTGGTGAACCGCTATTTCGCGCGGCCGACGACGGCCGGAGATATCGTCTGGACCTATTCGGGGGTGCGTCCGCTCTACGACGACGCCTCGGGGAGCCCGTCGGCCGTGACCAGGGACTACGTCTTCGACCTCGACGCGCCCGCGGGCCGAGCCCCGCTCTTGTCGATCTTCGGCGGCAAGCTCACGACCTACCGCAAGCTCGCCGAGCACGCGATGGAGAAGCTCGCCCCGACTCTCGGCGTCGATCCGAAGCCCTGGACCGAGGGAAAGCCGCTGCCCGGCGGCGACTTCGACGCCGCCGACTTCGCGGGCTTCGTCGCGGACCTGCGGGCCCGCTGGCCGTTTGTGCCCGAGCCGATGCTGGTACGCCTCGCGCACGCCTACGGCACGCGGATCGAGCGGGTCCTCGGCGAGAGCCTCTCACTCGACGATCTGGGCGAATGCATCGGCGACGGCCTCTACGCCAAGGAGCTCACCTACCTCGTGGCGGAGGAGTGGGCCCGCACCCCCGACGACGTGCTCTGGCGGCGGACCAAGCTCGGCCTCTTCCTCGACGACGAGGCCAAGGAGCGGCTGCGCGCCTGGTTCGCCCGCAACGCCGCCGCGGGCGACGCCGAGGTCGCCTGATCGGGCCCGTTCAGACCTTCCAGAAGACGAAGGTGCCCCAGGCGGCGGCGAGCGCGAGGCCGCCCCACAGCGGCGTGCCCATGACGCCGATCCAGGCGAGCATGATGAAGGCGGAGCCGAGGAGCGTCAGGAACAAGCGGTCGCCGCGGGTCGTGTCGAGGCCGAGGGTGCCGTGGCGCGGCGCCCCACCGGGCCAGCGATACTCCAACAGACCCATCAGCGCGATCGAGCCGAAGACGAAGACGAAGAAGAGCGCGGTCGGCCACGTCCACGCCATCCAGCCGAGGTCCATCGCTCCACTCCCCCTAGACCCGACCGAGCGCGAAGCCGCGGGCGATGTAGTTGCGGACGAAGTAGATGACGATGGCGCCGGGAATGATGGTCAGCACGCCGGCGGCGGCGAGCAGGCCGAGCTCGTAGCCCGCCGTGGACGCCGTCCGCGTCATCGTCGCGACGATCGGCTTGGCCTCGACCGCGGTCAGCGTCTTCGCCAAGAGCATCTCGACCCAGGAGAACATGAAGCAGAAGAAGGCGGCGACACCGACGCCCGAGGCGATGTTGGGCAGGAAGATCTTGGTGAAGAAGCGCGGGAACGAGTAGCCGTCGACATAGGCGGTCTCGTCGAGCTCCTTGGGCACCCCGGACATGAAGCCCTCGAGGATCCAGACCGCGAGGGGGATGTTGAACAGGCAATGCGCCAGTGCCACGGCGATGTGGGTGTCGAAGAGGCCGACCGCCGAATAGAGCTGGAAGAACGGCAGGGCGAACACCGCCGGTGGCGCCATGCGGTTGGTCAGGAGCCAGAAGAACAGGTGCTTGTCGCCGAGGAAGCGGTAGCGCGAGAACGCGTAGGCCGCCGGCAGCGCCACGCCGACGGCCAGCACCGTGTTCAACGTCACATAGATGATCGAGTTGATGTATCCCCAATACCAGGTCGGATCGCGGAAAATCGTCAGATAGTTCGCAAGCGTCCACACCTGCGGAAACAGCGTGAAGCCACCGAGGATCTCGTTGGTCGTCTTGAACGACATGGCAACGAGCCAATATATCGGAAGCATCAAGAAGAGGATGTAGACGATCAAGACGACCGTCGGCAGGCGCAGGCGCATCTTTGCGGCCTCACTTGGCGTCGTGACGGGTCATCAGGGTGTAGAACACCCATGAGACCGCGAGCGTGATGAGGAAGTAGACGATCGACATGGCGGCCGCGCGGCCGAGGTCGAACTGGCCGAGGGCGATCTTGACGAGGTCGATCGACAAGAGCGTCGTCGCGTTGCCCGGCCCGCCGCCGGTGAGGACGAAGGGCTCGGTGTAGATCATGAAGCTGTCCATGAAGCGGAGCAGCATGGCGATGGTGAGCACGCGGGTGAGCTTCGGCAGCTGGATGTAGCGAAAGACCGCCCACGGCCCGGCACCGTCGATCTTCGCCGCCTGATAGTAGGCGTCGGGGATGGCGACGAGCCCGGCATAAGAGAGCAGCGCCACCAGCGACGTCCAATGCCAGACATCCATGACGATCAGCGTGATCCAGGCCGAGAGCGGCTGCTGGGTCATGTTGTAGTCGATGCCCATGGCGTTGATCGTCCAGCCGAGAAGGCCGATGTCGGGCAGCGTGAAGATGTTCCACATGGCGCCGACGACGTTCCAGGGCACGAGCAAGGGCAGCGCCATGAGGACGAGGCAGACCGAGACCCACGGGCCACGGCGCGGCATGCAGAGAGCGACGGCGACGCCGAGCGGCACCTGGATCAACAGGATCGTGGAGGTGAACAGCAGCTGGCGGCCGAGCGCCGCGTGGAACCGCTCGGAGCGCAGGATGTCCTCGAACCAGCCGAGCCCGTGCCAGAAGAAGACGTTGTTGCCGAAGGTCTCCTGGACCGAGTAATTGACGACCGTCATCAGCGGCACGAGGGCGTTGAAGGCGACGAGGACGACGACGGGGACGACCAGGAACCACGCACGCTGGTTTTCGACCTTGCCGGACATCGCTCAGCTCCCCGCCGCCGGATCGACCAGCCAGCCGTCGGCGTAGAGCCGCGTCTTCTCGGGCGCGAGGCGCAGGTGCGCAGGCCCGACGGGCACCTCGTCGCCGGGCGCCGCGAGCACGTTGATCCGCGCGTCGCCGAGGCGCGCCTCGACCACGCGATAGCGGCCGGCATCGGCCACGCGCACCACCTCGGCGGGCAGGCCGTCGGCGGCGATCTGGACGTGCTCCGGCCGCACCCCCACCTCGAGCCGCGGCGCGCCCGGCGGTGCGACGGCGGGGCTCTCGGTCACGATCCGGCGGCCGGCGACGAAGGCGGCGCCGTCCCTCACCTCGCAGGGCAAGACGTTCATGCCCGGCGAGCCGATGAAGTGGCCGACGAAGGTGTGCCGCGGCCGCTCGAACAGCTCGACCGGCGTGCCGATCTGCACGACCTCGCCCTCCTGCATGACGACCACCGTGTCGGCGAAGGTCAAGGCCTCGGTCTGGTCGTGGGTGACGTAGATCATCGTCAGCTTGACCCGGTCGTGCAGTCGCTTGAGCTGCGAGCGCAGCCGCCACTTGAGATGCGGATCGATCACCGTCAGCGGCTCGTCGAACATGATGACGTTGACGTCGTCGCGGACGAGGCCACGGCCCATCGACAGCTTCTGCTTGAGATCGGGCGAGAGCCCCGAGGCGCGGGTCTCGAGCAGCGGGCCGAGCTCCAGCATGTCGGCGATCTCGCGAACGCGCTGCTCGATGCGGCCTCGCTCGACGCCTCTGTTCTTCAGCGGGAAGGCCAAGTTGTCGTGCACCGTCATGGTGTCGTAGACAACCGGAAACTGGAACACCTGGGCGATGTTGCGGGCGTCGGGGGCAAGATCGGTGACGTCCCGATCGCCGAACACCACGCGCCCCTCGCTCGGCCGGACGAGCCCCGAGATGATGTTCAAGAGCGTGGACTTGCCGCAACCGGAAGGGCCCAACAGCGCGTAGGCGCCGCCGTTCTCCCAGACGACGTCGAGCCGCTTGAGCGCCCAGTCGGCCTCGCCTTCGGGCTGGGCCGCGTAGCTGTGGCGGAGCTGCTCGAGCCGGATCGTCGCCATGCGGGCTCCTCAGGCGGCCACCCGCCGGCCATCCTCACGAAAATAGAGGCAACCCGCGGTGTCGATGTGAAAGTCGTGCTCCGCGCCCACACGGAACGGGTGGATGCCGTGGCTCTGGGAAACCCAGATCCCTTCGCCGACCTCGAAATGCGCCGTGCTCTCCGAGCCGGAAAGCTCGGTCACGAGCACCTTGCCGGTGATCGGCGTGCTGGCGGTCCCCTTGGCGTGCGGGGTCACGAAATGCGGCCGCACACCGACGAGGTAGCCGCCGTCGGGCGCGGCGGCGATGGCGCCTCGGGCGGTCCAGCGCGCGGCGTTGCCGAGGTGGATGTCGCCGCCGCGCTTGACGACGCTCGCGACGTTGATCGGCGGGTCGGAGAAGACGCGCGCGGTCTCGAGATCGCCCGGCGCGCGGTAGAGGTCCGAGGTCGGCCCGAACTCGGTGACACGGCCCCGGCTGACGGTGGCGGTCTGGCCGCCGAGCATCAGCGCCTCGGTCGGCTCCGAGGTGGCGTAGACGACGATGGCGCCGCGTCCGGCGAAGAGCCGCGGCAGCTCCTCCCTGAGCTCTTCCCTCAGCTTGTAGTCGAGGTTGGCCAGAGGCTCGTCGAGCAGGACGAGCTCCGCGTCCTTGACGATGGCACGGGCCAGCGCCGTGCGCTGCTGCTGGCCGCCCGAGAGCTCGCCGGGCTTGCGCTGCAAGAAGGGCTCGAGGCGCAACAGCTCGGCGACCTCGGCCACCCGCCTCTTGATCTCCGCCTCGGCGAGGCGGGCGACGCGGAGCGGCGAGGCGATGTTCTCGAACACGCTCATGTGGCCGTAGTTGACGAAGAACTGGTGGACCAGGCTCACCTTGCGCTTCTGCGTCGGGACCTTGGTCACGTCGCGGCCGTCGAAGAGGATGCGGCCGGAGGTGGGGCGGTCGAGACCCGCCATCATCTTGATGAGCGTCGTCTTGCCGGCGTTGGTCTCGCCCAAGAGCATGTTGAAGCCCGCGGCGCCGAGGCTGAACGAGGTCTCATGGATCAGCATCTCGGCGCCGGCGCGCTTCTGCACCGCCTGGAACTCGAGCGTCATCGCGCATCCCGACGAAGGACGAGAGGGCGTCGGGGCGGCCGTGCCCAGGGCACGGCCGCCCGCGGTCGCAGCGTCAGTTCGAGGCTTCCTGCCAGCGCTCGACGATCTGCTCGTAGGGCATCGTCTCGCCCTGCGGCTTCTCGTTCTCGAGCTTCGGCTTCGGCGCGCCCGGCTGGGCGAGCCAATACTCCGGATCACGCTGCTCGTTGAGGCGCGGGCCGCAGCCGCCGTAGACGTCGGCACCCTCGTCGGCCGCTTGCATCCGCGCCATGACCTGGTCCATCTCGGAGGCGAGGCGATCCATCGCCTCCTGCGCCGTGAACACGCCCGAGTTGACGTCCCCGATCTGCTGCCACCAGATCTGGGCGAGCTTCGGGTAGTCGGGGACGTTGACGCCGGTCGGCGACCACAGCACGCGGTCGGGCGAGCGGTAGAACTCGACCAGCCCGCCGAGCCTGGGCGCCCGCTCGGTGAAGCTCGCGTGGCGCACGGAGCTGTCGCGGATGAAGGTGAGCCCGACGTGGCTCTTCTTCGTGTCGACCGTCTTCGAGGTGACGAACTGGGCGTAGAGCCAGGCCGCCTTGGCGCGATCGGTCGGCGTCGAGGCGAGTATGGTCCACGCGCCGGCGTCCTGGTAGCCGAGCTTCATGCCCTCTTCCCAGTAGGGGCCCTTGGGGCTCGGGGCCATCCGCCAGAGCGGGTTGCCGTCGGCGTCGACGGTGTTGTTGCCCTCGGATTGCGGCGCCACCATGTTGGCGGTGAAAGCCGTGTACCAGAAGATCTGCTGGGCGACGTTGCCTTGGGCCAACGCCGGCAGCGACTGGTAGAAGTCATAGGAGGCTGCCGCGGGCGGTGCGTACTCGCGCAGCCACTCGTCCCACTTGGCGATGGCATAGACCGCGGCCGGGCCATTGGCGGCGCCGCCGCGGGCGACGCTCGCGCCGACCGGGTTGCAGGTGTCCGCCTCCATGCGGATGCCCCACTCGTCGACCGGACGACCGTTGGGCAAGCCCGTGTCGCCGGCGCCGGCCATCGACAGCCAGGCGTCGGTCATCCGCCAGCCGAGGTCGGGCGCCCGCTTGCCGTAGTCCATGTGGCCGTAGATGCGCTCGCCGTCGATCTCCTGCACGTGCACCGAGAAGAACTCGGCGATGTCCTCGTAGGCCGACCAGTTCAAAGGGACGCCGAGGTCGTAGCCGTAGATCTCCTCGAACTGAGCTTGCAGGTCCTCTCGGTCGAACCAGTCCTTCCTGTACCAGTAGAGGTTGGCGAACTGCTGGTCGGGGAGCTGGTAGAGGTCGCCGTCGGGGCCGGTGGTGAAGGAGATGCCGATGAAGTCGTCGAGGTCGAGGTCCGGATTGGTGACGTCGGCGCCCTCGCCCGCCATCCAGTCGGTGAGGTTGACCGCGAGCTGCAGGCGCGCGTGGGTGCCGATGAGGTCGCTGTCGTTGACGTAGGCGTCGTAGAGGTTGCGGCCGGTCTGCATCTGGGTCTGCACGGCCTGGACCACCTCGCCCTCGCCGAGGAGCTGGTGGTTGACGCGGATGCCGGTGATCTCCTCGAAGGCGCGGGTCAGCGTCTCGCTCTCGTAGCTGTGCGTCGGGATCGTCTCCGACAGCACGTTGATCTCCATCCCCGCGAAGGGTGCCGCCGCGTCGATGAACCACTGCATCTCGGCGAGCTGCTCCTCGCGCGAGAGCACCGACGGCTGGAACTCCTCGTCGATCCACCGCTCGGCCGCGGCGATGTCCGCCCAGGCGGCCGGGGCCCCGGCGATGAGGGCGACGACCACCGTCGCCGACATGAGTGTCGTGCGCATTTCTCTTCCTCCCCAATCCGTTCTCGTCGGACCCGCATGCCGTAGCAGCAAGCGCTCGGCGAGCGCAAATCCTTAGAAGCATGTTCGTTTTCGAAACGCAAACGGAAAGCGTAGCGTTCGGATGCGTTCGCGCCTGCCGGCATGTTGTTCGTTTGTGAACGTCGGTGGCCGCGCTCAGCTCGCCCCATCGAGCTGCCCGCGGATATCGGCGAGCGCGTCGAGCATGCGCGTCTGTTTCTGCTCGACGGCGGTCATGCGCTGCTCCACGCCGTCGAGGCGATCGTCGAAGCCCAGCAGCTAGACGACGAAGAAGAGGATCACGGCGATGTTCACCGCCGCTGGCATGATGTCGTAGAACCGCTGGTGCAGGCTCTCCAGCCGCGCCCCGCGCCCTTTCAGGACGATCGGCGCGCGCTCGACGCCTGCCATAGGAACAAGATACGGCGAGCCGCGGACGCCTTCAATTCAGAGCGCATCGAGCTTCGGCTTCAAGACCGCCTGCACCGCCTGCGGGTTGGCCTTGCCGCCCGTCGCCTTCATGACCTGGCCGGTGAACCAGCCGATGACCTTGGGGTTCTTTTTGTAGGTCTCGACCTGGCCGGGGTTGTCCTTGATGAGCTGGTCGATGATCGGCTCGATCGCGCTCATGTCGGTGACCTGCTCGAGGCCCCGCTCCGCGACGATCTTCGCCGGGTCGTCGCCCGTCTCGAACATCAGCGCGAAGACGTCCTTGGCGAGCTTGCCCGAAAGCGTGCCGTCCTCGAGAAGCGCGAGGAGCGCGGCGAGCTGGCCCGGGGCGATGGGGCTCTCTTCGATCCCCTTGCCGGCCTTGTTCAAGAGCCCAAAGAGCTCGTTGATGCACCAGTTGGCCGCGACCTTGGGCTCGGCCTCGGCCGCCACCCGCTCGAAATAGTCGGCGGTCGCCCGCTCCATGACGAGCACGCTCGCGTCGTAGGCGCCGAGCCCGTAGTCGGCGATGAAGCGCTTCTTCTTGTCGTCGGGCAGCTCCGGCAGCTCGGCCCGCCAGCCCTCGATCTCGGCGTCGGCCAGCTCGACCGGCAAGAGGTCGGGGTCGGGGAAGTAGCGGTAGTCGTGCGCTTCTTCCTTGGAGCGCATCGAGCGGGTCTCGCCCTTGCCCGAATCGAACAGGCGGGTCTCCTGCTCCACCGTGCCGCCGGTCTCGTAGAGCTCGATCTGCCGCTTGGCCTCGTACTCGATCGCCCGGGCGACGAAGCGCATGGAGTTGACGTTCTTGATCTCGCAGCGCGTGCGCAAGCCCTCCTCGCCAACGGGACGCACGGAGACGTTGGCGTCGCAGCGCAGGCTGCCCTCCTCCATGTTGCCGTCGCAGGTGCCGAGATAGCGCAGGATCGTCCTGAGCTTGCGCATGTAGGCCACGGCCTCGTCGGGCGAGCGGATGTCGGGCTCGGAGACGATCTCCATGAGCGCCACGCCCGAGCGGTTGAGGTCGATCAAGGACGCCCCCTCCTGCGCGTCGTGCATCGACTTGCCGGCGTCCTGCTCGAGGTGCAGCCGGGTGATGCCGACGACCTTGGTCGTGCCGTCGAGGTCGAGCTCGATCTCGCCCTGGCCGACGATCGGGTGCTGGTACTGGCTGATCTGGTAGCCCTGCGGCAGGTCCGGGTAGAAGTAGTTCTTGCGCTCGAACACCGAGACCTTGTTGATCTGCGCCTTGAGCCCCAGCCCCGTGCGCACCGCCTGGGCGACGCATTCCGCGTTCACGACGGGCAGCATGCCCGGCATGCCCGCGTCGATCGGCGAGACCTGGGTGTTGGGCTCAGCCCCGTAGGCCGTGGCCGCACCCGAGAAGAGCTTGGCCTTCGAGACGACCTGCGCGTGCACCTCGAGGCCGCAGACGACCTCCCACTCCCCGGTGGCGCCCTTGATCGTGTAGCTCATGCCGCCTGCTCCAGACCGTAGGGCACAGCGTCGAACCGCGCCGCCCGCTCGATGGCGGCGCCGCCGGCGAGCACCGTCGCCTCGTCCCAGGATCGGCCGATGAGCTGCAGGCCCAGGGGCAGGCCCTGGGCGTCGAGCCCGCCGGGCACGCTCATGGCCGGCAGGCCCGCGAGGCTCGAGGGTACGGTGAAGACGTCATTGAGGTACATGGCGACCGGATCGTCGGTCTTGTCGCCCTCGCGAAAGGCCGCCGAGGGGGCGGTCGGCGTGAGGATGAGGTCGACCCGCTCGAACGCGCGCGTGAAATCCTCGGCGATGAGCCGGCGCACCTTCTGCGCCTTCAGGTAGTAGGCGTCGTAATAGCCGGCCGAGAGCACGTAGGTGCCGATGAGGATGCGGCGCTGCACCTCCGCGCCGAAGCCCTCCCCCCGCGTCTTCTCGTAGGTCTCGACGAGATTCTTACCCGGCACCCGCAGGCCGTAGCGCATGCCGTCGTAGCGCGCGAGGTTCGACGACGCCTCGGCCGGAGCGATGATGTAGTAGGTCGGCAGCGCGTACTTGGTGTGCGGCAGCGAGATGTCGACGATCTCGCAGCCCTCCGCCCTGAGCCAGTCGATGCCCCGCTGCCAGACGGCGTCGATTTCCGCCGCCATGCCGTCGACGCGATACTCCTTGGGGATGCCGATTCGAAGCCCCTTGACCGAGCGACCACAGGCCGCCCGCCAGTCCGGCACGGGCTCGTCGGCGCTGGTGGTGTCCTTGGGATCGAAGCCCGCCATGGCCTCGAGCATGATCGCGCAGTCCGCGACGGTGCGCGCCATGGCGCCCGCCTGGTCGAGCGAGCTGGCGAACGCGACGATGCCGAAACGCGAGCAGCGGCCGTAGGTCGGCTTGATGCCGCAGATGCCGGTAAACGCCGCCGGCTGGCGGATCGATCCTCCCGTGTCGGTGCCCGTCGCAGCGATGCACAGGCGCCCGGCCACGGCCGCGGCCGAGCCGCCGGAGCTGCCGCCGGGCACGAGCGGCTGGTTGTCGGCGGGCCGCGTCCAGGGATTGGCGACGGGGCCGTGGTGGGAGGTGATGTTGGAGCTGCCCATGGCGAACTCGTCGAGGTTGGTCTTGCCGAGGCAGACGGCACCCGCGTCCCAGAGCTTGCCGCTCACGGTCGATTCGTAAGGCGGGGTGAAGCCGTCGAGGATGTGCGAGCCCGCGCTCGTGAGCGTGCCCGCGGTGCAGAAGAGGTCCTTCATGCCGATCGGCAGGCCCTCCATGGGCCGTGCGTCGCCCTTGGCGAGCCGCGCGTCCGAGGCCGCCGCCATCGCCAGCGCCTTCTCGGGCGTCTCGGTGATGAAGGCGTTCCAGGCGCGATGGCGCGCCATGGCGTCGAGGTAGGCCCGGGTCAGCTCCGTGGCCGTGATCTCGCCGGCGCGGAGCTTCTCGCGGGCGGCCTCGAGGGTGAGCGCGGTCAGCTCCGTCATCACTCGACCACCCGCGGCACGACGTAGCAGCCGTCGTGGGCGTCGGGCGCATTCTTCAGCACGTCGTCGCGACGGTCGCCGTCGTTCACCTCATCGGCCCGGCGGCGCGCAGGGATGGGCATGACCGAGCGCAAGGGCTCGACGTCGTCGGTCGCCACCTCGCCCAGTTGCTCGACCCAACCGAGGATGTGCGACAGCTCGACTGCGAGGCCCGGCAATCGCGCCTCGTCCACCTCGATCCGCGCCAAGCGCGCGATGCGCGCGACGGTGGCTTCGTCGAGCGACATGACCTCTCCTCGATTTCGATGACGTGGCCCCGCGCCGCCGCGCGGCAACGGCGTTGGACGCTACACCGCGCGCGGCACGCGAACAAGCAGCGGCGACGGGCCATGCCCGGCGAGGCGCGCTGCGGTCACGAAACGAGCATGAATGTCGGTTAGATCCCTAGTCGGTGAAACCTTCGGAGGTCGGACCATGGACCTGATCGGCATCCTCATCCAGCTCGTCTCGGGCGCCGCCGGCGGCAACATCGCCGGCGCGCTCCTCAAGAAGTTCAGCCTCGGCCTACTCGGGAACTCCCTCGCCGGCATCGTCGGCGGCGGCATCGGCGGGCAGATCCTCTCGGCGCTGCTCGGCGGCGGCGCGGCGACGGGCGCGGCCGCTGCGGCCGGCGGCGGGCTCGATCTCGGCACGATCGTCCAGAGCGTCGCCGGCGGCGGCGTCGGCGGCGGGCTGTTGATGGTGATCGTCGGGCTGATCCGCAGCATGATGGGCGGCCAGCGGACCTGACCGGCGCGCGCAAGACGCCACGCGATCACGCCAGGTCGCGCGGCACGGTCTCGTCGTAGCTACGGCAGAAGACGCGGGTCTCGCCCTCGAAGGCGTCGATGTCTGCCCGGATCCGAAAGACGTCGCTGGTCGACGTCAGCAGCGTGCGCGTGACCGTGCGAATCGACCAGTCGCCGCGGCGGAGCGCGCGGACCGTATGAACCTCCCCTTCGACCGACTCGACGTCGTCGGCGATGCTTCGATACCACTCGCGGGAATCGTGGGTGACCTCCAGCCCGATGCTCGGGATCGCGAAGGTGCCGTGGTCGTTGACGACCTCGAGGGTCGAGACGTCGCGCGCGAGGTCGCGGTGGACGAGCCAGTTGTGCCGACCGGGCTGCAGCGGGACACGCCGGTCGGGGGCCGCGCCTTCCGCCGGCTGGCTCACCCGCACCGCGCCCTCGTCCGCGCCGCGGGGACGGACGGGCAGGACGAGCGTCGAGCGGCCGGCGACGACCGTCAGGCTCGCGAGCTCCGGTGGGGGCCACGCCAGGGGCCAGTAGCTGGAGGACAGCGAGAGCCGCAGCCGATGGCCGGCCGGAAAGCGCTGGGCGACGTCGTTGAGCTTGACGCGGACCTCGTAGGTGCGACCGGGCTCCAGCGGCTTCGGCGCCACCGAGCCGTCGCGGTGGGTGAGGTTCAAAAGGCCGTAGGTTATGCGCGTGGCGCCGCCGTCGGGGGCGACGTCCGAGACCCTGGCGGCAACCATCGCGACCGGCCGGTCGGCGGCGACGGCGAGCTCGAGAACGGGCGCGCCCAGAATCTCGACATCCTCCTCCAGCGGCGGCGTGTCGAAGACCAGCGCGCCGCCGTCCTCCTGGCGCTGGTCGTGGGCGAGATCCGGGCCCGACGCGTAGGAGCACCATTTACCGGCGAAGAGGCCGAGCGTCAGGGGCGAGCGGACCACGAGCGGCGTCTCCATCCCGTAGCCCGCCCGCACCAGCAGGCCCGGTTCCAGCACGTAGCGCCGGTCCTCGACCCGAGGCGAAGGCCAGACCCTTTCGGCAACCCAGCGTCCGGGGCGCTGGGCGTAGTAGGTCGTCGGCGGCACGCTGTCCTGCATCCACGCACGCAGCATCGGCTCGTCGTCCACCCCGTTCGCTCGGTCCTTGAGCCAGCGGTCCCACCAGCGGACGCATTCCTGCACAAAGCCGATGGCCGGCCCGGGCACCCCGAGATGGGGGTACTTGTGGCCCCACGGCCCGATGAGCCCGCGTCGCGGCACCCGGAGATGGGCCATCAGGCGGAACACCGCATTGGAGTAGCCGTCGGCCCAGCCGCTCACCGCCATCACCGGACAGCGGATGGCCGTGTAGTCGTCGCACACCGAGCCGTGCCGCCAATACTCGTCGCGCCGCTGATGGCGGAGCCAGGTCGCGAGCCACAGCCCGCTGCCCTCGAGCCGCGCGCGCCACATGGCTCGCCAGCGGTCGCCGACCACCTCCGGGTCCGGCGGCAGCGCGTTGTACGCGAGCATCACCGACGCCCACGACAGGCTGTCGCCCAGGAGGCAGCCGCCCATGTGGTGGATGTCGTCGGCGTAGCGGTCGTCGGTGCCGCAGACCGCGATCACCGCATCGAGCCCCGGCGGCTGCAGGGCTGCGATCTGCAGGCCGTTGAAGCCCCCCCAGGAGATGCCGATCATGCCGATGCGGCCCGAGCACCATGGCTGCGCCCGCAGCCAGCGAATGATGGCACGGCCGTCGTCGAGCTCCTGCGGCAGGTACTCGTCGGTCAGGACGCCGTCGCTGTCGCCGCTGCCGCGCAGGTCGACCCGGAGGCAGGCGTAGCCGTGACCGGCGACGTAGGGATGCATCACCGAATCGCGCTCGCGGGTGAAGTCTCGGCGACGGTAGGGGATGTATTCGAGGATCGCCGGCACCGGCGCGCGCTCGGCGTCTTCCGGCAGCCAGAGCCGGCCGGCGAGCCGGGCACCGTCCGCCATCTCGATCCAGACGGTCTCGATCGGGCGAACGCGATGCGGGAACTCCTCGACGACGGCCGGTTGGTTCATGACGACAGGCCCTCGATGCGGATGTCGAGCGCGGCGCGCAGGCGGCGGTAGTTGGCCATCAGCGCCGCATGGCTCCGCGCGCCCATGAAGATCGTCGCCAACTCGTAGCTGTAGCTGTCGCGATGGCGGATCTCGCCGAGCCGCATGCCCTCGCGCAGGTGGACCTGGATGTCGGTTGCGGGAAAGCGCGCCTCGAGGTCGTCGATCTCCTCGGGGCTCGGCACCCGGACGACCACCGCTTCGTCGTGCTTGCCGTAGACGCGCGGCATGAACTTGGCGGCGTGGGTGCAGGGGCCGTGCGGCGGCGGATAGTCGGGCGGCTTGCCCAGAGCCACGTCCAGCATGACCTCGTTGTGCGGCACGCCCGCCACCTTGTCGAAGATCGGGCTGTGCGACTTAGAAATGCGGACGTTGAGCTCCAAGAGCCAGATCCGGTCGTCGCGCGTGTCCAGGTAGAACTCGATGTTGAAGGGCGTGTCGTCGAGGCCCGTGCGTTCGACCACGCGGGTCGCGGCGGCGATCATCCGCTGCGCCGCGGCGCCCGGTATCCGCGCCGGGTACTCGTAGCGCTCGAAGCTCGCGCGGTTGGGGCCGCGCACCGAGCCGATGATGCCGTAGACGTGCGCGCGGCCGCCCTGGACGTAACCCTCGAGCGTGCACTGACGGCCGTGCGAGATGATCTGCTCGGCGATGCAGGCGTGGCTCGGCAGCGCCGCGATCGACGCTGGCAGCCGGGCCTGCTCCAGAAAGACGGCGAGCGGATCGGCGAAGACGTGGATCCCGCGGCGCAGCGCCCCGATCGCCCGCGCAAGGTCGGCACGATCGCCGACGCGGAAGCCCAGCAGCGACGAGTGCGCCTTCACGGGCTTCAGCCAGAACGGGTAGGGCAAGGGCGGCCGCGTCAGGGCGTCGTCGGCGAAGGGGTCGACGAACGCGAACGCGGGCACGAGGTCGGGCACGAGGGAGCGCTGCTCGAGACGCGCCCAGTACTTGTGCTCGGACCGCAACACCGCCTCCAGCGACGGCCCGCGCAAGGCCCGGCGGGCCCGGAGCACCGCGAGCATGAGCTGGGTCGGAAAATCCCAATAGCCGACGATCGCATCGACACGTCCTTCGAACGCGTCGAGACGGGCTTCCGCCTCGCGCAGCATGGCCGGCACGTCGAAGGGACCGAGACCCGCCACCCGATGGGCGTCGAGGACGCCGTGGAAGTCGTACTGCTCGGCACCGCGAACGCGCCGGAGGAGGCGGAGGTTGAACGGCTCCAGGCCGACGACGAAGATGTTCTGGCGCATGCGCGGCTCCCGGCCGAGCCACGCTCGCGCGCGCTCCGACGGGCCGCCATGATCTCGGACATGGCGCGCGTTCTTTTCGCTTGCGCGCGGCGCCGGGCGACGGCAGGTCGGCGCCATGCCGGTCCACGACGATCTCGCCGCCTTCGCGGCCGCGCTGCCCAGGTTCGGCTCGCTCCTGGCGCTCGACGTCTCCAAGCGCCGCATCGGCTTTGCCGGCACCGACGTCTGCCGGCTCCTGGCGACGCCCGTCGAAACCTGGAACCGCCGCAAGTTCGCCGACGACCTGGCGCGGATCGAGCGGCACATGCGCAACCGCGAGGCGGTGGCGCTGGTCGTCGGCTTCCCGCTCAACGCCGACGGCAGCTTCGGGCCGCGGGCGCAGGCCGCCAAGGACACCGCCAAGGCCATCGACACCGCCCTGGCCTTGCCGATCTGGTTGCAGGACGAGCGCTGGAGCACGGTCGAGGCGGCGGACCGCGGCGGCGCCGACGCCATGGCCGCCCTCGTCGTCTTGGAGGACACGCTGCGGGCCATCGAGCGTCTCGACGCCGGCTGACCCTTGCAGTTGCGCCGCCGCGGGGCATCTTCGGGCGGGTGCTGCCCAGAGCCCCGCCAGGTGTTGCGCTTGCTCCGTCCGTTGACCGCTCTCGCCATGATCCTGCCACTCACCGCGTGCGCCGCGCTCTTCCCCGGCCAGCGGTCGGTGGATGACCGCATCGCCCAGTTGCCCAGCCGCGGCTGGCCGACCCAGGCGCCGGTCACGCTGCGCTGGAACGGCTATCAGGTGCCGTTCGTCGAGGCCACGAGCGACACCGACCTCGCCTTCGCGCTCGGCGTCGTCCACCATCATCTGCGCGCCGGCCAGATGCGGCTGCTCAAGCACATCAGCCAGGGCCGCATCGCCGAGCTCGCCGGCCCCCCGGTGCGCAGCATCGACGAGGCGCTGCGCATCCTCGACTACGGGTATGCCGCACCGGCCATCGTCGCCGCCTGGCCAGAGGAGACGCGCGCCTTCGTCGGCGCGTTCGTCGCCGGCCTCAACTGGCACCAGGCCCATGCGCCGCGGCCGCCGGAGTTCGGCCTCTTGGGCCTCACCCCGGAGCCATGGACGCCCGAGGACCTCGTCACCATCGGCCGGCTCGCGGGCACCGACGTCAACTGGCTCGCCTTCTTCGGCGCGCTGCGCGCCCGGCTCGAGGACGACTGGCCCCAGACCTGGCAGCGCCTCAAGCTCGCGGGCCTGCCCGCGGGCGACGCCGAGCTCGCGGGCGACGCGGACGCGCAGACCCTGGCGGCGTTGCTCGCCGCCACCAGCAAAGGCGGCAGCAACTCGCTCGCGCTCGCCCCCGCGCGCTCGGCGTCGGGCGCCGCGATGATCGCCAACGATCCGCATCTCGGGCTCAGCCTGCCCAACCTCTGGCTCCTCGTCGGCGCGCGCTCGCCCTCTATCGAGGTGGTGGGGATGATGATCCCGGGGCTGCCCTTCTTCGCGCTCGGCCGCAGCCCGCACCTCGCCTGGGGCGGCACCAACGCCCGGGCCCTCTCCTCCGACATCGTCGACGTCGCCGGGCGCGGCGCCATAGCGAGCGAGCGCGTGACCGTGAAGACGCGTTGGTGGTTCGATCGCGAAATCGAGCGGCGCCGCTCGGGGCAAGGCCCGATCCTCTCCGACAGCCGCCTCGTTCCGGCCCGTCCGGGCGAGGTGCTGGCGCTGCGCTGGGTCGGCCACGAGCCGACCGACGAGATCTCGGCCTTTCTCGCCGCTGCGCGCGCCCGCGACGTCGAGGGCTTCCGCGCCGCCTTCGCAGACTACGGCGTGAGCGCGCAGAACATGCTGGCCGTCGATGCCTCCGGCAGCATCGCGATGGTGATGGCGGCGAAACTGCCGGTCCGCCCGCCCCTCAAGCAGGGCGACTTCGTGCTCCAGGGCGACGCCCGATGGCAGGGCTACGACACGACACTGTCGCTGCCCTGGGTGGTCGATCCCGACGCGGGCATCATCGCCTCGGCCAACGACCGCCCCGACTACATCGTGCGCCCCGCCGGCTACTTCTTCAGCCCCAAGGACCGGGTCGAGCGGATGGCGGCACTGGTCGAGGCGAACGGACCGATGGCCTTCGCCGATCTCGCCGCGCTGCAGACCGACGTGGTCTCGGTCACGGCGGCACGGCTCGCCGAAGGCCTCATCGCCGCCGCCGACGAGCTCGGCCTCCTGCATCCGCATCTCGAGGATCTGCGGGGCTGGAACGGTGCGTACGGCATCGAGGACCGTGCGCCGGTCCTGTTCGAGACCCTGCTCTATCACGTCGCTCGCGGCCTCTATGGCGGATCGGACGGCGAGGTCTCGAGCCTCGACGGCCGCTGGACCAGCCTCGAGACATTCCTCGTGGCCGACCTCGCCGCCCGACCCTCGCGCGCGCGTCTCGCGCTCCTGCAGGACGCGCTGAAGGCCGCGGCGCGAGATGCCGAAGGCTTCGCCCGCTGGGGCGACATGCACCGCGTCCGCGTTCAGCATCTCTTGGGGAACATTCCCGCGCTCGGACGCTTCTTTCGGGTCGATGAGCTGCCCAGCGCGGGCTCCAGGGAGACCCTCATGAAGCGCAGCCACAACCTGGTGAACGGCAAGCACGCCGCCACCTTCGGCGCCCAGTCGCGGCACATCTCGGACATGGCCGATCCGGATGCCAACTGGTTCGTGCTGTTCGGTGGGCAGGACGGCTGGCTCGGCTCGGCGAACTTCGCCGATCAGGTGCCGCTGTGGCGCGACGGCCGCTACATCCAGCTGCCGCTGACGCCCACGGCCGTCGAGCGGGCGTTCCCGCACGTCGTGCGCACCACCACCGCCGACGGATGACCCGCGTTCTCGACCCGACCCCGCTGGTACGCCCGTTCGCACGCCGCCGCGCGGCACGCCTGCAGGCGAGCGATGCGGTAGCCGCGCAAGAGCGCGTCCTGCGGCGGCTGCTCACCGCTGCGACCGCGACCCGTTTCGGCCGCGAGCACGGCTTCGCCGATCTCGCGAGCCCGGCCGCCTTCCAGGCCCGGGTGGCGCTGCGGTCCTATGAGGACTTCTGGCGAGACTATTGGCAGCCGGGCTTTCCGGTGCTGGACGACGTCACCTGGCCCGGGCGGATCCCCTATTTCGCCGTGACCTCGGGAACCTCCAGCGGGCGCACCAAGTACATTCCCCTCACCCATGCCACGCTGCGCCAGAACCGGCACGCGGCGCTCGACATGATCTCGGCCCACCTCGCCGCGCATCCGCACAGCCGGTTCTTCGGCGGCCGCAGCTTCGTGCTCGGCGGCTCGACGGCGCTGGTCGAGGAGGCACCGGGGATCTGGAGCGGCGACCTTTCGGGCATCGTCAACAAGACCGCGCCCGCTTGGATGCGCCCCTTCACCTTCCCGCCGCCGCCGCTCGGGCTCATCAGCGACTGGGACGCGAAGCTCGAAGCTTTCGTTCGGGCGGCCGGCGAGCGGACGATCACCTCGCTCGCGGGCGTGCCGAGCTGGGTGCTCGTCTTCCTCGAGCGGCTGGAGGAGGCCTATGGGCGCTGGCCCCTCGACGATCTCGAGCTCCTCGTCCACGGCGGCGTCGCCTGGGGCCCGTTCGCCAAGCGCTTCGAGCCCTTCCTGGCGCGCTCGGGCGCGGCGACGCGCGAGGTCTACCCGGCGAGCGAGGGCTTCGTCGCCTTCGCCGACCGGGACCCCGACGACGGCCTGCTCTTGAGCTTCGACACGGGCCTCTTCTTCGAGTTCGTGCCGGTGGAGGAGCTCGGGCGCGATCGCCCTGTCCGCCATTGGCTCGCCACCGTCGAGACCGGCGTCGAGTACGCGCTCGCGCTCAGCGGGCCGAGCGGGCTCTGGGCCTATCTTTTGGGCGACACGGTGCGCGTTCTCACGATCCGCCCGCCGCGGCTCACGATCACCGGACGGACCGCCTACATGCTCTCGGCCTTCGGCGAGCACCTCATCCAGAGCGAGCTCGACCGGGCGATCCAGGGCGCGATGGAGGACGCGGGCGCCGCCCTTGCCGAGTACGTCGTGGGTCCGGTGCTGCCGGACCGCGGCACGGGCCACCACGTGATCCTCATCGAAACCGGCGCCGCCTCGTCGCTCGACGCCGGGGCGCTCGCCCGCGACATCGACCAGAGGCTCGCCCAAATCAACGACGACTACGCGGCACATCGGGCGGGCGACGTCGGGATGGCGGCGCCCGAGGTCCGCCTCCTGCCGCCCGGCACCTGCGCCGCCTGGCTCCGCCGGCAGGGCAGGCTCGGCGGCCAGAATAAGGTGCCGCGGGTCATCGCCGACCCGGAGCGCTTTGCCGAAGCCCGCAGCGCCCTCGAGGAGCTGTCAGTCGAAGCGGCCGATCACCCCTGAGGACGTGAGCTTCGCCCCCGTCAGCCGGCGGTCGGCCGCGTCCATCCGCCGGCTCAGCATCGCCTGCGCCGCGGCCAGCACGTGGCTGGCCCGCGCCGGATCGGCGGCGATGTCGCGGGTCTGCGCCGCATCCGCCCCGAGATCGAAAGCGAGCGCCGGCAGCCCGTTGAAATGCACGTAGGCGATCTCGCGACCCTGGAGCACGGCGAGCTGGCACCGGTCGGCCACGAGCCCGAGGGCGGTCTCGAAGCACCGCGTCTCGACGTCCCGGAAGTCGTGCTCCATGAGCGCGGCGCTGCGCCAGTCCGCAGGCGTCGCCCCCTCCAGCCACGGCCTGAGGCTGTGCCCGTCCGCCTGCAGCGGCACCTCGCCGCCGAGCCTATCGAGGATCGTCGGCAGGAGATCGACGTGCTCGGTGAAGGCGTCGACCCGGCGGCCGGCGACGGCACCCGGCGCGCGGACGATGAGCGGGACGTGGAACGCCTGGGGAAAGAAGCCCGACTTGCCCCAGAGATGATGGTCGCCGAGCATCTCGCCGTGATCGGAGGTGACGACGACCAGCGTCGTCTCGCGTTCGCCCCGGGCGTCGATCGCGTCGACGATGCGGCCGATCTGCGCATCGACCTCGGCGATGAGCCCGTAATAGACCGCCCGCGCCCGGCGCACGGTGTCGGGCCGGCGATCCGCCGGCTTGACGAACCAGCCTGCCGAGAGAGGCTGGTCGAGCAGCACCCCGAGATAGGGGTGCAGCGCCCGCACGGCGGCTTCGTCGCCGAGCCCGGCGGGTGCCGGGACGTCGTCGGGGTGGACCAGGGCGTGGAACGGGTCCGGGGCGACGAGCGGCGGATGCGGCTTGATGAAGGAGACGTGCGCGGTCCAAGCACCCTCCTGGCGGTCGAGCCAGGCGAGAAAGGCATCGGCGAGGAAGGCCGTCTCGCTGTGCTCGGCGGCGAAGGGCGCGGGCGTGCCGAGCGCGTCGCCGTACACGTCCGCCAGCGTGCGCCGGCCGTAGCCGCGCCCGTCGAGCCAATCGAGCCAGGCCGCGCCGTCCTCGAGCAACGGCTGGACGACGTCCCACTCGGGAAAGACGCCCTCGTAGGTCCGCAGCCGCGGATCGCCCGGCGGCAGGCCGCGGGGATCGAGGCTGGTGTCGGTGTAGCCGAACAGCGCCGGCGCACGGCCCAGCGCGCGCAGCTCGCGGGCGAGGTGGGTGTGACGCGCATCGAGCGGCGTGCCGTTGGTGATCGAGCGGTGGTTGAGGGCGTAGAGACCCGTGTGCAGCGACGCCCGCGCCGGCCCGCAGGGCGTCGCCTGGCCGAAATGCCTCGCGAACAGCACACCCTGCGTCGCCAGCCGATCCATGGCCGGGGTCCGCACGCACGGATGGCCGACACCGCCGAGGCTGTCGCCCCGCCATTGATCGGCGGTCAGGAGCAAGAGGTTCATCTCCATTCTCTCACAAACGTGCGGCGATGCCGCTCATGCCGCACGGGTGCGCTTTTCGGTAGAGGCCCTTGGTGTGTCGCTTGGAGGTTATGCGGTGGCCCCGTCCGTGCGAACGATCACAAACGCGGAGGTTGAAGCGTGCGAGGCGCTGCTGCGGGCCGCCTTTCGCGACTACCTCGCTCCCCTCGGCCGCGCGCCGGCGCCCGATGCCTTCGTCCGCCTGCCCGCCTTCGTCGCCGACGGGCACGTCCTGGGGTGCGACGTGGCGGGCGAGCTCGCCGCCGTCGCCGTCACCTCGGCGCACCGGACCCACCTCGAGGTGGACTGGCTCGCGGTCGCCGCCGCGCATCGCGGCCGCGGGCTCGCCTCGCTCCTGCTGGCGACCGTCGAGGCCCGGGCCCGGGCCGCCGGCGCGCCGGCCTTGCGCCTGCAGACCGCCGCGATGATGGACCGCCTCCTGCGCCTCTACGGCGCGCACGGCTTCGTCGAGCGCGCTCGCGGCCCGGCCGCGCACGGCCGCGACGCGCACCCGCGGGTCGGCTTGGAAAAGCCCCTGCGGCCGGCGACGCTGACGACGCCGGCGGCGGTGATCTTCGATCTCGACGGCACCCTCGTCGACAGCGAGGCCCTGGCCGCGCCGGCCTGCGTCGAGGCGCTCGCCGAGTTCGGCTTCACGCTCGATGCCGCCACCTTCGCGGCGCGCTTCACGGGCTGCACCGACACCGCGATCATCGCCCAACTCTGCCGCGAGCAAGATCGAGCGGTCGACCAGGCCGCGGCGCTCGCCAGGATCGAGGCGCACACGCTCGAGCGGCTCGCGGGCGACGTCGGGGCGATGCCGGGTGCCCACGCGCTGGTCCGCCGCCTCGCCGTGCCCAAGGCCGTCGCCTCCAACAGCGCGCCCGCCCGCATCCGCCTCTGCCTCGAGCGCACGGGCCTGCGCGCGGCCTTCGCCCCGCACCTCTACAGCGCGGCGGACGTCGCCCAGGGCAAGCCCGCGCCCGACCTCTTCCTGCACACGGCCAGACGCCTCGGGGTGGACCCGACCGGCTGCGTCGTCGTCGAGGACAGCGTTCCGGGCGTGCGCGCCGCCAAAGCTGCCGGAATGACCGCCATCGGCGTCGGGCCCGCGGCGGCGCACCCCGCGCTGCGCGCGGCGGGCGCCGACGCCTGCGTCGCCGACCTCTACGCCGTGCCACCGCTGATCGGCGTCTAGGGCGCTGGCCGCCGGTCTCGACCGACCCGCACCTCCGCCGATAGCGGCCTAGACGCAGCGGCCGCCGTCGACCTCGAGGATGACGCCGGTGACGAAGCACGCCCGCTCGGAGGCCAGATAGACCGCGGCCTCGGCGATGTCGGCGGGCCGGCTCAGCCGCCCCATCGGGATCGTCGCGACGAACTTGGCGCGGTTCTCGGGCGTGTCGGTGAGCCCCATGAAGGTCTCGAGCAGCGCCGTCTCACCGATCACCGGCGCGATGCAGTTGACCCGAACGTTGTCCGGGGCGAGTTCGACCGCCATCGACTTCGAGAGCAGGTTCACCGCGCCCTTGGAGCCGTTGTACCAGGTGAGCCCGGGGCGCGGGCGGATCCCGGCGGTCGAGCCGATGTTGACGATCGCGCCGCCGCCCTGCGCGCGCAGGAGCGGCAGGACGTTGTGCGTCATGTGGAAGATCGACTTGACGTTGACCGCGAAGACCCGATCGAACTCGGCCTCGGCGACTTCCAGCATCGGCCGGTTCCGGTGGCTGATGCCGGCGTTGTTGACGACGATGTCGATGCGGCCGAAGGCGTCGTGCGCGCGGTCGACCGCGGCCTCGACCGAGGCGCCGTCGGCGACGTCGCAGGCGAAGGCGGCGGCCGCGCCGCCGAGGCTCGCGGCCACCGCATCGGCACCCGCGGCGTTGAGGTCCAAGACCGCGACCTTGGCGCCTTCGCGCACATAGGCCTCGGCGATGCCCTTGCCGAAGCCCGAGGCCCCACCGGTCACGATCGCGATCTTGCCGTCCAGCTCCACGGCCCGCCTCCCTTGCTTCGTCCTTAGCCTCTTGATGCCCACCGCCCCCCGCCGCGGCAAGGGCTTGCGGGCAGGGCGGCCGGCCGTTAGGGCGCGATCTCGTCCCATCTGGCGCAAGGAACCCAGCGCATGTTCGGCTTGGAAGTCGCCGGCCTGATCGGCCTGATCGGCCTCGTCCTGATCGTCTACGCCCT
>CAYZSE010000017.1:25504-31445 GCA_964481035.1 uncultured Geminicoccaceae bacterium | reverse complement strand
TCGACCGTCTTGCCGTTGTTGTCGGTGAGCTTGCCGTAGTCCATCACCTGCAGGAGGATGTTGAAGACCTCCGGGTGCGCCTTCTCGATCTCGTCGAGCAGCAGGACGGCGTGCGGATGCTGGTCGATGCTGTCGGTCAAGAGCCCGCCCTGGTCGAAGCCGACATAGCCCGGAGGTGCTCCGATGAGCCGCGAGACGGCGTGGCGCTCCATGTACTCCGACATGTCGAAGCGCACGAGCTCGATCCCCATGACCGACGAGAGCTGCCGCGCCACCTCGGTCTTGCCGACGCCGGTGGGCCCGGAGAACAGGTAGCAGCCGATCGGCTTCTGCACCTCGCGCAGGCCCGCGCGGCTCAGCTTGATCGCCGACGCCAGGGCCTCGATGGCCTTGTCCTGGCCGAACACGCCGGCCTTGAGATCCTCCTCGAGGGTGCGCAGCGCCTCCTTGTCCCGCGCCGTGACGTTCTTCACCGGCACCCTGGCGATCTTCGCGACGATCTCCTCGATATCCTTCGACTGGATCGTCTTCTTGCGCTGGCTCTCCGGCTTGAGCGCCTGCGCCGCCCCGACCTCGTCGATGATGTCGATCGCCTTGTCCGGCAGCTTGCGGTCGTGGATGTACCGCACCGCCAGATCCACCGCCGACTTCAACGCGCTCGGGGTGTACTTGACGCCGTGATGATCCTCGAAGCTGGGCTTGAGGCCCTCGAGGATCCTGACCGCCTCGTCCGAGCTCGGCTCGCTGATGTCGATCTTCTGGAAGCGGCGGACGAGCGCACGATCCTTCTCGAAGTAGGAGCGAAACTCCTTGTAGGTGGTCGAGCCGATGCAGCGCAGGGTCCCCGAGGCCAGCGCGGGCTTGAGCAGGTTCGAGGCGTCGAGGGAGCCGCCCGAGGTCGCCCCGGCACCGATCACCGTGTGGATCTCGTCGATGAAGAGGATCGCCCGCTCGTCGTTCTCGAGCTCGCCGAGGACCGCCTTGAGGCGCTCCTCGAAGTCGCCGCGATAGCGCGTGCCCGCGAGCAGGGCGCCCATGTCGAGCGCGTAGATCACGGCGGTCTTGAGGATCTCGGGGACCTCGCCGTTGACGATGCGCAGCGCCAGCCCCTCGGCGATGGCGGTCTTGCCCACACCCGGATCGCCGACGAACAGCGGGTTGTTCTTCGAGCGCCGGCAGAGGATCTGGATGGTCCGCTCGACCTCGAGGTCGCGGCCGACCAGGATGTCGATCCGGCCGTCGCGTGCCTTCTTGTTGAGGTCGACGCAATAGGCGGCGAGCGCCTCGCGCTCGGCGTCCTCGGCTTGCTCCTCCGTCTTCGGCTCCTCGGATCCACGCACCGATCTCGTCTCCGCCATCCCGGATCGCTTGGCGATGCCGTGACTGATGTAGTTCACCGCGTCGAGGCGTGACATGTTCTGCTCTTGCAGAAAATAAACCGCGTGGCTTTCCCGCTCGGAGAACACCGCGACCAGCACGTTCGCCCCGGTGACCTCGCTCCGCCCCGACGACTGGACGTGGATGGCGGCGCGCTGGATCACCCGTTGGAAGCCCGCGGTCGGCTTGGCGTCGACCTGGCCCTCGACGACGAGGCTGGACAGCTCGTGGTCGAGAAACTCGGTCAAGTCCTCCTTGAGCTTGTCCAGATCGACGCCGCAGGCGCGCAAGACCGTCCCGGCATCGTGGTCGTCGGCGAGCGCCAACAGGAGGTGCTCGATCGTGGCGAACTCGTGCTGGCGAGCGTTCGCCAACGCCAGGGCGCGCCGGAGGGCCCGCTCGAGATTTTTGGACAACATGGGCATCTCCTCAGGCCTCCGCCGGAAGCATCGAAAGTCGACCGTTCGCGCGCGTCCTCACTCTTTCTCCATCGTGCACTGCAACGGGTGCTGGTGCTGGCGCGCGAACTCGATGACCTGCGCGACCTTGGTCTCGGCGATCTCGTAGGTGTACACGCCGCACACGCCGACCCCTTTTTGATGCACGTGCAGCATGATTCGCGTCGCGTCTTCCGCCGACTTGCCGAAGAAGCGCTGCAAAACCAGCACGACGAACTCCATCGGCGTGTAGTCGTCGTTCAGTAGAAGCACCTTGTAGAGGGACGGACGCTGGGTTTTCGGGCGCGTCTTGGTGGCGACGTCGCCCGACGGCTGGTCGGTATCTTGGTACGGATCGTTCGCCATGGTGCGACCGCGACTGCCTCTCACCTAGACGCCGAACGATACCTAATTTCGCGCGGCGCGAAAACGGGGCAACCGCGCACGGTGCACCGATCACCCCACCGCTTTTAGGTGGACCCATCAACTGTCCGAGGCAACCCCGTGCTCCTCGCCGTCGGCGTTCTTCGCATCGACCGCATCGCGATCGGACGATCGCAGCGTGATCCGCGGGCGCCGCGGCGTCGACGCCGCCCGCGCGGCGCTCCGGGTCGCCGCGGCGTCGCGCCGCGGACGCCCGGCCACCGCGCTCTCGTCGCGCGGCTGATACGCATCGATGCTGGGGCCGGCGAGCGGCTCGCGCGCCGGCTCGGTGGCCGTCGACGGCGACATCAGCGCCAGCGCCACCCGCTTGAGCCGCTCGCGTTGCTCGGCCGCCTCGGCCTCGGCCCGGCGTCGCTCCTCCTCGAGCGCCTCGGGATCCTCCTCGACCTCGATCGCCGGCGCCTCGTCGCCCTCGGCCGCCTCGTCCTCGCCGTCGCCCTCCCCTGCAACCTCCAGGGGACCGAACTCGTCCTCGGCATCCGTCACCGTGAGCTTGAGCCGCGCCAGCTGCTCGAGAAACTCCTCGCGATCACGCATGGTGAGACGATCGAGCTGCTTCTCGGCGATCATCTGATCGGCCCGCTCAGCCATGCTGCGCGCGTAGACGAACTGGCCGGACGGCTTGGTATTGCCGGCGAGAACCTGTGCCAGTGCCTTCGTCGCGGGCTGCATCAGGGGCAGCAGCTCACGCGCGCTGCCGGGCAGCCGACGCCCGGCCGACTTGTTGCGACGCGTGCCGGTACGTGAGCGCTTGCGCTGGTTGTTACGACGGTATGGGTACATTCGCGGTCCTTGCAGTCCAGAGATCACGCAGCGCCTGCACGGCGGGAATGGCCCCGGCGGGGCGCATGACGTCGGCACCTGACGTGCCGGACCAAGCGTGATCGGATAACCTGCGCGCCCTGTTTCGCTGTCTGCCGATCGCCTCAAAGACAACGATGGCTGCGCGCGAGAGACATGAGCGAGCGTAACAGCACCGCCTCAAAAGTCCAGCATCTAACGAGACTGCGACCCGCCGCACGCTGCATTTGCTCGATGAAAAATAAGGGTGCCGCAACCCCGCATCAAGCCCGCGCCATCGAGGTGCCAGGTCCCGGTCGCCGCTCGAGCCAGCGCCATGCCGGCAGCAGCGGCGCGGCGCGTCGCGAGGTGTTCCGGCAGTTGCTCGCCGCCGCCGCCGAAGGCGGCTGGGTCCACCCCGATCACCAAGCGCGGCCCTTCACCCGCGAGCCGCAGCGTCCGCGCGATCGGCGGTGACGCGCCGGCGATCAGCGTCGCCCATAGCCCGGCCCACCCCGACCAAGCGATACCATCGAGGGCGAAGCCGTCCGTTTCGCGGACTTCCCAGCCCTGCGCGCGTGCCGCGCGCGCCACCACTTGGCCCAGCGGTAGCGTCAGCGGTCCGGGCCGAGGCGCCGGCGGTGGGGCGGGCAGAAGCTCCACGGTCCGTTCGAGCGCGGCGGCCGCCTCGCGAACGGCCAGTGCCGCCTCGCGCGCCTCGGGCGGCAGAGCGCCCAGTTCGCCGTGGGCGAGCAGCGCCGCATAGCCGCCCAGAATGTTCAACGGCGTGCGCAAGGCGTGCGCGAGCAGCGGTGCCGGCACCGTCCAGGCGTCGGTCTCGTCGCTGGCCGGCTCGCGGGAGTGATCGTGCATGGGGCCCGTCCGATCGTCATCGACGACGCAGCCTGACCGCGATCCCTTAACGTACCCTGAGCGCGCCTACGCCTGGCGACGATAGTTCGGTGCTTCGCGCGTGATGCGGACGTCGTGCACATGGCCTTCGATGACGCCCGCCTGCGTCACCCGCACGAACCGGCAGCGGCGCTGCATCGACGCGATATCGGCGTTGCCCGTATACCCCATCGCCGCCTGCAGCCCGCCGACGAGCTGGTGGATGATGGTGTGGAGCGGGCCCTTGTAGGGCACCTGTCCCTCGATCCCCTCGGGCACGAGCTTGAGGGGCTCCGACACCTCCGCTTGGAAGTAACGATCGGCGGAGCCGCGCGCCATGGCGCCGATCGAGCCCATGCCGCGATAGGCCTTGTAGGAGCGGCCTTCGTAGAGAAACACCTCGCCCGGCGCCTCGTCGGTGCCGGCGAACATCGAGCCGAGCATGGCGCAGTCGGCGCCGGCGGCGACGGCCTTGGCCAGGTCGCCCGAAGCGCGGATGCCACCGTCGGCGATGACGGGCACGCCCTCGGCGCGCGTGCGCCGCGTGACCTCCATGATGGCCTGCAGCTGCGGCATGCCGACACCGGCGACGACGCGGGTGGTGCAGATCGAGCCCGGACCGATGCCGACCTTGATGCAGTCGGCGCCGGCCTCCATGAGCGCCGCCGCACCGTCGGCGGTGGCGACGTTCCCGGCGACGATCTGGCACGTCCTGTCGACCCGGCGCAGCTGCCGCACCGTGTCGACGACCGCGCGCGCATGGCCGTGCGCGGTGTCGACGACGACGACGTCGCAGCCGGCGGCGATCAACGCCTCGGCACGCTCCAGCCCGGCCGGGCCGACACCGGTGGCGGCGCCGACCCGCAAGCGGCCCTGGTCGTCCTTGCAGGCGTCGGGGTGGCGCGCCGCCTTCTCGATGTCCTTGACGGTGATGAGGCCGATCAGGCGGTAGTCGTCGTCGACGACGAGCAGCTTCTCGATGCGGTTCTGGTGCAGGAGCTGCCGGCAGCGCTCCCGCGACACCCCTTCGCGCACGGTGACGAGACGCTCGTGGGTCATCAGCTCGCGGACGGGCTGCCGAGGATCGTCGGCGAAGCGCACGTCGCGGTTGGTGAGGATGCCCACGAGCCGCATGCCGGCAGCGGTGACGGGCACCCCCGAGATGCGATACCGACGCATCAGCTCGAGAGCGTCGGCCAACGCCGCGTCGGGCCCGATGGTGACCGGGTTGACGACGATGCCCGCCTCGAACTTCTTGACCTGACGGACCTCGTCGGCCTGCGCCTCCATCGACAAGTTCTTGTGGACGATGCCGAGCCCACCGTGCTGCGCCATGGCGATCGCCAAACCACTCTCGGTCACCGTGTCCATCGCCGCCGAGACGAGCGGGATCTTGAGCTCGATCTGTCGGGTGATTCGCGTCTCCGTGCGGGCTTCGGACGGCACGATGTCGGAAGCCTGGGGAACGAGCAGCACGTCGTCGAAAGTGAGGGCCTCGGTGATCGTGACCGCGCCCGGCTGGTGTCCGCTCATCTGGCTCCGCCTGCTATCGATCCGCCGCGAACCCATTCATATATAGGGGTTGCCGGCGCAGACCAAGCGCCGGCCCGTGCCCGTCGTCTGGGGAGACCATGAGCGAGATCGTCAGCCGCCGCGTGGCGCCCGGCCGGTTCGGTGTCGGCCAAGCCGTGCCGCGCATGGAGGATCCCAAGCTCGTCCGCGGTCGCGGCTGCTACACCGACGACCTCGCCCTTCCGGGCCAGCTTCACGCCTTTGTCGTGCGCTCGCCCGTCGCAGCGGCGACCATCACGCGCATCGACACGAGCGCGGCGCTCCAGACGCCGGGTGTCATCGCCGCCTACACGGTCTTCGACTTCATCGCTGCAGGCTACGGCGGCCAAGCCTGCCGGCTGGCGCTGGTCAACCGCGACGGCTCCAAGATGCACGCCGAGCCGCGCCCGGCCTTCGCCACCCCCGAGATCCGGCACATCGGCGAGCCGATGGCCGTCATC
>CAYZSE010000017.1:0-25404 GCA_964481035.1 uncultured Geminicoccaceae bacterium | reverse complement strand
CCCGGCCTTCGCCACCCCCGAGATCCGGCACATCGGCGAGCCGATGGCCGTCATCATCGCCGAGACGCTCGCCCAGGCGCGCGACGCAGCCGAACGCGTCGTGGTCGACTTCGCCGCCAAGCCGACGGTGACCGACCCGGTGGCGGCCCTCGACCCCGGCGCGCCGCAGGTGAGCCCGGACTATCCGGGCAACCTCTGCCTCGACTACGCGTTCGGCGACGCGACGGCGGTGGCGGCGGCGTTTGCCGCGGCGGCGCACGTGACGACCCTCCAGCTCGTCAACAACCGCGTGGCGGTCGTCCCGATGGAGCCGCGCGCGGCCATCGCCGAATACGACGCCGCCGCCGACCGTTTCGCCCTGCACGTCGGCTCCCAGGGCGTGTTCGGCTTGAGGAACACGGTGGCGGACGACATTCTCCGGATCGACCGTGCGAAGCTGCGCGTCATCACCTACGATGTCGGTGGCTCGTTCGGCATGAAGATCGGCGCCTACCCCGAGTACGTGGCCATCCTGCACGCCGCGCGTGTGCTCGGCCGTCCGGTCCGCTGGTGCGACGAGCGCTCCGACAGCTTCCTCTCCGACCATCAGGGACGCGACAGCCTCTACACGGCGAGCCTCGCCCTCGACGCAGAGGGCAACTTCACGGCCGTCAAGGTCGACGTCGTCGGCAATCTCGGGGCGTACATGACCTTTGTCGGGCCGATGATCGTCAGCCTGAACATCCAAAAGAACGTGCCGGGTCCCTACCGGACGCCGTGTCTCGCGCTGCGCTCGCGCAGCGTCGTGACGCACACCGTCCCCGTGGGCCCCTATCGCGGCGCCGGGCGGCCCGAAGGCGTCTACGTCATGGAGCGGCTGATCGAGGCCGCCGCCCGCGAGACCGGCCGCGACCCGATCGAGCTGCGCCGCAAGAACCTGATCCGCCCTCGGGAGATGCCGTTCAAGGCGGCCTCCGATCTCGTCTACGATTCGGGCGAGTTCCCGCGCCTCCTGGATCGTGCGCTCGAGCTCGCCGACGACGCCGGCTACGCCGTTCGCCGCAAGCAGAGCGAGGCCAGGGGCAAGCTCCGCGGCCGCGCCGTCGCCTGCTACCTCGAGGTCACGGCGGACAAGGTCACCGAGATGGGCGCGTTGCGCTTCGAGCCCGACGGCCGGGTCACCATGATCACCGGTACCTCCGACTACGGCCAGGGCCACGGGTCGACCTTCGCCCAGATCGTGCACGATCGCCTGGGCCTACCCTTCGATCGGATCGACCTTCTGCAGAAGGACAGCGACCAGCTCATCGCCGGCGGCGGCTCGGGGGGCTCGCGGTCGGTCATGAACTCCTCGATGGCGCTGCTCGCCGCCGCCGACGAGGTCGAGACCAAGGCGCGCAAGTGGGCGGCGCACACCCTCGAGGCACCTGAAGCCGATCTCGTCTTCGCCGATGGCGCTTTCACCGTCATCGGCACCGACCGCCAGGTCGGCCTCCTCGAGATCGCCAAGACCGTGCGCGAGAGCCCGCCGACCGAGGGCCTGCCCGAGGAGATCGACGCCAGCCTCACCGTCGACGGTGCGCCGAGCGCCTATCCCAACGGCGCGCATCTCTGCGAGCTCGAGGTCGATCCGGCGACCGGCGTGGTCGCGATCGACCGCTACGTCTCGGTCAACGACTTCGGGACGATCGTCAACCCGATGCTGACCCGCGGTCAGATCCAGGGCGGCATCGCCCAAGGGATCGGCCAGGCGCTGTTCGAGAACGTGGTCTACGACGACGAGGGCCAGCTGCTCTCGGGCTCGTTGATGGACTACACCGTGCCCCGCGCCGACGGCATCCCCTCGATCCAGGTCGAGTTCGTCGAGGTGCCGGCGAGGACCAATCCGCTGGGAGCCAAGGGGTGCGGCGAGGCCGGTGCCACCGGCGCGCCGCCGACGGTGATGAACGCGCTGCTCGACGCGCTCGCGCCTTTGGGGATCACGCACCTCGACATGCCGGCGACGCCGCTCGCCATCTGGCAGGCGATCCGCACGGCGGCGCGCGGGCGGGCCGCCGACGGGCGACGAGCACCGATCCCGCACCCCTAATTCGGCAGCAATTTGCATGGTTTTCTCATCTAATTTTCATTCATACATGAACACTGTACATAATTGAGCCGGTGGTGCGCCGCCTTTCATCGCGCCACCCGTCCTTCTTTTCGCCAAGTTTCTACCCCCGACGGTCGCCTGCATCCTTTCGCATCATGAATACGAACTTGCCGCAGCGCCGCGCCGGCTTGGTGCTCCCGGCCCGAGCAATCCGGCGACCGGGCCCGGGCGTCGGCGCTCAAGCTGCTCGTCCGGCACCGCGGCTGCACGCCGGGAGCGGCGTTTTTCTCCTTGCCAACGCTGCAAATCAACGCGAACCGCGCCGCTCCGCCCGCGCGCAGACCCCCGCCGCGAGCCGTCGGGCAGCGGCTCGGCGAGACCTGCGACATCCGAGCGCAGGTGCGCCGATCGGCGCCGCAAGTGGCAGCCGCGGTACGCGCGACGGTCGCGCACTCGCGAACGAATTTCACAATCATACCCGCAAACACAAAGGCGGTTTTTCGACCGCGACGACGGTTCCATTCGCGGCGACGACCGGACGCCAACCGCAACGCGCCGATCAGGAGGGCACGCGATGACACCAGCGCTGAGATTTCAGACGACCCTGGATCGGCTGATCGCCGACAGCGATCGCGATGTCCGGCTGCAGGCGGCGCGCTGTGTCGGGCGCTTGCCCGGCCCCGCCGTCGTCGCCAGGCTGCGTGAGCTCGCCGAGGATCCCGATGCGCAGGTGCGCCGCGAAGCCCTCGCGACCCTCGCCGAGCGCTCGCCGCTCGCCGGCCGCGACACGCTGCGGCGGGCGTTCAACGACGATCTCGACGTCGATTGTCGCCGCACCGCGCTCAAAGGGCTCGTCAAGCTCGGCGACAGCGCCGCCCTGCCGGCGCTGCGCCGCGTCATCCGCAACCCCGACGCCTTCATCTACGAGACCTCGTCCCGATTGCAGCGGGTGCGGCACGCCCTCTGCTGCGAAGCCGTTCGAGCGCTCGCGAGCGTCGGTGACGCGAGCGTCGTACCCGATCTCGAGGCCCTGCTCACCGACCACATCTCGCCCGAGCTGGACGACGTGGTGATCCGCACGCTGGCGCATCTCGGCGAGCGTGGCTGCGCGGCCATCGCCATGCTGGCGCGGGAGGCCCCGACGCATCGCGCGCGCAGCGCCGTCGCCGCCCTCGCCGATTGCCCGGATGCCGGCCAGACCCACGCGCTCACGCTTTTCTTGAACCACGAGGAGGAAAGCGTGCGCGTCGCCGCAGCGAGCCATCTGGCCGAACTCGCGCCGAGCCATTCGGCGCTTCTGCGGCGTGCTCGAGATCCCTCGCCCGCGGTCCGCGCGATCGTCGCGGAGCACGCGGGGCCGACCATGCCGGCGGTTTTGGAGGGGCTGCTCGACGATCCCGACCCGGAGGTCGTCTACGCCGCGATCGGGGCCCTGTGCCGGCTGCGGGCGGCGGACTGCGCGCCGCAACTCGGCTGGACCCTGCGCCGCAAGCTGCGCTGCGGACACGTCGCCATCGCCTGTCGCGCCGCGGCGGCGCTGGCCATTCTCGATCCGGAGGCGGCGCGCAGCGATCTCGCCGACCGGCTGCGCGATCCGCTGGCGCCGGCGCCGCTGCGCTTGACCGCAGCCGCGTTGCTGGCGGACCTCGGCGGCTCGAGCGTGATTCCGCTGCTCGCCGGCATGCTCTTCAGCAGCGACGACGACCTCCGCCGAGGTGTGCTCGAAACGCTCGTCGGCTTGGCCAGAACCCGCCGTGACGGCGCCAAGGCCGCCCGTGTGCTCGCCGACGTCCTCGCCGCGGATGGCCGCGCGATGTCGCCCCAGCGCGCGTCGCGGCCGCGACGCGGCTCGGCCGCACTGGCGCGGAGGTCGACGCCCGACATCGCGACGCCCTGGCTCGACACCGCGCCAGCCCCGCTGCGGACGCGGCTTCGCATCGAGATCGCCGAACGCCTGGGCGAGATCACCGATGCCGCCGTCGCCCAGGCGCTGCACCAAGTCAGCGCCGGCGCCGCCGATCCGGTGCTCCGCGCCGCCGCGGCCGTGTCGCTCGCCCGGGTGATCGAGAACACCGGTGACGCACCGGCGGAGATCTTGTCCCTGGCCGGCGGGCTGGCTGCCGAGCCGTGCGCGAGGCTGCGTCTCGCCGGGCTGCGGATGCTCGCCGCGACCCGCGATCCCGCCCATGCGCGCACCATCCTCGGCGGGCTCGACGATCCCGAGCCCGCGCTTCGTGCTCGTGCGGCGCGCTGGATCGGCGACACGGCGACGCCCTTGGACACGAAGGTGCTCGGCCGGCTGGAGGAGCTCCTCGGCGACGGCGACCCCGCGGTCCGGCTCGCCGCGATTGGCGCACTGCTGCGCCGCTGCGGCGAGACCTGCGTTGCCGTCATCATCGACGCCGTGCTCGCCCGCGGCGACGAGGCGGTGCCGGCGGTGGCCCGCGACTTGCACCGGTTTCAGCCCGACGCGGTGCGCAACGAGTTGGCACGGCGGCTCGCGCGCGCCTCGTCCCGTGATCGCCAGCTGGCACTGCTGCGGCTGAGCGACGCGGTGCTCGCCGCCGGCGCGACCACCGCTTGAGCGGGAGCGCGGGGCCGAAGGGCGCTCTCAGGCTTTGCCCGGCGCCGGGATCAGCGCTGCGGGACGCCGCGCGCCCGTATCCCCCGCCCCTCCGCCCGCCCCCCGCCCGCACAGATCGTCGGCGCCGACGGGCGCCACCTCGTCCGCCTCGCCGGGGCGGCGGTCGGTGACGGTTCCTGCCATGCGGAAAACGCGGTACCCTCCGGGTGCCTGGAAGTGAGGTGCGCGATGTCGAGCGAGTTGCCGCAGCATTGGTGGACGCGACTGGCCACCCGGTCCGTCCTGACGGTCGCCGGCGACGATCGCGCTGCTTTGCTGCAGGGGCTATTGAGCAACGATCTCGGCGCGCTCGCGCCCGGCCGCCCCGTCTACGCCGCGCTGCTGACGCCGCAAGGCAAGTTCCTCTTCGATCTCATGCTGTTCGCCGCTGGCGCAAACTGGCTCGCCGACGTCGAGGCGGAGCGGCTCGACGCCCTCGTGCGCCGGCTGACCCTCTATCGGCTGCGTGCCGCTGTGAGCTTCGAGCCGCGCTCGGAGCTCGCCGTCTACGCGGTCGGACAGGCGGTGCCGGTCGCCACCGACGGCCCCTGGACCGCGGCGGCCGACCCCCGCCACCCGGCGCTCGGCCAGCGGCTGATCGGCGCGCCGGCGACGGTCGAGCCATGCCTCTCAGCCCTCGCCCAGCGGGTCGACGAGGCCCACTTCACCCGTCATCGGGCCCAGCTGGGGATCCCCGAAGGCAGCCACGACCTCGAGCCGGACAAGGCGCTTCTGCTCGAGAACGGCTTCGTCGAGTTGCACGGCGTCGCCTTCGACAAGGGCTGCTTCGTCGGCCAGGAACTGACCGCGCGGATGCGCTACCGGGCGACCGTCCGCAAGCGGCTCTTGCCGGCGCGTCTGGAAGGCGAGGCGGCGCCCGGCGCCCCGATCACCGACGGCGCGATCGAGGTCGGCCAGCTGCAGGCCGTCTACGGTGATGTCGGCCTCGCGCTGATCCGCCTCGACCGTTGGCGGAAGGCGGCCGATGCGGGGCGCACGCTTCAGGCCGGACCCGTGGCCATCGCCCCTTGGGTTCCCGACTGGGTCGATCTGAGCTTCGCCTCCAGGACGGCCGAAAGCTCCGCATAGGCCCGAAACGGCGCGCTCGGCGCGTCCGGCAGACGCCCTTGGCGCTGGAGCTGGCCGAGGCCGCGACGGCCGTAGAGGTCGTGCATTTGCCGCTGCAGCCACAGGCCGGCCTGTTCGCGGCGCCGTCCGGCCAGATCCGGGATCTGCGCGCGATGGGCGTCGAGATCGGACACCAGCTCGGCGATGCCGCGCCCCTCGGGCGCCGCCACGAGGCGGATGGCCACCGACCAGTCGTCCTCGGGCTCGGCGAGTGCGAGGGCCGCTTCCAGTTCCCGCGCGGCCCGCTCGGCGGGCCCGCCCATGTCCGCCTTGGTGACGACGACGAGGTGCGGCACCTCGACGATGCCGGCCTTCATGAACTGAAGGCTGTCGCCCGAGGCCGGCTGCGCCGCGAAGACGACCGTGTCCGCGACGTCGCCGATGGTCGTCTCCGATTGCCCGACCCCGACGGTTTCGACGATCAGCCGGTCGAAGACCGCGCGCATCAGCACGAGCGCCGGCATGGTGAGTGCGGCGAGCCCGCCGAGTTGCTCGCGCGCCGCCATCGACCGCACGAACAGGCCCTTGTCCTCGGGATCGTGGAGGATGCGCGTGCGATCACCCAGGAGCGCACCGCCACGGCGCCGCGACGACGGATCGACCGCGATGACGCCGACGGTCTCGCCGGCGTCGCGAAAGCGCTCGATGAGCGCCGCCACCAGGGTCGACTTGCCGACGCCGGGCGGCCCGGTGATGCCGATCACGTGGCCGCAGGGTGCCGCGAAGGCGGCATCCAGAAGTGCCGCGACCTCCGGATTGTCGGCGTCGGCCTCGATGGCCGCCAGCGCGCGGGCGAGTGCCGCCTTGCCGCCCGCGCGGACGGCCTCGAGCCAATCCGCTCCACTCACGCCATGGCCTTGAGCGCCGCCTGGGCCGCCGCCAGCCGCGCGATCGGCACGCGGTAGGGCGAGCACGACACGTAGTCGAGGCCGGCCTTCTCGCAAAAGGCGATCGAGCGGCTGTCGCCGCCGTGCTCGCCGCAGATCCCGACCTTGAGATCGGCGCGCACCGTGCGGCCCTTGTCGCGGGCAACCTCGACGAGCGCGCCGACGCCGTCGACGTCGAGCGTCTGGAAGGGGTCGGCCGCGAAAATCTCCTCCCTCAGATAGGCGTCCATGAAGCTGCCGCTGTCATCGCGCGACAGCCCGAGCGTCATCTGCGTCAGGTCGTTGGTACCGAAGCTGAAGAACGCCGCATGCTGGGCGATGTCGTCCGCCCGGAGCGCCGCCCGCGGCACCTCGATCATGGTGCCGACGAGGTAGGTGAGCGCCTGGCCGTGCTCCTCGGCGACCGTCTTCGCGACCGCATCGATGTGCGCCTTGAGGATCTCGAGCTCGCGGGCACTGCCGACGAGCGGGACCATGACCTCCGGGACCACGGTGTCGCCGCTCTTCTTCTGGACCTCGTGCGCCGCCTCGAAGATGGCGCGGCTCTGCATCTCGTAGATCTCGGGAAAGACGATGCCGAGCCGGCAGCCGCGCATGCCGAGCATCGGGTTGGCCTCGCGCAGCTCGACCGTGCGCCGCTTGACCCGGGCGAGCGGCGTGCCCGTCGCCTCGGCGACGCGCTCCATCTCGTCCTCGGAGTGCGGCAGGAACTCGTGCAGCGGCGGATCGAGCAGGCGGATGGTGACGGGCAGACCCGCCATGATCTCGAAGATCTCGACGAAGTCGCCCTTCTGCATGGGCAGGATCTTGGCGAGCGCCTTGCGCCGGCCGTCGCCGTCGGTGGCGAGGATCATCTCGCGCATGGCGAGGATGCGACCGTCGTCGAAGAACATGTGCTCGGTGCGGCAAAGGCCGATGCCCTCCGCGCCGAAGCGGAGCGCGGTGCGCACGTCCTGGGGCGTTTCCGCGTTGGTCCGCACCTTCAAGCGGCGCATCGCGTCGGCCCATTCCATGAGCCGCTTGAAGTCGCCGCCGAGCTCGGGATCGATGGTCGGAACCTCGCCCAGCATGACCGTGCCGTCGCCGCCGTCGATGGTGATCATGTCGGCCTCGCCGAGTTCCATCGCGCCGACGCGGACGACCTTCTCGCCCGCACGGACCTCCAGGTCGGCGGCACCGCAGACGCAGGGCTTGCCCATGCCGCGGGCGACCACGGCGGCGTGGCTGGTCATGCCGCCGCGCGCGGTGAGGATGCCGCGCGCGGCGTGCATGCCATGGATGTCGTCGGGCGAGGTCTCGGTGCGGACCAGGACGACCTGCTCGCCCGCCGCGGCCCGACGCTCGGCGCTGTCGGCGTCGAAGACGATGCGACCCGACACGGCCCCCGGCGAGGCCGGCAGGCCGCGGGTCAGCACGTTGCGCTCGGCCTTGGGGTCGAGGGTCGGGTGCAGGAGCTGATCGAGCGACGCCGGCTCGACCCGCTGCACCGCCTCCTCGGGGCTCAGCAGGCCCTCGTCGACCATGTCGACGGCGATCTTCAAGGCCGCGCTCGCCGTCCGCTTACCGGTGCGCGTCTGCAGGATGTAGAGCTTCTCCCGTTGCACGGTGAACTCGATGTCCTGCATCTCCTTGTAGTGGCGCTCGAGCCGATCGAAGACCGCGGCCAGCTCCTCGTAGGCGCGCGGCATGATCTCCTCGAGGGAGCGCCCCTCGACGCCGCCGTCGCCGGAGGACTTGATGAGCGGCTGGGGCGTGCGGATGCCGGCGACCACGTCCTCGCCTTGGGCGTTGATCAGGTACTCGCCATAGTGCTTGCGCTCGCCGTTCGACGGGTTGCGGGTGAAGGCGACGCCGGTGGCCGAGCTCGGCCCCATGTTGCCGAAGACCATGGCCTGCACGTTGACCGCGGTCCCCATCGCCGAGGGGATGTCGTGCAGCCGGCGATAGGTGATCGCCCGCGGCGTCATCCAGGAGCTGAACACTGCGCCGACCGCCCCCCAGAGCTGCTCGAGCGGATCGTCGGGGAAGGGGGCGGTGGTCTCGCGCTTGACGATGCTCTTGTAGGTCGCGACGAGCTGCTCGAGGCCGGCTACCGGCAGCTCGGTGTCGAGGGTGACACCGGCCTTGTCCTTGGCCTCGTCGAGCGCGTCCTCGAACAGGTGATGCTCGACCCCGAGCACGACGTCGCCGTACATCTGGATGAAGCGCCGATAGCTGTCGTAGGCGAAGCGCGCATCGTCGCTGCGCTTGACCAGGCCTTCCACCGTCTGCTCGTTGAGACCGAGGTTGAGCACCGTGTCCATCATGCCGGGCATCGAGACCGGCGCGCCCGAGCGCACGGACACCAGGAGCGGGTTGGCCGGATCGCCGAAGCTCGCCTGCATCGAGGCCTCGAGGAATTCCAGCGCGCTCAGCACCTGCTCCGACAGGTCCTCCGGATAACGCTGGTCATGGCCATAGTAATAGGTGCAGACCTCGGTGCTGATGGTGAAGCCCGGCGGCACGGGCAGGCCGAGGGTCGCCATCTCGGCGAGATTGGCGCCCTTGCCGCCCAACAGCGCCTTCAACTTCGAGTTGCCGTCGGCGCGTCCGTCTCCGAACCGATAGACCCACTGGACCATTTCACCCCCCATCAAGCAGCCGCGCGCGGCTCTTCGAGCATGTTCCAAACAGCAACGTCGTCCAAAAGCCCGCTCAGGCGGGCCAGCAAGCGCAGTCGGTTGGCCCTGACGGCCGGCGCGTCCGCGTTCACGAGCACCTCTTCAAAGAACCGGTCGACCGGACCTCGCAAGGTGGCCAAACCGGCCATGGCGTCGGTGAAGCGCTCCGCCGCCAGGGCCGCTACGATCGCCGGCCGAACCTCGCGCAGGCGATCGTAGAGCGCAATCTCGGCTGGCGCCTCCAGCAACGCTTCGCTGACGGGCGCCGCCACATCCGTGCCGTCCTTTGCCATCTCGATCCGGACGATGTTGCTGGCGCGCCGGTAACCCGCGAGCAGGTTGGCACCGTCCAGCGTTTCCAGAAACCGGGCGACGGCCTGCACTTTATGGCGAACACGTCGCAAATCGTCGTCGCTGCCGACCGCCAACACCGCAGCGACGAGATCGGGGCGCAGGCCTTCGCCGCGGAGATGCACCTTGAGCCGCTCGCGGACGAAGGCCGTGAGCTCGTCGACGACGGTCTCTTCCGGCGGGAGGTCGAGCGTCTCGGCGTAGCCGCTGGCGGCGGCGGCGAGCGCCTCGCGCAACGGCAGACGAAGGTCGTTTTCCAAGACGAGCCGCATCACGCCGAGCGCGAGCCGCCGCAGGCCCAACGGGTCGCCCGAACCGGTGGCTCGCTCGCCCGCGGCGTAGAGGCCGGCGAGGCTGTCGAGCTTGTCGGCGAGCGCCACGACCACGGCCAGCGGCGTGCGCGGGCAGGCGTCGCTCGGCCCCTGCGGCGCGTAGTGCCGCGCGATCGCATCGGCGACCGCCTCGGGCTCGCCCTGGGCGCGGGCGTAGTAGGCCCCCATCACGCCCTGCAGGTCCGGGAACTCGCCGACCATGCCGGTGACGAGATCGGCCTTGGCGAGGCGCGCGGCGTGCGCCGCCAGCCCCGCATCGGCCAGGCCCGACCGTTGCGCCAGCCAGCGCGCGAGCCGTTCGAGCCGCCGCGCCTTGTCGGCCATCGAGCCGAGCCGCGCGTGAAACACCATGCGCGCGAGCGCCGCGCCGCGGTCTTCCAGCCGGGTCCTGCGGTCGACATCCCAGAAGAAGCGCGCGTCCCACAGCCGCGCCCGCAGCACCCGCTCGTTGCCGGCGACGATGGCGGCACCGCCGTCGGCCGCCACCAGGTTGGCGACGACGACGAACCGCGGGGCCAAGCGTCCGTCGGCGTCATCGAGCGCCAGGTAGCGCTGGTGGGTGCGCATCGACGTGGTCAGCACCTCGGGCGGCAGCGCCATGAAGCCGTCGTCGATCCGGCCGAGGAGCGGCACGGGCCACTCCGCGAGGCCGACGAGCTCATCGACGAGGCCCGCATCGTCGCGCAGCCGCAAGCCCTCTCGCTCCGCCAGCGCGCGGGCGCCGTCGACGATACGGCGGCGCCGTGCTTCGGGATCGGCCAAGACCCGCGCCGAAAGCAGCGCGTCCTCGTACTCGGCCGGCCGCGCGACCGCAAAGGCGCCGGGGGCCATGAAGCGATGGCCCTCGGTGAGGTTGTCAGCCTGGATACCGGCGAAGCGCACCGCCACGACCTCGCGATCGAGGAGGCAGAGGATGCGATGCAGCGGCCGCACCCAACGGGCGTCGCCGTCGCCCCAGCGCATCGACTTGGGCCAGGGAAAACGCGGCAGGAAGGCTTCGAGCAGCGAGCGGATGACCTCGCTCGCTCGAGCCCCGCCCTCCTCGACGACGGCGACCCAGAACCGCCCCTTCCTCTCCTCGACCTCCTCGAGCGTGAAGGTCGCGCCGGCGAGCGACCGGCGAAAGCCTTCCTGCGCCTTCTCCGGCGCGGCGACGCGCGGTCCGCGTCGCCGGACGGTGCGCCGCGGCTCGGCCTCGGGTACGCCGCTGGCGACGAGCGCAAGGCGCCGCGGCGTCGCATAGGTGGTCACCGCGCCCTCGGCGAGCGCCATGCCGCGCTGCTCGAGGCCGTCACTCAGCGCCTTGGCGAGCGCCGCCGCCGCCGGGGCCTGCATCCGGGCCGGGATCTCCTCGGCGAAGAGCTCGACGAGCAGGTCCGGCATCAGCGCGCTTCCAGAGCCGCAAGGCGGCTGGCCAGCCAAGCCTCGCAGCAGGCCTTGGCCAACGCCCGGACGCGCGCGATGTACCCGGCGCGCTCGCTCACGCCGATCGCTCCCCGCGCGTCGAGCAGGTTGAAGAGGTGGCTCGCCTTGAGGCACTGGTCGTAGGCGGGCAGTGGCAGCCCCCGCTCGAGCACGAGCCGGCATTCGGCCTCGGCATCCTCGAAGTGGCGGAGCAGCCGCGCGATGTCGGCGAGCTCGAAATTGTAGGTCGAATGCTCGCGCTCGGCCTGGTGGAAGACCTCGCCGTAGCTCACGCCCCGACCGTTGAAGTCGAGGTCGTAGACGTTCTCGACGCCCTGCACGTACATCGCCAGCCGCTCGAGGCCGTAGGTGAGCTCGCCCGCCACCGGTCGGCAGTCGATGCCGCCGACCTGCTGGAAGTAGGTGAACTGCGACACCTCCATGCCGTCGCACCAGACCTCCCAGCCGAGCCCCCAGGCGCCGAGCGTCGGGCTCTCCCAGTCGTCCTCGACGAAGCGCAGGTCGTGCAGCGTCGGGTCGATGCCGAGCGCGAACAGGCTCTCCAGGTAGAGCTCCTGGATGCGCGGCGGCGACGGCTTCAGCAGCACCTGGAATTGGTAATAGTGCTGGAGGCGGTTGGGGTTCTCGCCGTAGCGGCCGTCGGTCGGCCGCCGGGACGGCTGGACATAGGCGGCGCTCCACGGCTCGGGACCGACCGCCCGCAGCGTCGTCGCCGGGTGGAACGTGCCGGCGCCGACCTCGACGTCGTAGGGCTGAACGATGACGCAGCCCTGGTCGGCCCAAAAGCGCTGCAGGCGCAAGATCAGGTCTTGAAAGCTCGGCGCGGCCACGGAATCGATTTCGCTGATGGGAGGCGGGCGGACAGTATGAAGCGCCCCGGGCCCGGTCAACAGCCGGCCATCAGCGGTCGCACCGCGGGCACCGCTCGCCCTTGGCGACGTAAGCGCCGCAACGGGGACAGGCCTCGAAGTCGAGCGCACCGCCCGCCCGCGCCGCCGGCGGCCGGTCGAGGCGCCGCCGCCGCTCGAGGTAGCCCACCACCCGCCACACGGCGACGACGACGAGGAGGGTGAACACGATCTGGGTAAAGGACAGGCCCAAGGCGCGGCTCGCTGCTTTCTGGCGGGAGCCTCGTTCTAGAGGCTCCGGCCGCACGCCGCCACCGGTCGCGGCCTCAAAGGCCGTAGCGGCCCCACCACCAGCGCGTCTCCAGTGCCGCCAGAACGTCCTCGGGCCCGCTGCGCAGCCGCCGCCACCAGGGTCGCCGCGTCGGTGTGAAGAGGCGCACTCGCACCTTCTCGCCGTAGCGTTCGCGCAGCACCGCCATCGGATCGCCGACGGCGTCGACCAGCCCCAGCTCCTTGGCCTTGAGGCCCGAGAAGACCCGTCCGTCGAAGAGCGCCTCCGCGTCGTCGAGGCGATCGCCGCGGCGCGCCTTCACGAGGTCGACGAACTGGCCGTAGGTGTCGGCGTGCAGATCCTTCAAGATCGCGACATCGCCTTCGTTCTCGGGCCGGAAGGGATCGAGCATGCCCTTGTGGGGACCGGTGGCATAGAGACGGCGGTCGATGCCGAGGCGCTCGAGCGCCCGATCGAAGCCGAAGCCGGCGGTCACGACCCCGATCGAACCGACGATCGAGCTCGGATGTGCCACGATCTCGTCGGCGGCGAGCGCGAGCCAGTAGCCGCCCGAGGCGGCGATGTCCTCGACGAAGGCCGTCACCCGCTTGTCGTGCCGCGCGGCGAGCCAGCGAATGTGATCGTGGATGCGCGCCGACTGAACCGGGGAGCCGCCGGGGCTGTTGACCACCAGCGCCACCTCCTCGCTGCGACGGGCGCGAAAGGCGGCAGCGAGCGCCCGCTCGAGCCGCCGCAGGTTGAGCTGCCCTCCGAGCCCCGCCCCGATCACGCCTTCGAGCCGAACGCCGACGACGAGGGGCCCTCGCCGCCACGCCAGCGGTGCCGCCGGATTGACCATCTCACTCCCAGTTCAACGCACCTTCGCCGCGCAGGATCGCGTCGGCCTCGGCCGTGAAATGGCCCTCGGGCTCGTGCAGCACCAGCCCGGCGAGCAGCTTGGTCGCACCGCCGCGGCCGACGCGGTAGCGAACCAGGACACGCTTGGCCGCGATGCCGGCGCGCGGCCACAGCGGCAGGACACTCGCCGCGCCCGGGGGACGAGCGAGCAGATCCGCCAGCCGGTCGGCGCGATGCACGACGACGAGATCGCCGCCGGGGCGGGTCAGCGCGGCGCAAGCGGCGAGCCAGCCCGCGAGGTCCAGAGCCCCCTCCCAGCGCGCCAGCCGGCCGAGCACGCTCGCGGGGCGGGTGCCTCTGCCGGATTCGTAGGGCGGGTTGGTGACGACGAGCGCGGCGCTGCCGGCGGCGAGCGGTGACCGCGACAGATCGCCGGCGACGGCGTGGACCCGATCGCCGAGCCCGTTGCGGGCGATGTTGGCGTGGAGCAGGCGAACGAGGTGCGGGTCGCGCTCGAGGGCGAGCACCTGCGGCGCGCCGTCGCAACGCAGCGCCAGAGCGAGGGCGACCGCGCCGACGCCGGCGCCGACGTCGACCACCCAGCCGCCTCGGACCGGTGTTGCCGCGCCCGCGAGCATCAAGGCGTCGACGGCGATGCGGTAGCCGTGCCGCGGCTGGCGCAAGACGAGCTTGCCCCCGAGCAGCCGGTCGTCGGTCCATCCGGCCGTCGGCTCAGCCGTCATCGGCCTCCAAGGCGTGCCGCTCGGTCTCGAGGATCGAACGCGCCCGCCACGCGTCCTCCTGGAGAACCATGAGCCGTCTCGGAATGGCGCCGATGCTGCCCTCGATCGCCGCCGCATGGTGATCGAGCAGCAGCGTGTCGATGCCGTGGGCGTGCAGCGTGGCGCTCGCCCAGGAGAGCAGAACGAGGTCGTTGGAGCGGAGCAGTTCGATCATCAGCCTTCCGGGGTGCGGCCGAACGCCATATGACGTGGTTTGCCAGGGCTCGAGCGCTCATGATAGCTACCACAGCCGTTGTCTCCGAGAGGACTCTGCGACGTGACCGGACAACCCGCGACGAGCCTCGCCCCGGCCGCCTCTCGCGCGCGCCTCGAAGGCATGCAGGCGCTGGTGCGCGACGAGCTCGGCCGCGTCAATCAGGTCATCGTCGCCGAGATGCACAGCCCGGTCGATCTGATCCCGCAGCTGGCACAGCACATCGTCGTCGCCGGCGGCAAGCGCGTCCGGCCGATGCTCACGCTCATCACGGCACGGATGTGTGGCTATCGCGGTGACCGGCACATCAACCTCGCCGCCTGCGTCGAGTTCATCCACACCGCGACGCTGCTGCACGACGACGTCGTCGACGCGAGCGACCTGCGGCGCGGCCGCGAGACGGCGAACGCGCTCTGGGGCAACAAGGCACCGGTGCTGGTCGGCGACTTTCTCTTCAGCCGCGCCTTCGAGCTGATGGTCGCCGACGGCGACCTCGAGGTGCTGCGCATCCTCTCCAGGGCATCGGCGGTCATCGCCGAGGGCGAGGTCATGCAGCTTCTCACCGCCAATGACAGCTCGACGACCGAGGCCGCGTATTTCGCGATGATCGAAGGCAAGACGGCCAAGCTGTTCGAGGCCGCCGCCGAGGTCGGCGCCGTCGTCGCCGGCCGGGCGAAGGCCGATGCCGCAGCGCTCGCCGAGTACGGCCGGTCGATCGGCATCGCCTTCCAGCTCATCGACGACGCGCTCGACTACAGCGCCGAGCAGGGCGCACTGGGCAAGACCGTGGGCGACGACTTCGCCGACGGCAAGGTGACCCTACCCGTTGTCCTCGCCCAGGCGAAGGCCGACGAGACGGAGCGGGCCTTCTGGGCACGGGTCATCGACGTCGGCGACCGCCAGGAAGGCGATTTGCAGCGCGCGATGGAGATCCTCGCGCGCCACGACGCGATCCGGGCGACGATCCGCCGGGCGGAAGCCTTCGGCGAGCGAGCGCGGCGCGCGCTCGGCCGCTTTCCGCCGTCGCCGGAGCGGGCGGCGATGGTGGAGCTGGTTGATTTCTGCATCGAACGCGCCTACTGAATCGAGCCGCGCCACGGGGTCCCGGCCCGTCGTCGTCGAGCGCCGCGTCGGAGTGTAGCTCAGCCTGGTAGAGCACCGTCTTCGGGAGGCGGGGGTCGCGTGTTCGAATCACGCCACTCCGACCACTTCGCTCTCCGTCGTGATCTTTCCACCCTGCCGCATTTACCCATATCATGGTGGTAAACTTGGTGGGAGGTTGATGCGCATGTTGCGTCGAGACGGGCTTCGCGTGGGCGCCATCGTCGGCTCGCTGATTGTCGCCGCGTGCGTCGGCGGCGAGGGGGTCGGGGTCGATGAGGTGCTCGGCTACGAGGGCCTCGGGCGCCAGGTCGAGCTGTTCTACGCGCAGCGCGCCTGGGAGAGGAGCGCGACCTGCACGATGCCGACCATCGACCGCATCATCGCCGCCGAAGTTGTCGAGGAGACCGAAGACACGCTGGTCGTCCGCGTCGGCTACAGCTGGAGCGACGATTCGCGCGACGGCGACAGCAATTTGCTGATCGGTCGCGGCAGCCGCTGCCGGAGCCTCGACGAGCGTCGTTTCACCTTGCGCAAGCTCGAAGGTGGCGGCGTCCGCGTCATCGACATGTCCGGCCCGCAACGGCGCCAGCCACTCGGCGCCGTCCGCTTCTAGCGTGTTTTTCCAAGTGCTTGACCATCCCGCTCCCCCGCCCGGCCGCCCACGAGAGCGCAATGCCATGGGCGGCCGGACGGGGGCGCGGGACGGGCATAAATCAACCCGAGCGGGAGCGGCCCTAGCCTCTACCAGAGCCAGAGCTGGCGCGGCCGCGCGACCTTGAGCCCGAGCACGACCTCGAGCGGCATCAGGTGGTCGCTCCGGCGGGTCGCCTCCGCGGCGATGGCGAGCCCGGCGCGCGCGCACCAGTGCCGGGCGAGGGCGTTGGTCACCGCCTCGGTGTTCTTGAGCGCCACCCACTTCTGCCGCAAGGCGACATGGGCGAGTTCGTGCGCCAGGACGAAGCCTGCCGCCGCCTCGACGGTCGCAAAGCCGTAGATCACGGGCCCGCTGCGCCAGCCCTGCTTGGTCCGCGGCGCGCGGATCGCCCCCCAGTGCGCCAAGCCCAGGGGATAGACGGCGCCATCGGCACGTGCTGCCGCGGTGATGACGTAACCTTGCGCCCGGAGCTCGCGGCCCGGCGCGCGTCCGTCGGCGGGGCGCGGGTAGCGGCACTTGCCGTGCACGCTGCCGACCCGCTTGGGGCTCAGCGTGATCCGCTGGATCAAGGCCGGCTCGGCCCCCGGCAACGCCGCGAGCTCGCCGACGAGCGCCTCGATCACCGCCGCGACGCCGATCCGATCGCGCACCTCGACGCCGCCGACGTGGCGCGTCGCCAAGCTCAGCCCGCCGCCGCGTCGTGGGCGAGGAAGCCGCCCGACTGGCGCTGCCAGAGCTGCGCGTAGAGTCCGCCCGCGGCGACGAGCCGGCCGTGCGTGCCTTCCTCGACGATGCGGCCGCGGTCCATGACGACGAGGCGGTCCATGGCGGCGATGGTCGAGAGCCGGTGCGCGATGGCGATGACGGTCTTGTCGGCCATCAGGTTGGTGAGCTGCTCCTGGATCGCCGCCTCGATCTCGCTGTCGAGCGCCGAGGTCGCCTCGTCGAGGACGAGGATCGGCGCGTCCTTCAAGAGCACCCGGGCGATGGCGATACGCTGGCGCTGCCCGCCCGAGAGCTTGACCCCGCGCTCGCCCACGTGCGCGTCGTAGCCGCGCCGGCCCCGGCTGTCCTCCAGCTCGGGGATGAAGACGTCCGCGTGCGCCTTCGCCGCCGCCCGCCGCGCCGCCGCCCGGTCGGCTCGGGGGTCGCCGTAGAGGATGTTGTCGAGGATCGAGCGGTGCAGCAGCGAGGTGTCCTGGGTCACCATGCCGATCTGTGCGCGCAGGCTCGCCTGGCGCACCAGGGCGATATCCTGGCCGTCGATGAGGATGCGCCCCTGCTCGAGGTCGTAGAAGCGCAACAGCAGGCTCACCAGCGTCGACTTCCCGGCCCCCGACCGGCCGACCAGGCCCACCTTTTCCCCGGGGCGGATGGTGAGCGAGAGGTCGTCGATGACGCCTCGGCCCTTGCCGTAGTGAAACCCGATGCGGTCGTAGACGATCTCGCCGCGGCGGACGACGAGGGCCGGCGCCGCCGGTCGGTCGACGACGCCGTAGGGCTTGGCGATCGTTTCCATGCCCTCCTGCACGGTGCCGATGTTCTCGAAGATCGAGGTCAGCACCCACATGATCCAGCCGCTCATGTTGACGATGCGGATGACCAGCGCGAGCGCCAGCGCGATGGCGCCGATGGTGATGGCGCCCTGCCCCCAGAGCCACAAGGCGAGGATGCCGGTGGCCGTGATCAAGAGGCTGTTGAGACCCCAGATCGCCAGCTCCATCCCCGTGATCATGCGCAGCTGGGCGTGGAACTTGGCGGTGTGATCGTCGATGGCGGCGCGCGCGTAGGCGTCCTCGCGGTCGGCGTGCGCGAACAGCTTGACCGTCGCCATGTTCGTGTAGCTGTCGACGATCCGCCCCGTGAGCGTCGAGCGCGCCTCGGACATGACCGCCGAGCGGCGCGCCACCTCCGGGACGTAATGGGCGATGGCCCAGCCGAAGCCCGCGAGCCACAACGCGAGGGGGACCATGAGCCGCCAGTCCACGCCCCCGAAGAGGGCCAGAGCGCTCAAGGAATAGAGGCTCGTGAACCACAGCGCGTCGACGACCTGGATGACCGATTCCCGCAGCGCCGGGCCCGTCTGCATGATCTTGTTGGCGATGCGGCCGGCGAAGTCGTTGTGGAAGAACCCGAGGCTCTGGCGCAGCACGTAGCGGTGCGTCTGCCAGCGGACGAGGTTGGTGAGGCCCGCGGTGATCCCCTGGTTGATCAACAGCGCGTGCAGGCCGAAGACGAGCGGGCGGGCGATCAACGCGACGAAGCCCATCAGCAGCAAGAGCGCCATGTGCTCGGCGAAGAAGGTTTGCGGGCTCTCGGCCTCGCGCATGAGATCGACGAGCTGGCCCAGGAACGCGAACAGCGCGACCTCGACCAGCGCCGCGAGAGCGCCGACGACGAGCACCGCCGCGAGTGGACGCCAGACTTGGCGGACGTGATGCCAATAGAACGGCCACAGGCGATCCGGCGGCGCGCCTTCGGGTGCGGGCCGATAGGGATCGATGAGTCGCTCCAACAAGGCCAGCATGAAGGCTCCTCCACCGTGACCCGACCTAGGCCGACGGCGCGTGTCGGGTAGGGCCTAGCCGTCGGCGAGCAGCGCCGCCGCGAGGTCGGTGAGGAACCCGCCGCGCTCGGTGAGCGAGCTCACGCGGACGTGCTCCCATTTGGTGTGGGCGCCGTCGCCGTCGACGCCGAGGCCGTCGAGCGTCGGTGTCGTGGCATAGGTGAAGTTGCCGTCGCTGCCGCCGCCGGCGGCCATGCCCTCCAGGGTGAAGCCGTGGCGCCGGGCGATCGGGACGGCGCGCTCGAACAAGGCCCGCGTGCCCTCGTTGGCGGCGAAGGGCGGGCGGTTGAGCCCGCCCTCCCAGGTCATCTCGATGTCGCGATCGTAGGGCTCGCTCGCCTCGAAGCGCGCGACGGCCTCGGCCGCCGTTGCGGGATCGGGCACGCGGATGTCGACAAAGGCCGTCGCGAACTCGGGCACGACGTTGAAGGCGGTGCCGCCCTCGACGATGCCGACATTCACCGAGAGGTTGCGGGCGTAGTCGGTCATGGCTTCCCAGTCGAGGATCTGGCGGGCCATCTCCTTGACGGCGCTCCGCCCGTCCGCGTGCCTCGAGCCCGAGTGCGCGGGCCGGCCCCGGAAGCGAACGACGTAGCGGGCGACGCCGCGCCGCTCGGTCACGATCTTGCCGCCCTCGCGCGCGGGCTCGACCACGAGCACCGCGTGCGCCGGCGCACCGAGCTCGCCGATGAGCGCGCGCGAGGTCGGCGAGCCGACCTCCTCGTCGGAGGTGTAGAGCACCTGGAGCTTGCGCAGGCCCGCCGTCGCGCCTGCCGCGATCGTCTTGAAGGCGTGGTAGGCGAGGTAGGCGCCCCCCTTCATATCGTAGATGCCGGGTCCGTAGGCCTCGTCGCCCTCGATGCGGAACGGGTTCTCCGCGAGCGTGCCGACGGGATGCACGGTGTCGATGTGGCAGAGCAGGAGCAGCGGCGCGCGGTCGTCACCCCAGGCGCTCTCGGCGAGCAGATGGTCGCCGTGCCCGTCCGCCCCGGGGAAACGCTGGGACCGCGCGCCGACAGCCTCGAACTGCCGCTCGATGTGCCGCGACAGCGCGTCGATGCGCGCCCGGTCGTGGGTCGGCGTCTCGTGCTCGACCCAGACCCGAAGGTCCTTGAGCATCGCTCGGGCATCGGTCATCGGTTGCTTCCGTCGGCAAAGGCAGCGTCTTCGTAGCGCAGAGCGCCGGGGCGCGGCGAGCCCCGACGCCGCACGGCGCCTGCCCGCTGCCGCAGGCACCGCGTCGTTACCCTTCGTTACGCGGCAGAGACGGCGGCGTCGCAGGGCGCTTACGCCACCTCTGCAGCATGGCCCTGGTCGAACCTGGAAACCAAGCCATGCCCGCTCTCCAGACCCTCCTGTCGCGCCAGGTCGTGACGCCCGTCACGATGGTCCTCTTCCTCGTCTCCACGGTCACCGGGATCATGCTCCTGCTCCACTGGCAGGCCGGCCTCGTCAGGTTCTCCCACGAGTGGCTGAGCCTCGGCTTCGCCCTGATCGCGCTCTGGCACCTCGCCCGCAACCGGGGCGCCTTCAGGGCCTATTTCCGCCGCAACGCCACGCTCGTCGCCGTCACCGCCACGCTTCTCCTCTCGCTCGGCGTGACGGGTCTCACCGGCACGACCGGCGGCGCCAGCCCGCGCGCCGTGTTCCAGGCGCTCTCGGGGGCGACGCTCGCGAGCGCGGCACCGGCGCTCGGGCCCACGGTCGACGCCGCCGTCGCACGCCTCGCCGCGGTCGACATCCGGGCGTCGGCGGACCAGACGCTGCGCGAGATCGCCGCCGCGGCCGAACGGTCGGTACCGGGGGCGCGCCACCAACGCGCTCCTCGGCCGACGGGATCGGACCGTGAAAACGCCGGCGTCCAAGCGCCGAGCTAGAGTGGGGTCGCCGAAGGCACGGTCGACCTTGCCGCCGATGCGCGCCGTGAAGCGGCCGCCGACGTCTGCCTGGTGGGCCGCGCGCGTGACCTCGGCGTCCGCGACGTGGACCAGCAGCCCGCCTTCGGCGCGTACGCCCGACAGCGCCAGCAGGAGGCCCGGGGTGTCGCCCGACCCGCCGCCGCCCGGGTTGTCCTCGGTGTCGCCGATGACCACGGGGAGCCGTGCCCGGACCGGCGGCGAGGCGCTTGGCCTCGGCCACGGCGGTCGCCGCGTCCATCACCTCGCCGTCGAGATCCGGCTCGGCGGCCGCCCGGCGCTGCACGAGCGCATCGGCGATCCTCGTTGTCGCCGAGAACCTCGAGGCCCTGCTCCAGCTCTGCGACCGGCACGTGGTGATCGAGCGCGGCCGCGTCGTCTGGACGGGCACCAGCGACGAGCCGCGACGCGACCGCTCCGTGGTCGACCGCCATCTGCGCGTCTGAGCCCGCCGATCGCCGTCAGGGGCAGCGGCCACCGAAGACGCGCGGGGCCAGCTCCGGCGCGTCGACGAACGGGTTGCGGTTGCCCTGGACCTCGACGATGCGCGCGTGGCGGCCGCGCTCGAGGTCGTCGACGGGATCGCGCTCGTGCCAGCGAAGCAGGGTGCAGAGATGGCCGAGCTGCGGGCTCCTGGCCGTGGCATCGCCGTCGACGAGGCGCAGGTCGGCCACGCCGCCGCCGCCGTTGTAGCGAACATCCATGTAGAAGAGCATCCGCGCCACGTCGCCCTTGACCGCGTCGCGCGGCTCGAAGCTGTCGTCGTCGCGCCGCGCAGCGCAGTCGCGCAAGCGGCGGCCGCCGTCGTCGAAGTCGAGCGAGCCCCGATCGGCGTTGCAGGTGACGTCCGCGGCACGGATGTGGTGCAGGTCGTTGTGGGCGAGCGCGCGGTCGTCGGTGAAGCCGTGGCTCCTGGGCCAGACGTGCTCGCGGTTCCAGCTTTCGGGCCCGTGGTCCGGGTTGAGCCGGCCGCTCACCTTGTCCCAAGACGGGTGACTCCGCCCGCTGTAGAGGAGGATCACGGCGTCGGGGTCGTCGGGGTCGGCATCCGTGTACTCGAGTGCCCCCCAGAGCTCGGCATAGGCGAGCCGGGATTGGCCGTCGGCCGCAGCCGCGGCTACGGCGCGGACGAGGGCGTCGCCGTCGACGTCCTCGAAGGCGTGGCCCGCGCCGGTCCCTGCGGCCACGAGCAAGGCTGCCAGCAGCCGGCGGATCATCGCTTCATCGCTCCTCCGAACGGGACCGTGCACCGACGCAGGTCGCCGCTCGCCATCATCTCGCAAAGCCGTGAGCGCGTGTCAGGGGCTTGTGTGTGTCGTCGCGGCGCCGGTGCCCCTAGCTTGCGGGTCGTCGCGCCGGCCACCCGGACGATCGGCGGGGGGATCGACGCGGAGCACCCCTTGCCGCCGCCACTGCTCCGCGGAGGAAGCGAGCATGCTCGAGCCGACCTCTTCCCCGCGTACCCGGATCAAGGGTGCCGCCCTTGCCGCGCTTTTGACGCTCGGTGCAGCAACGGCCTTCGCCGGCGCCTTGGACAAGGACCTCGCCCCCGACGGTCTGGCCCTCCAGGGCTACGATCCGGTCGCCTACTTCACCCAGGGCGAGGCGACGGAAGGTTCCGCCGAATACACCGCCACCTTCGACGGGGCCACCTACCGCTTCGCCAACGCCGAGCACCTCGCCGCGTTCGAGGCGAACCCGGAGCAGTACGCCCCCGCCTACGGCGGCTATTGCGCCTTCGGACTGGCGATGGGCCAGAAGGTCGGCAGCGATCCGCGGGTCTGGGAGATCGTCGACGGACAGCTCTACTTGAACGTCAACCAGAAGGTTCAAAAGCGTTGGGAGGCGAACATTCCCGGCTTCGTCGAGACCGCCGACCATAACTGGAACGTCGTCGCCGACATCCCCGCCGAACGGCTCAAGGACGAGACGCCCGAAGGGATTCGCCTCGGCGCCGCCGAATGACCCCGACCAATACCCACGTCCAGAGGAGAGACCTCGCATGAAGACCACCGCCACCCTCGTCAGCTCGGCCCTCGTCGCCGCCGCTCACCTCGCCTCCGGGCAGAGCGCCCAGGCCCAGGACATGGAGAAGTGCTACGGCGTCTCGCTCGCCGGGCAGAACGACTGTGCCGCGGGGCCGGGGACGACCTGCGCCGGCACCTCGACCATCGACTACCAGGGCAACGCCTGGAAGCTGTTGCCCGCCGGCACCTGCGAGACGACCACGATCACGACGGCCGATGGCCGCGAGGTGCAGGGCAGCCTCGAGGAGCTCGACCGCGACCTGCCCGAGCAGAGCTGATCCCTGGCCGGCCGGCGGCGCCGCCGGCCGGCGACCGCGCAGCGGAGGATGACGATGGTCAGGGCGCTACCGCCTCGTGCCGGCCTCGGTCTCAAGCTCGAGCACGCACCCGCGATCCTCGACCAGCAGCCCGACGTCGGCTGGTTCGAAGTGCACCCCGAGAATTTCATGGTCGACGGCGGGCCACGGCACGCGACGCTCGAAGCCGTCCGCGAGCGCTACCCGCTGTCGCTGCACGGTGTGGGGCTGTCCCTCGGCAGCGACGTGCCCCCTGATCCGTCGCACCTGCGCGCCCTGCGCGGCCTCACCGACCGCTATCGCCCGGCCTCGGTCTCCGAGCACCTCGCCTGGTCGGCGCACGGCGACCTCTATTTCGGCGACCTGCTGCCGGTGCCGCTGACCGCCGCGGCGCTCGGCCGGGTCTCGGACAACATCGAGCGGACCCAGGACGCCATCGGGCGCCGCATCCTGATCGAGAACCCGACGCACTACCTGCGCCTTCCGGGCGCAGCCCTGCCCGAGGTCGAGTTCCTCGCCACCGTGGCCGAGCGGACCGGCTGCGGGCTGCTGGTCGACGTCAACAACATCCAGATCAGCGCGGCCAACGTCGGCTACGACCCGCTCGCTTATGTCGACGCGGTGCCGGCCGAGCTCGTCGGCGAGGTCCATCTCGCCGGCTACGAGACGGATGAGGGCGAGCCGGGCCTCTTGATCGACAGCCACGCGCGGGCCGTGCAACCCGACGTCTGGCAGCTCTTCCGCCGGCTCATCGCGCGGATCGGGCCCGTGCCGTCGCTCGTCGAGTGGGACAACGATGTTCCGGCCTGGCCGGTCCTTTTCGCGGAGGCGCACAAGGCCGAGGTCATCCTCGAGGCCTTCGCCCCGCCGCGCGGCCGGGCGGCATGAGCGCGCTCGCGGCGCTGCAGCGGGATTTCGCCGAGGCGCTCACCGCCGCCGACGGCGATGCGGCCCCGGCGGCGCTGGATGCGGCCGCGGCGCGGCGCTTTCGGGTCTATCGGAACAACGTCCACCACGGCCTCGCCGGAGCGCTGGGTGCCGCCTATCCGGTGGTCCGCGCCCTCGTTGGCGAGGACTTCTTCGCAGCGCTGGCGCGGGCCTTTCTCGCCGCGCACCCGCCGCGCTCGCGCTCGCTGGCGCTCCTGGGCGGCGAGCTCGGAGAGTTTCTCGACGGCTTCGCGCCGGCGTCGGCCGTGCCCTATCTCGGCGATGTCGCCCGGTTGGAGCGCGCCGTGCTGGAGGCGCTTCATGCCGCCGATGCGCCACCGCTGGAGCCGGCGGCGCTCGCGGCCGGCGCGACCGGGTGGGGCGTGCACCCCGCGGCCCGGCTCGTCGCCTCGCGCCACCCGATCGTCGCCATCTGGCGGGCGCATCAGCCCGGTGCCGAGCGCGGCGCCATCGAGGCCCGAGTGGAGACGGCGCTGGTGACGCGCCCGCGCCTTCGCGTGCTCGTCCGCGACCTCGAGCCCGCGGCCGCCGCCTTCGCCGCGGCGGTGATCGCGGGCGCCGACGAGACCACGGCCGTCGCCGCCGCGCGGGCTCGACGAGCCGACTTCGATCCCGTCACCGGTTGGACGCCGCTGCTCGCGAGCGGGGCGCTGCGCGCCGACGATCCCCTCCCCACCACGAGCGAGAACTGAGCCATGCAGGCCGACACCACGGCGCCGCGCGTCTCGGCGCACACGTCCCTTGTCGATCGCTACCGCGACTGGGACGCCCTCTACGCCAAGCTCACCGCCTGGTTGACGCCCTTGGCGCTCCTGGTCCTGCGGCTGCCCGTCGCCTGGGTGTTCTGGCGCTCGGGGCGGACCAAGGTCGAAGGCTGGAACATCTTCGCGCTGCAGCCGAGCCAGCCCTTTCTCTTCGAGCACGAGTTCGGCATGCCGTTTCCCGTGCTCTCGGCGCATCTGGCGGCGATCGCCGAGCACGTCCTGCCGGTGATGCTCGTCCTCGGGCTCGCTACCCGGATCGGCGCGCTGGGCATGCTGGCCATGACCGCGGTCATCCAGCTCTTCGTCTTCCCGGACGCCTGGTTCGGGCAGCACATGTGGTGGGCCGCCACCCTCTTCGCGGTCCTCGTCCTCGGCCCGGGTGCGCTGTCCGTCGATCATCTCATCAAGCGCCTGATCGGGAGAACCGCGTGAACATCCGAGCCGCAGCCGCCCTAGCCCTCGCCGCGCTCGCCGGCCCCGTCGCCGCCGCGGGGCTCGCACCGCTGCCGGGCTGGGAGATCCAACCGACCGGCCACGACTACGCCACCCTCGTTGCGCGCACCGAGGAGGCGATCGAGGCGAGCCCCTTGGCTCTCGTCACCCGTGCCAGCGCCACGCTGGGTGCGAAGTCGCTCGGCCAGACGATCCCCGGCAACATGGTCATCGGCGTCTACGCGCCCA
>CAYZSE010000016.1:9495-31623 GCA_964481035.1 uncultured Geminicoccaceae bacterium | reverse complement strand
TCGATCTCGATGCCGCCGAACTGGCGCAGGTGATCGGTCATGAACTGGCTGTCGAGCAGCGTGAAGCCCCGCGCCTTGAGCCGCTCGACCAGGTGGACCAGCGCGACCTTGCTGGCGTCGCGCCGGCGCGAGAACATGCTTTCGCCGAAGAAGGCCGCCCCCATCGAGACGCCGTAGAGGCCGCCGACGAGCTCGCTCTCGGCCCAGACTTCGACGCTGTGGGCGTGCCCGGCGGCGGCCAGCTCGCCATAGGCGGCGATGAGCTGGTCGTTGAGCCAGGTCCGCGGCCGGCCCGGTGCCGGCTCGGCGCAGGCGCGGATGACCTCGGGGAAGGCCGCGTCGTAGGTGACGGCGAAGCCGCCGCGGCGGATGACCTTCTGCAGGGAGCGGGGGACGTGGAACCCGTCGAGCGGCAGGATCCCGCGCCGGCGTGGCTCGACCCAGAAGATCTCGCGATCGTGGCGATCGTTGGCCATCGGGAAGATCCCGACGGAGTAGGCGCAGAGCAGCGTGTCGGGGCGCAGGTCGCTCATCTCCGCGCCGCCATCAGTCGCGCCGCTGGCGGGCCGCGAGGAACCGCCCGAGCCAGCCCGTGTCGTAACGGTTCGCCTGCACCTCTTCGGCCGTCAGGATGTCGCGCAGAAGCGGGATCGTGGTCCCGCACCCTTCGATGACATATTCCTGCAGCGCGCGCAAAAGGCGACGGATGCAGATGTCGCGGTCGGGCCCGTGGACGATCAGCTTGGCGATCAGGCTGTCGTAGTGCGGCGGCACGATCGCGCCGGCGTAGAGCGCGCTGTCGACCCGCACGCCGGGCCCGCCCGGGGGATGGTACGCCGTGACCGCACCGGGCCGCGGCAGGAAGGTGTCCGGGTCCTCGGCGGTGATCCGGACCTCGATGGCGTGACCGAGCAGCCGGATCTCGTCCTGGCGCAGGCGGAAGGGCACGCCCGCGGCGATGTTGATCTGTTCGACGACGAGGTCGATGCCGGTGACGAGCTCGGTCACCGGATGCTCGACCTGCAGGCGCGTGTTCATCTCGATGAAGGCAAAGGTGCCGTCCTGGTAGAGGAACTCGACCGTGCCGGCGCCGCGGTAACCGAGCGTCCGCATGGCCAAGGCCACCCGCTCGCCGATCTCGCGCCGCTGCGTGGCGGCGAGGATGGGTGCCGGCGCCTCCTCGAGCACCTTCTGGTGGCGGCGCTGCAACGTGCAGTCGCGCTCGCCCAGGTGCACTGCCTGGCCGTGGCCGTCGCCCAGGACCTGCACCTCGATGTGGCGCGGATGGTCGAGGTACTTCTCCACGTAGACGCGGTCGTCGCCGAAGCCGGCGAGCGCCTCGCTGCGCGAGGTGCGAAAGCCCTGCTCGAGATCGGCCTCGCTCCAGACCACGGTCATCCCGCGCCCACCGCCGCCGGCGACCGCCTTGATCAGCACCGGGTAGCCGATCTCGTGCGCCGTGCGGGCCGCGGCGTCGAGCGTGGCGACGGCATCGGCCGAGCCCGGCACCACGGGCAGGCCGAGCTCGACCGCCGTCGTCTTCGCGGCGATCTTGTCGCCCATGATACGGACGTGCTCGGGCTTCGGGCCGATGAAGGTGCAGCCGTGGTCCTCGACCATCGCCGCGAAGTCCGCGTTCTCGGAGAGAAAGCCGTAGCCCGGGTGGATCGCGTCCGCCCCGGTGATCTCGGCCGCGGCCAGGATCGCGGCCTTGTTGAGATAGCTCTCGGTCGCGGGCGGCGGGCCGATGCAGACGCTCTCGTCGGCGAGCCGCACGTGCATGGCGGCCGCATCCGCGGTCGAGTGGACCGCTACCGTCGAGACGCCGAGCTCCTTGCACGCGCGCAGGATGCGCAGCGCGATCTCGCCGCGGTTGGCGATGAGGATCTTCTTGAACACCGCCGCCGGCCCTCAGGTGATCACGAGCAGCGGCTCGCCGAATTCCACCGGCGAGGCGTTCTGCACGAGGATCTCCATGATCGTCCCGCCGCGCGGCGCGCGGATCGGGTTCATGACCTTCATCGCCTCGACGATCACGAGCGTCTGCCCCTCCTCGACCCGCTGGCCGACGCTCACGAAGGGTGCCGCCCCGGGTTCGGGCGCGAGGTAGACCGTGCCGACCATCGGCGAGTGCACGGTGCCCTCGCGCGTCGTCTCCGCCTGCGAGGCGGCCTCGACGACGGCGCTGGGCGCCGCCGCCGGGAGCGGGCCGTGCGCCGGTGCGCCACCGCCCTTGACCACGCGGATCCGACTGTCGCCTTCCGCGATCTCGATCTCGCTCAGGCCGGTGCGGTCGAGCAGCGCCGCCAGGGTCTCGATCAGGCCGGCGTCGACCTCGAGCTTGCTCATGACGGACGGTCGGCGGCGAGGAAGCGGAGCGCCAGCTCGTAGCCCATGGGCCCGCAGCCGCAGAGCGTCGCGTCGGCGACCGGCGCGACGTGACTGTGGTGCCGGAAGGGCTCGCGGCGGTGGATGTTGGTGAGGTGCACCTCGACGATGCGGCCCGCGAAGGCGCGCAGCGCGTCGGCGAGTGCGATCGAGGTGTGGCTCAAGCCGCCGGCGTTGATGACGATCGCCGCGCAGTCGTGGCGCGCGGCGTGGACGGCGTCGATCAACGCGCCCTCGTGGTTGCTCTGCAGGCAGCGCACCTCGAGGCCCAACTCGGCGCCGAACGCCGCCGCGCGTGCCTCGACGTCCGCGAGCGAGGTGCGCCCGTAGAGCTCGGGCTCGCGCTCGCCCAGGAGGTTGAGGTTGGGGCCGTTGAGGACGAGCACGCGCACGGCCCTCAGGCCTTGACGTCGACGACGGTGCGGCCTCGCACGCGGCCCGCCAGGATCTCGTCGGCGACCGCCGGCGCTTCGGCGAGCGGGACGACGCGCGTCGCCAGCGCGAGCCGCTCCTCGGGCACGAGCTGGGCGAGGCGCTGCCAGGCCGCCTCGCGCCGCGGCAGCGGCTGGTTGACGCTCTCGATGCCGACCAGCCGCACGCCGCGCAGGATGAAGGGCAGGACCGTCGTGGCGAGCTCGATGCCGCCGGCGTTGCCGCAGGCCGCCACGGTGCCCTCGTAGGCCATCGCCTTCAGGAGGTTGGCCAGCACCGGGCCGCCGACGGTGTCGATGGCGGCCGGCCAGCGGGCACTGGCGAGCGGCGCCTTGGCGGTCTCGCTCAGCGTCTCCCGCGGCAGCACCTCGGCGGCGCCGAGCTCCTTCAGGTAGCTCTCCAGCTCGGTGCGCCCGCTCACCGCCACCGGGCGGTAGCCGGCCTCGGCCAGGAGCATCAGCGCGATCGAGCCGACGCCGCCGGCGGCGCCGGTGACCAGCACCTCGGCGCCGGCGGGCGTGCCCTGGGCCTCGATCCCCATGAGGGCCAGCATCGCCGTGTAGCCGGCGGTGCCGATGGCCATGGCTTCCACGGGTGTGAACGCCTCGGGCAGAGGCACGAGCCACTCGGCCTTCAGCCGGGCGCGCTCGGCGAGGCCGCCCGAGTGCCGCTCGCCGACGCCGAAGCCGTTGAGCACGACCTGGTCGCCCGGCTCGAAGCGCGGCGACGCGCTCTCGATCACGGTCCCGGCGAGATCGACGCCGGGCACGCACGGGAAGGTGCGGATGACCTTGTTCAAGCCCTTGAGGGCGAGGCCGTCCTTGTAGTTGATCGTCGAGCAGGCGACGTCGACGAGGACGTCGCCGGCGGGCAGATCGGCGTCGGTCAGATCGGTGCGGAGCGTAAGGATCGGGCCGCTATCGCCCTCGTCGACGAGCCAGCCGCGAAACGTGGACGTCATGGTCAGCCCTCCGCCAGCGAACAGACGGGCTGTCTAGCCGCAAGCCCAGGTCAGAGCAACCGGCCACGCGCGGGTTTGCCGCCCGCCGCGCGATCCCCTAGAACCCGAAAGCTCGCGGGCCCGACGACAACAACAGGGGAGGAGAGGGCAGTGCACGGCCTCAAGCAGTTCGTCCGTTTCACCGACGCGCTCAACGACCGCATCGGCCGGGCCGTGTCGTGGCTGACGCTCGCCATGGTGCTGATCGTCTTCTTCGTCGTCGTCGCCCGCTACGGCTTCTCCTGGGGTCGGGTGTGGATCCAGGAGAGCTACGTCTGGCTGCACGGCGTCGTCTTCATGGTCGGCGCCGCCTACACGCTGCTGCACGAGGGCCACGTCCGCGTCGATGTGTTCTACCGCGGCGCCTCGGCCCGCTACAAGGCCTGGATCGACCTCCTGGGCGCGCTGTTCCTGGCGCTGCCGACGGTGCTCGTCGTCCTTTGGGTCGCCTTGCCCTACGTCGCGACGTCGTGGGCGAAGCTGGAGAGCTCTCGAGAGGCCGGCGGCCTGCCTGGCCTCTTTCTCCTCAAGACCGTGATCCCGATCTTCTGCGTCCTGGTCGCCATGCAGGCGGCGGCCCTCGCCGCACGCTCGCTCCTCGTGCTCAGGGGCGAGCCGGAGTTCACCGCCGAGGCCGAGCGGCGCCAGGCGGAGTTCGGCGCGTGAGCGACGCCCTGCTCGGCGAAATCTTGAGCCTCGGCATGTTCGCGGTCGCCTGCGGGGTGCTCCTCTTGGGCTTTCCCGTCGCCTTCTCGCTCGCCGGGACCGCGCTCGCCTTCGCGCTCTTGGGCGACGTGCTCGGCATCTTCGACATGCGCCTCTTGGGCGGCCTCGCGTCGCGCTATTTCGGCGTCATGGTCAACGAGGTGCTGGTCGCCGTTCCGCTGTTCGTCTTCATGGGGGTCATGCTGGAGCGCTCGGGCATCGCCGAGCAGCTCCTCGAGACGATGGGCCTGTTGATGCGCCGGGTGCGGGGCGGTCTCGCCGTCTCGGTCACGCTCGTCGGCATGCTGCTGGCGGCGTCGACCGGCATCGTCGGCGCCACGGTGGTGACGATGGGCCTGCTGAGCCTGCCGACCATGCTCAAGGCCGGCTACGACCCCAAGCTCGCCTGCGGCACGATCTGCGCCTCGGGCACCCTCGGCCAGGTCATCCCGCCGTCGATCGCGCTGGTCATCCTCGGCGACATCATGCAGGGCGCCAACACGCAGGCGCAGCTGGCGCTCGGCAACTTCGCGCCGGATCCGGTCTCGGTCGTCGACCTGTTCGCCGGCGCCATGCTGCCGGGCCTCCTGCTCGTCGCGCTCTATATCACTTGGCAACTCTTCATCGCCTTCACCAAGCCGCACATGGCCCCGCCGATGGAGCTGGAGGTCGGCCAGACGATGCTCCCCAAGGTGCTGGGCGCGCTCCTGCCGCCGGCGCTCTTGATCATGGCCGTGCTCGGCTCGATCCTCGCCGGCATCGCCACGCCGACCGAGAGCGCGGCCGTCGGCGCCGTCGGCGCCATGGTCCTCGCCTTCGCCCGGCGCAAGCTGAGCCTCGCCGTGCTGCGCCACGTCATGCAGTCGACGACCAAGATCAGCTCGATGGTCTTCGTCATCCTCCTCGGGGCGTCGGTCTTCTCGCTCGTCTTTCGCGGCCTCGGCGGCGAGCAGATCGTCCACGAGGTCCTCTCGGCCATGCCCGGCGGCGCCTTCGGGGCGATGTTCGTGGTGATGGCGCTGATGTTCCTCTTGGGCTTTTTCCTCGACTTCATCGAGATCGTCTTCGTCGTCGTGCCGATCGTCGGGCCGGTCCTGTTGATGATGGGCCTCGATCCGATCTGGCTCGGCGTGATGATCGCGGTGAACCTGCAGACCTCGTTCCTCACCCCGCCCTTCGGCTTCGCGCTCTTCTACCTGCGGGGCGTCGCGCCGCCGGAGATCAAGACCACCGACATCTATGTCGGCATCGCGCCGTTCGTCGTCATCCAACTCGTCGGCCTCGGCCTCGTCGGCGCCTTTCCGGCGCTGGCCACCTGGTTGCCGAGCGTGATCTTCGATTGAGGGGTAGGCGCGGCCGTGGCGGAGCCGGCGACGGAACGACCCGCCGAGCGCCTGATCGACGCGATCCGCGAGGCGCGCCTCGATCCGACGAGCTTATCGGCGGGCGATCCGGCGACGCTCGTCTGCACCATCGCCGGCGATCCGGTTGCGACCGGCGATCTCCTGCAGCGCCTCGCGGCGATCAACGAGGCCGACGACGTCATCGCCGCGCTGCGCCGCCATGCCCGGCACGCCTGCCGATCGCTCGACCGGGAGATCGCCCGGCTCGACGACTTCATCCTCGCCTTGCCGTTCTGGGGACAGTCCGCCGGCGTGGCCATGGCGGCGGCCGCCACCATCGGCATCGCCGCGGGCACGTTGGTCTCCGGCGGGGGGCTCGCCCTGCTCGGCGCGAGCCTCGGCTTGGCGGGCGTGGCGACGGGCCTGCGCCATCGCCTCAACATCGAAAAGCAGCGGCTGCGGCAAGGCCGCGACGCCGTGGCGCTGCTGCTCGACACCCTCGACGACAAGGCCAAGGCTCTCGAAAGATCGAGCGCGGACGGCTAAGTGTTGATATACCTAGGATGGGTGCCGGTGCCCGCCGAGGCCGGAGAACGATCGTGAACGGTGACATCCTCATCGACGCGCAGGTGCTGGCCTACCTCGCCGCCGGTGCGCTCGGCGCGGCCGCCCTCGTGCTGGTGCGCCTGACCCGCTCGACGCTCCGCGCGGCGCGCGCCGTGACCGCCGAGCGCGCCCTCGGCGACGTCGCCGGCTCGCTGCACGACCTCGCCCGGCACACGCCGGCGAAAGCCCAGCCGACGCCCCGCCGCGCGCGCCCCGCCCGCCGCGCCTGACGATCGCCGCGCGGGCGCATGCGGCGCCCAGTCGCCGCTCACCGAGAAAGGCTCGATGCGAGGGGCTCCGCCGCGGCCTTCTCGAGCGCCTCGAGATCCGCAGCGGCGGCGGCGGCAGCGCGGCGTTCGATCGCGCGGAAATGGGCCACCACCTCGCGGCCGAACGTCGTGAGGGCCGCGCCGCCGCCGGCCTTGCCGCCGGGCCGCGCCGCGACGACCGGCGCGCGAAAGCAGCGGTTGGTCGCGTCGACGAGCAGCCAAGCGCGGCGGTAGGACATGCCGAGCGCCCGCCCCGCCCCCGAGATCGAGCCGACCTCGTCGATCAGCTCCAAGAGGCGCACCTTGCCCGGCCCGAGCATGCGCCCGGCGCCGAGATCGATCCGCACGAACAGTTCGGCCATGGGGCGCCACCTCCGTCGGCTCCGGCGGTGTCGGCCGAACGCAGCGCCGCCGTCAAGGCTGTCCCCACCCGAGCGCTCGCGACGGCGTGACGGGTCGCCGGCCGCGCGGCGGCTCCGCGCGGTCGAGGGCGACGGCCTTGATCATGACGTAGACCCGAACGCCGGGCTCGAGGCCCAGGCGCTCGGCCGAAAGCCTCGTGATCGCTGCCACCAGCTCGGCGCCACCCAGATCGACGATCGCCGTCGCGCCGGGACCGCCGTGCGGCGTCACCTCCCGGATCGAGCCGATCAGCACGTTGACGACGCTCGCACGCACCGGCGGATCGAGCGACAGGGCGACGTCGACGGCACGGATGCGGACCCGCACGCGCCGGCCGGGCGGCGCGTCCATCCGCGGCACCCTCAGGTGCCCGCCCGGTGTTTCGAGCACGGTCAGCGCGTAGCGGTCGTCGTGCACGACCACTGCCGCCTCCAAGACCGCGCCGAAGTCGAACGCGCCGACGATGCCGCGCAGCTCCGGGCGGCTCATGGTGGGAACCAGGGGGCCGCTCGCGAGGACGCGTCCGCCGTCGAGGACGACGAGATCGTCGGCGAGGCGCACCACCTCGTCGAGGCTGTGGCTGACATAGACCATCGGCAGGCCGAGCTCGTCGCGCAGGCGCTCGATGAAGGGCAGGATCTCCGCCTTGCGGGCGGTGTCCAGCGCCGCCAGCGGCTCGTCGAGGAGGACGATGCGCGGCTGGGCGAGCAACGCGCGGCCGAGGGCCACCCGTTGCCGCTCGCCGCCGGAGAGCGCGTGCGGACGGCGCTCCAGCAGTCCCTCGATCCCCAAGAGACCGACCACATCGTCGAAATCGATCCGTCGCTCGCCCGTCGGCGCGCGGCGAAAGCCGTAATCCAGATTGCGGCGAACGCTCATGTGCGGAAACAGCTTGGCGTCCTGGAAGACGTAACCGACCCGCCGCCGTTCCGGCGGCAGCTCGATGCCGCCGGAACGGTCGACGAACGTCTCGCCGTCGACGCGGATATGGCCGCGGTCGGGCCGGCTCATGCCGGCGATCATCCGCACGGTCGCGGTCTTGCCCGATCCCGACGCGCCGAAGAGCGCCGTTACGCCCTGCCGCTCGCCGGCGAAGGCGACGGCGAGGTCGAACCCGCCCAAGCGCTTCTCGATCGCGACCTCGAGCGCCACCTTCGGATCAGCCGCCGCGGCCGCGGCGGATGCGCCGGGCGGCGAGGTCGGAGAGGGCGAGGCCGAGCAGCGCGAGCCCGATCGAGAGCATGGCGAGCCGCATCGCCTGGGCCTCGCCGCCCGGCGTCTGGATGGCGGTATAGATCGCGAGCGGCAGCGTGCGGGTCTCGCCGGGCACGTTCGAGACGAAGGTGATGATCGCGCCGAACTCGCCGAGACCGGCGGCGAAGGCGGTGATCGCCCCGGCGATGATGCCGGGGAGCGCCTGCGGCAGCGTGATCGTCCAGAAGACGTCGAGCCGCCCGGCGCCGAGGGTGCGGGCCGCCGCCTCCAGCTCCGGATCGGCCGCCTCGAGCGAGAGGCGCACGGCGCGGACGGTGAAGGGGAAGGTCACCACCGCCACCGCCAGCGCCGCCCCCTTCCAGTCGAAGACCAGCCGGATGCCGAAGGTCTCGAGCAGCCAGCCGCCGATCGGTGCGCGGGTGCCCAAGGTGACCAGGAGCAGATAGCCGATCACCACCGGCGGCAGCACCAAGGGCAGGTGGACGATCCCGTCGAGGAGCATCTTGCCCGGCAGCCGCACCCGCGCCAGCACGTAGGCCACTGCGACGGCCAAGGGGAGCGCCGCGGCGACGCCGACGCTCGCGATCCGAAAGCTGAGCTTGAGCGCCTCCCACTCGGCTTCGCTCAACAAGGCATCTTCACCCCCGGGGTGGCGATCATTTCACCTCGAACCCGGCCTCCGTGAAGACGGCGCGCGCCTCGGGCCCGCCGAGGAAGGCGAAGACTTCCATGACCGCCGGCGCGCTCGCGCCCGCGATGACGGCGAAGGAAAAGCTGATCGGCGCGTGGCTCTCGGGCGGGATGAGCCCGACGACCTTGACGTCGGGGCTGACGGCGGCGTCGGTCGCGTAGACCACCCCGAGCGGTGCCTCGCCGCTGGCGACCAGGGCGACGGCGGCCCGGACCTCGGCGGTGCGGGCGAGGCGCGGCGCCGCTTGTTCCCACAGGCCGAGGCTCTCGAGCGCATCCTTCGCATAGAGCCCGACGGGGGTGTGGTCGGGGTCGGCCATGGCGATGCGCCCGCCATCGACCAGCGCGTCGAGGTCGAGCCCGCCATCCACCGTGAGCCGATCGAGCGGGCTGTCGGCGGGTGCGATCAGCACCAGCCGGTTGCCGAGGACGCTCGCCCGGGTTGCGGCGTCGATCAGCCCCGCGTCGGCGACGTAGTCCATCCAGCGCTCGTTGGCGGAGAGGAAGATGTCGGCCGGAGCCCCGGCCACGATCTGCCGCGCCAGCGTGGAGCTGGCGGCGAAGGAGAGCCGCACCGGGCTGCCGGTCTCGGTCTCGTAGAGCTCGGCGATCCGCCCCACGGTATCGGTCAGCGTCGCCGCCGCGAAGACGGTCACCGGCTCCTGCGCCCGCGTCGGCGGGACTTGCGCGACGAGAACGGCGGCGGCCGCGAACGCGAGCGACGAGAGTCCGGTCCGACGGCGACACGGCATGGCGGTCACTCCATCGCGATTGACCCGCTATGTCTGCGCACATACAACGCATCTGGCAACGGATGCTGCACTGCACTTAAGTCACTCGTACCCGCCTGGAGCACGCGCGTCATGAAGCTCAGCGCCCGCAATCAATTGACGGGTACCGTCATCGCCGTCGATCGGGGACCGATCGCGGCCCGGATCCAGATCGACATCGGCAACGGCGTCATCATCACCTCGAAGACCACCTGCGCCGCTGCGGACGACCTGAAGCTCGCCGTCGGCGACGAGGTGACGGCGATCTTCAAGTCGTCTGACGTCATCGTCGGCAAGTAATCGCGGCTGGAGACGGCGGGGCGGCGGCGCCGGCGGATGCGAGGCCGTCGGCGTTGGCCGAGGTGACCCGAGCCGTCCGAGCGACGAGGCCGCAGGTGGCGTCAATCCGCCGCGTCAGGAGTGAGACGCAAGGCGATGCGGTGGGCGTCGAGGTCGAGGGTCGTCGCGTCGGGCATGGCGCGAATGTCGCCGTGGCTCGGCGCGGAGCCGGCGAGGCGCTCGTAGTCGGTGATGTTCATGAGCACGTGGGTGGGGGCGCCGCGGGCGAGGACGAAGACGGGGCCGCAGGCGGCGGCGCGCGTGGCGGCCATGGGCTCGCGGGTGAACGCCTCGCGGCTGATGCGGGACATCGGACGATCCTTTTCGTTTCGTTGATCTTTTCACATGGATTATAGCAGAAAAAGGCCCGGGCGGGGAGCCCGGGCCCTCGAGCCGTCAGGCCGCGTTGGCGGCTTCGACCGTGGGCTGGACGACGAGGCCGTCCTCGCCGCGATCGACCCGCGCGTCGCCGCGATCGGGCAGGCGACCGGCCAGGATCAGCTCGGCGAGCGGGTCCTGGACGCGCTTTTGGATCAGCCGCTTCAGCGGCCTGGCGCCGTAGACCGGGTCGTAGCCGGCCTCGGCCAGCCACGCCTTGGCGGCGTCCGTGACCTCGAGGCCGATCTCGCGCGAGCGCAACAGCCGCTCGAGCCGCCGGAGCTGGATCTCGACGATGCCGCTCATGTCGGCCTGCGACAGCCGGTTGAAGAGGATGATTTCGTCGAGCCGGTTCAAGAACTCGGGCCGGAAGCTGGCGCGGACCACCTCCATGACCTCGGCGCGGGCGTCCTCGGCACGTGCCCCGTCGGGCAGGGCGGCGAGGAACTCGGCGCCGAGGTTCGAGGTCATGACGATCAGCGTGTTCGAGAAGTCGACCGTGCGACCCTGGCCGTCGGTGAGCCGGCCGTCGTCGAGCACCTGCAGGAGCACGTTGAAGACGTCCGGGTGCGCCTTCTCGATCTCGTCGAAGAGGATCACCTGGTAGGGCCGTCGGCGCACCGCCTCGGTCAAGGCCCCGCCCTCGTCGTAGCCGACATAGCCGGGCGGCGCGCCGATCAGCCGGGCGACCGAGTGCTTTTCCATGTACTCCGACATGTCGATGCGCACCAACGCCTGCTCGTCGTCGAACAGGAAGTCCGCCAGGGACTTGGTGAGCTCGGTCTTGCCGACGCCGGTGGGGCCGAGGAACAAGAACGAGCCTATCGGCCGGTGCGGGTCCTGGAGGCCGGCGCGGGCGCGGCGGACGGCGGTCGAGACGGCTTCCAGCGCCTGCTCCTGGCCGACGACCCGGCCCCGCAGCTGCTCCTCCATCTGCAAGAGCTTCTCGCGCTCGCCCTCGAGCATCTTGTCGACCGGCACGCCGGTCCAGCGCGAGACGATCGAGGCGATGTCCTCCGCGGTGACCGCTTCGTCGGTCAGCGACGAGGTGGCCTCCGCCTCCTCGGCCTGGGCGAGCTGCTTCTCGAGCCCGGGGATGGAGCCGTAGGCGAGCTCGCCGGCGCGGGCGAGATCGCCCTTGCGCTGGGCCTGGGCGAGCTCGTTCCTGGCCTTGTCGAGCTGGTCCTTGAGTTCTTGGACCGAGGCGAGGCGGCTCTTGTCCGCCTGCCACGCGGCGGTCTTCTCGGCGCTCTCCTGCTCGAGCTCGGCGAGCTCGGCCTCGAGCCGCTCGAGCCTCGACTTGGAGGCCGGGTCGGTCTCCTTCTTCAGGGCCTCGCGCTCGATCTGGAGCTGGAGGATCCGGCGGTCGAGCTCGTCGATGTCCTCGGGCTTGCTGTCGATCGCCATGCGCTTCCTCGCCGCCGCTTCGTCGACGAGGTCGATGGCCTTGTCGGGCAAAAAGCGGTCGGTGATGTAGCGGTCGCTGAGCGTCGCCGCCGAGACGATGGCGTTGTCGGCGATCCGCACGCCGTGGTGGACCTCGTACTTCTCCTTGAGGCCCCTGAGGATCGAGACCGTGTCCTCGACGGTCGGCTGGGCGACGAAGACGGGCTGGAAGCGCCGGGCGAGGGCCGCGTCCTTCTCGACGTGCTTTCGGTACTCGTCGAGCGTCGTGGCACCGACGCAGTGCAGCTCGCCGCGGGCGAGCGCGGGCTTGAGCATGTTGGAGGCGTCCATCGCGCCTTCGGCCTTGCCCGCACCGACCAGCGTGTGCAGCTCGTCGATGAAGAGCACGATCTCGCCCTCGCTGTGCGCGATCTCGGTGAGCAGCGCCTTCAAGCGCTCCTCGAACTCGCCGCGGTACTTGGAGCCCGCGATGAGCGCGCCGAGGTCGAGGGCGAGGAGCCTTCGGTCCTTGAGGCTCTCGGGCACGTCGCCGTTGACGATGCGCAAGGCGAGGCCCTCGGCGATGGCGGTCTTGCCGACGCCGGGCTCGCCGATGAGCACCGGGTTGTTCTTGGTGCGCCGCGAGAGGACCTGGATGACCCGGCGGATCTCCTCGTCGCGACCGATCACGGGGTCGAGCTTGCCCTCGCGGGCGGCGGCCGTGAAGTCGCGGGTGTATTTCTCGAGCGCCTCGTAGCTCTCCTCGGCGCCGGCGCTGTCGGCGGTCTTGCCCTTCCTGACCTCCTGGATCGCGCGCTCGAGGTTCTGCGGGGTGACGCGCGCAGCCGCGAGAACCTTGGCGGCCTCGTGGTCGCCCATGGTGAGCGCGAGCAGCAGGCGCTCGACGGTGACGAAGCTGTCGCCGGCCTTCCGGGCGGCCTCCTCGGCCTGGGCGAAGACGCGGGCGAGGGCGGGCGAGAGCGACGGGCCCGAGGCGCCGCCGCCCGACACCTGCGGCAGCTTGGCCACGGCCTGCTGGGCCTGGGCGTGGGCCATCTCGCCGTCGCCGCCGGCGGCCTTGACGAGCTGGATGGCAAAGCCCTGGCGGTCGTCGAGCAGGACCTTCAAGAGGTGCTCGGGCAAGAGCTGCGGATGGCCGTCGCGCAAGGCGAGGCCCTGTGCCGACTGGATGAAGCCCTTGGCGCGGTCGGTGTAGGTGTCGAACTGCATGGTCGCGTGCTCCCTGGTTGGCGAGCGGCCGGCCGCGACCCGCATTCGGCATCACGACGGCGCGCCCGACATATGGGAAGCGGCGCGGCGCTGCACAATAATCGCGCAGGTCCGACCGGCCGAGCCGAGCCCGTCCGGTTCAGTAGCCCCGCGCGCGATCGACGAGGCCGGCGAGCGGCGCGCCCCGGCGGAAGGCGCAGACGTTGGCAGCGGCGATGCGCGCGGCGCTCGCCGGGTCGGTGGGGGCCGCGACGTGGGGGAACACACGCACCTTGGGGTGGCGCCAGAAGGGGTGGTCGGCCGGTAGCGGCTCCTCGTGAAAGACGTCGAGGGCGGCGTCCGCGAGCTGGCCGCGGTCGAGGGCGGCGAGGAGGTCCGCGTCGACGACGTGGCCGCCGCGGGCGACGTTGACGAAGGACGCCCCGGGCTTGAGCGCCGCCAAGAGGCGCGCATCGACGATGCCGCGGGTCTCGGGCGTGAGCGGCAGGAGGTTCACGAGGATGTCGACCTCGCCGAGCATGACCGCGAGCCCCGCCTCGCCGGCGAAGGTGCGCACGCCCGCGATCGCCCGCGGCGAGCGGCTCCAGCCGGCGAGCGCGAAGCCGACCGGGCCGAGCAGCGCCATGCAGGCGCGGGCGAGCTCGCCCGTGCCGAGAAAGCCGACCGTGCGCGCGCCGGCCTGGCAGACCGCTGCAGGCGCCCATTGCCGCGCGCTCTGGGCCCGCCCGTAACGGCCGTGATCGCGGTGCATCGCCATCACGTGGGCGAGCACGGCCTCGGCCATGAACCGCGCCATGGTGGGATCGACGAGCCGGGCGAGCGGTGCTCGCGGCGGCAGCGCCGGATTGTCAACGAGGTGCTCGACCCCGGCCCAGAGCGACTGCACGAAGCGCAGCGCCGTGAAGGGCGCCAGCGCCGCTGGTTTCGGGTTGGCGGCGATGGCGATATCGACGGTGGCCGCATCCACGCCCGAGCCCGCGAACGCGGCGCCGGCGACGATCCTCTCCTCCGGCATGGCGGCGGCGAGGATCCGGCACCACTCGGCCTCGCGCTCGGGCGGCATGTCGGTGACGAGGACGATCGGCATCGGCGATCTCCGCGGGCGACCGCACCCGGAGGCGGCCGGCGCGTCATGGTGGACGGCGTCGTGATCCTAGAGCGGAACGCATGCGTGATGCGTCCCGGCGTCGGCGTCGTGTCGCCCCCCGCCGAGCCCCATGACCCGAAGCTCATCATCGCGCCGATGGTCGCGCCGAGGGTCGATCCCTCGTTACCTAGCGCCATCGGTAGCTTGTTCGGCACCACCTCGTCGAGGCCGCGGTCTGCCGAGCGACGATCGGCCGGGCGAGCGGTCACCGCGCCGCCGGTATCGCTCAGCCCGGTAGGCCCGAAGGCGGGTTCTCGCGTCAGGGCTGTGACGCACCGCTTTCTGGTTACGCGAAGGTCCAACGCCTCGCGCCGGCACTTGCCTGCTGCCAACTCCGCAGGTATGGCGGAACGGCAAGAATGTGCAGCGCCCACGGCGCCGCAGATAAGCGCAGGGAGAGTACGCGCTGAGCATCAGGGGCTACCGTCGCACGCCGCTCGTCGGCGCGGTTGCATGGACTGTGGCCTCGTCGATGAATGTTCCCGTCAGCCAACAAGGCCCGGCCACGCCGCCGGTCCACCAAGTTTGTTCAGGAAGGGGTTCCCATGAGTGTAGATAGACAGTCCGGCGAAGACTACTGGAAGGCCAACGTCCGCCTGGTCTGGATACTCTTGGCCATCTGGGCGCTGGTGTCCTTCGGCTTCGGCATCCTGCTGCGCCCGCTGCTGTCGGGTATCTCTGTCGGCGGCGCCGACCTGGGCTTCTGGTTCGCTCAGCAGGGCTCGATCCTGACCTTTTTGGTCCTGATCTTCTTTTATGCTTGGCGGATGAACACGCTCGATCGCCATTTCGGCGTCGACGAGGAGTAGGGCGGACCGATGGATCAGCAAACCCTCATCTATCTCGTCGTCGGCGCGTCCTTCGCGCTCTACATCGGCATCGCGATCTACGCGCGGGCGGCGACGACGGGCGAGTTCTACGCCGCCGGCCGCGGCATCCACCCGGTGACCAACGGCATGGCCACGGCTGCCGACTGGATGTCCGCGGCGTCGTTCATCTCGATGGCCGGCCTGATCGCGTTCGTCGGCTACGACAACTCCAGCTTCCTGATGGGCTGGACCGGCGGCTACGTGCTGCTGGCAATGCTGCTGGCGCCGTATCTGCGCAAGTTCGGCAAGTTCACGGTGCCCGAGTTCATCGGCGATCGCTTCTACTCGCAGAGCGCCCGCATGGTTGCGGTGCTCTGCCTCATCGTCGCCTCGGTCACCTACGTCATCGGGCAGATGACCGGCGTCGGCGTGACCTTCTCGCGCTTCCTCGAAGTCGACGCTACTGTCGGCTTGTTCATCGGTGCTGCGATCGTCTTCTTCTACGCCGTGCTCGGCGGGATGAAGGGCATCACCTACACCCAGGTCGCGCAGTACTGCGTGCTGATCACCGCCTACACCATCCCGGCGGTGTTCATCTCGCTGCAGCTGACCGGCGTCGCCGTGCCGCCGCTCGGGCTGTTCGCGGATCACCAGGGCTCCGCGTTGCCGCTGCTCGCCAAGCTCGACCAGGTGGTGACCGATCTCGGCTTCAACAACTATACCGGGCACCACACCAACACCCTCAACATGGTGCTGTTCACACTGTCCTTGATGATCGGCACGGCCGGCCTGCCGCACGTCATCATCCGCTTCTTCACGGTGCCGCGCGTCGCCGATGCCCGCTGGTCGGCCGGCTGGGCGCTGGTCTTCATCGCGCTGCTCTACCTGACCGCGCCGGCGGTGGGCTCGATGGCCCGCCTCAACCTCATCGAGACGGTGCAGGACACCGCGCGCATCGGTGAGCCCGACGCCAACATCCTCTACGAGGATCGGCCCGACTGGATGCGCAACTGGGAGGTCACCGGTCTCGTCACCTGGGAGGACAAGAACGACGACGGGCGCATCCAGTTCTACAACGACGGCAACGCCCAGTTCCAAGAGCGCGCCAGCAGCTTCGAGGTACCGTGGCGGGGCAACGAGCTGACGGTCAATCGCGACATCCTCGTCCTCGCCAACCCCGAGATCGCGCAGCTGCCGGCCTGGGTCGTGGCGATCGTCGCCGCCGGCGGCCTCGCCGCCGCGCTGTCGACGGCGGCGGGCCTCTTGCTCGCGATCAGCTCGGCGATCTCGCACGACCTCATCAAAGGTGCGATCAACCCGCGCATCTCCGAGCGGGGCGAGCTCCTGGCCGCCCGCATCTCGATGGCCGGCGCCGTCGTGGTCGCGACCTATCTCGGCCTCAACCCGCCGGGCTTCGCCGCGCAGACCGTGGCGCTCGCCTTCGGCCTCGCCGCCGCCTCGATCTTCCCCGCGCTGATGATGGGCATCTTCGTCAAGCGCATCAACGACAAGGGGGCGGTCCTCGGCATGCTCTCGGGCCTGATCTTCACCCTCGTCTACATCTTCCTCTACAAGGGGTGGTTCTTCCTGCCCGACACCGCGCAGTTCCCCGACACCGCCGAGTACTGGGTGTTCGGGATCTCGCCGCTGTCGATCGGGGCGGTCGGGGCTGCGCTCAACTTCGCCGTCGCCTATGTGGTGTCGAACGCCACCGAGGCGCCGCCGCAGGAGATCCAGGATCTGGTCGAGAGCGTCCGCATCCCGCGGGCGGCAGGGGCCACCACCAACAATTGACAGCCGCGCGAGCGGGTGCGCTAAGCACGGGGCCCCACCCGGCGGCGGGTGGGGCCTTTTTCTCGGCCGTGCCATGGGGAGCCGCCATGGGCCAGCATCGCGACATGTTGCGCCGCTTCTTCACCCAGCACCATCCGTTCGACCTGCTGCCCGCGGGCGAGCTCGAGACCTTGGTCGATAGCACCAGCGAACTCGACGTGATCGGCGGTCGTCCGGTGCACGACAGCGGCGTCGAGCTCGACTTTCTCTTCGTCGTCTACAACGGCGCCATCGACCTCGTCAGCGACGACAACATCGTCGTCGAGCACCGCGTCCGCGGGGAGGCCGTCGGCGCGCGCGCCATCATCCGCGGCGAGATCACGCTGCACCGCGCCGTGGCGCACCGCCCGACCACCGTCTTGTGCATCCCGCGCGGCGTGTTCTTGGACCTCATCCACGAGTACGACGACTTCGCCCGCTACTACGAGCGGCTCAAGCACGAGGGGCAACGGCGGTCGGCCGTGGCGGCCTTCGAGCCGGGCGAGGCGGTGATCACGAGCCCGCTGCACGAGGTCATGACGCGCGATCCGATCGCGGTGACGCCCGAGACCTCCGCGCGTGCGGCCGCCGCGCAGATGCGCGACCACGGCATCTCCTGCCTGCTGGTCGAGGTGGAGGGCCGGCTCACCGGCATCGTCACCACCAACGACCTGACCCGTCGGGTCGTGGCCGAAGGTCGCGACGTCGACGACCCGGTAAGCACCGTGATGACGCCGGATCCCGTCGCGGTCGACCCCCAGACCCTGCTGTTCGACGCGATGCTGCTGATGAGCGAGAAGGGGATCGGCCATCTGCCCGTCGTCGATCACGGTCGCGCGGTCGGCATCCTGACGCGCACCAACATGATCCGCCGGCAATCGATCTCGAGCGTGTTCATGATCGGCGACATCGCCAAGCGCGAGCGCGTCGAGGAGCTGGCGGAGGTGGTCGGCCAGCTGCCGCAGCTGCTGGTCCAGCTCGTCGGCGCCGGGGTGACGCCGCGCCGGGTGGGGCAGATCATCACCGGCGTCGCCGACGCCTTGACCCGGCGCCTCCTGCAGCTCGCCGAGATCCGTCTGGGCGCGCCGCCGGTGCCCTATCTCTGGCTCGCCTGCGGCTCGCAGGGGCGGCGCGAGCAGACCGGCGTCTCCGACCAGGACAATTGCCTCATCCTCCGCGACGACTACGACGCAGCCGCGCACGGCGATTATTTCGGCCAGCTCGCGACCGCGGTGTCCGACGGGCTCGCCGCCTGCGGCTATTATTACTGCCCAGGTGAGATGATGGCGACCAATCCCAAGTGGCGGCAGCCGCTCGAGACGTGGCGCTCGTACTTCCAGGGCTGGATCAGGAAGCCGGATCCGATGGCGCAGATGCTGTCGAGCGTAATGTTCGATCTGCGCGCGATTGCCGGTGACACGGCGCTGTTCGCGGGGCTGCGGCAAGAGACGCTCGAGGCGGCCCGCAAGAACAGCATCTTCCGGGCGCACATGGTCGCCAACTCGCTCGGCCACCAGCCGCCCTTGGGCCTCTTGCGGGGCTTCGCGCTGATCCGCTCGGGCGAGCACAAGAACACCGTCGACCTCAAGCACAACGGCATCGTGCCGATCGTCGACCTCGCCCGGGTCTACGCGCTCGACGCGGCGGTGGAGGACGTCAACACGCGCGACCGGATCGTGGCCGCGCGCGAGGCGGGCAGCCTCAGCACATCGGGCGCGGACGACCTCGTCGATGCCTACGACGTGATCGCGCGGGTCCGGCTGGAGCATCAAGCGAAGCAGATCAAGGCCGGGCAGAAGCCCGACAACTTCATGGCGCCGTCGAGCCTGTCGGCGCTCGAGCGTGGCCACCTCAAGGACGCCTTCGGCGTCATCAAGTCGCTGCAGTCGGCCCTCGGCCACGCCCGCAGCGCCGGCTGAACGCGATGAGCGCCTTTCTGCTCATCGGCACGATCGTCCTCGGCTTCGCCATGGCCGGGATGGTCATGCTCGGCTACCGCCTGGTCGGCCGCAAGGCACCGCGTTGGCTGCCGCCGGCCGTCGGTGGCGCCACCATGCTCGCCTTCCACATTCTCATGGAGCAGACGTGGTTCGAGCGCGTCTCCGGCCAGCTCAGCGACCGAGTGGAGGTGATCGAGACCTTCCGCCGCCAGGCCTGGTGGCAACCCTGGACGCTCGTGCAGCCGCAGGTCGTGCGCTTCATCGCGGTGGACGGGGCGAGCGTCGAGTCGGTCGCTGGTGATCGCGCCCGCGCGGATGTCTGGTTCGTCGACCGCTTCCAAGGCTCGGCCAAGGTCGAGCAGCTCTACGACTGCACCGAGCCGCGGCGCGCGGACCTCTTCGCCGAGGCCGGGATCGATGCCGAAGGTGCCCCTGTCGGCGCACCCTGGGTGGAGGTCGCGGCGGACGATCCGATCCGGCAGGCCGTGTGCGAGCGCGCGGGACGCGAGCCTTCCGATTGAGGCCAGCCCCACCTTTCGCTCGCAGACAAAAGACCGACTTTGCGCTAAATACGACCTTACAAGGGAAAATAGCCTCGTACAGGGAGGCGCGTATGACATCGCGAGCCATACTCGTCGTCGATGACGACCCGGTCATTCGGTTCTGCTTGGAACGTCTGTTGAGTTCAGAAGGGTTCCGGGTGACGAGTGTCGCCGACGCGGACGCTGCACTGGCGCAGGTCGACGCGGCGCCGCCCGACGTCGTGGTCCTGGACATCGTGCTCGACGAGACCGACGGCTACGCCTTTTGCCGTCGCCTCAAGGACCGGCCCGGGGTGCCGGAGCTGAAGGTCGTCATGGTGAGCGCGCGGGCGCGTCCCGACGAGCGCGAGCGGGGTCATGCCGCCGGCGCCGACGGCTACCTGGCGAAGCCGTTCGGCGTCGCCGCGCTCAAGCAGACCCTGGAGGATGTGCTCCTGCCCGCACGGGTATAGGCGGTGGAACGCTGGAGCCTGCGGCTTCGCATCTTTCTCTTCTTCGCGTTGATCGCCGCCGGCGCCGTCGTCGTGCTCGCCGCCGGCTTTCTCTTGACGTCGAGCCGGCTGGAGGCCGCCGCCACCTCGACGCTGGTCCTCGCCTTCGGCGGTGCCGGGTTCGCCATTACCGGGCTCGTCGTCTGGGTCTGGCTGCAGTTCGACGAACACCTCGCCAAGCCGATCACGGCGATCGGCCAGGACGTCCGCGCCGTGGTCCACGGCGGCGCCCGCGGTGACGGGCTGGGTCGCCAGGGTCGCTATCTGGGCTTTCTCGCGCCTGCGGTCGCCGAGGTCACCCACGCCCTCGCCGAGGCCCGCGCGCAGACCGAGACGAAGGTGCGCGCCGCCACCGCCGAGGCCCACCGCCAGCGGGCCCGGCTCGAAGCGGTGCTCCGCGACCTCCAGGAAGGCGTCATCATCTGCAATCTCGAGCACGAGATCCTGCTCTACAACCAGCGCGCGGTGCAGATCCTGCACGAAGCCGGCGAGGTCGGGCTCGGCCGGCCGTTCTTCGCGCTGGTGGCGGGCGAGCCGTTCCGCTTCGCCGTCGAGCGCCTGCGCCGCCGCTTCGTCGAGGACCGCTGGAGCGATCATCCCGACGGGTTGACGGCGATGGCGGTGGCGCCGACCCGCCACAGCGGGCTCACCTTGAAGGCTCGGGTGGCGCTGACCCTCGACGAGGCGGCGTTGGCCCCGGTCGGCTACGTCGTGGCCTTCGACGACGTCACCGAGGAGATCACGGTCGCGGCCGAGCGCGAAAGCTCGCTGCACGCCACGGCGGAGGCGCTGCGGCGGCGGTTCACCGGCCTCGCCGCGCTGATGGAGGTGGCGCTGGGATCGCCGCCGCCGAGCGAGCGGGAACGGGCCGAGCTGAAGGCGGCATTGGCCCGCGAGCGGGACGCCGCGACGAGCACGCTCGACACCCTCGACGAGATCGGCCGTGACGCGCGCATGAACCCGTGGCCGACCTCGCCGATCTACGCCTCGACGCTGATCGCCTTTCTCGGCGACCGGGTGGCGTCGGTCTGCGCGCTGAACACCGCGACCATCCCGGCCAACCTCTGGGTGCGTTGCGACAGCCCCTCGATGCTGGCTCTGTTGGCCCACGTCATCAAGCGGCTGGCGACCGCGGAGGTCACCCGCCAGGTGCTGGTGGACATGCGGGCGACCTCCGGGCGCGTGCTGCTCGACCTCGTCTGGCTCGGCGAGCCCGTGCGCGACGATCGCCTCGCCGCGTGGCTCCACGAGCCCCTCGGCGACGGGCTCGCCGGGCTCACCGGTCGCGAGGTCCTTGATCGCCACCGCGCCGAGATGTGGTGCGTGCGGCGTGGTGGCGAGGCGGCGCTGCGGCTGCCGCTGCCCCGTGCCCAGGCCGCCGGCCGCGAGCCGGGCAAGATCGCGCCGACGCTCTCGGCGCGGCCCGAGTTCTACGATTTCGACCTGTTCGCGCGGCCGACACGCTCGGCTCTGGCCGACGCCGGCTTGCGCGAGCTCAACTATGTCGTCTTCGACACGGAGACGACGGGGCTCGAGCCCCAGCGTGACGACGAGATCGTTCAGATCGGCGGCGTGCGCATCGTCAACGGCCGTGTGCTGCGGGGCGAGGTTTTCGATCGGCTCGTCCATCCCGGCCGGCGCATCCCGGCGGCTTCGACCCGCATCCACGGCATCGGCGACGCCGACGTCGCCGATGCCGATCCCGTCGCCGTCGCGGTGCCGCGCTTTCACGCCTTCGTCGGCGACAGCGTGCTGGTCGCCCACAACGCCGCCTTCGACATGAGCTTTCTCACCAAGCGGCAGCGGACGCTCGGGGTGACCTTCGGCCAGCCCGTGCTCGACACGGTGCTGCTCGCCGCGCACGTCTTCGGGCCGGGTGCGAGCCTCACCCTCGACGCCCTCGCCGAGCGCTTCGGCGTCACCTTGCCCGAGCGCGACCGCCACACGGCTCTCGGCGACGCGCTCGCGACCGCGCACGTCTTCTTGCGGCTCGTCGCCCTGCTCGAGGCCGGCGGCACCCGCACGCTCAACGACGCCCTGCGGGTCTCCGAGCAGCAGGTGGCGCTGCGCCGTCGCCAAGGCGTCTACCAGCAGCGCTGAGCCGCCCACGCGTCGACGGCGCGGCTCGGCACCCCCTCGGCCGGGCACCCCTCTACCAAAATGCGCCCTAGCCGAGCCCGGCGGGGGCGATAGGATCGAGCTGGCTTCGAGATCGTCGCGCGCCGGGCGACTTC
>CAYZSE010000016.1:0-9395 GCA_964481035.1 uncultured Geminicoccaceae bacterium | reverse complement strand
GGCGGGGGCGATAGGATCGAGCTGGCTTCGAGATCGTCGCGCGCCGGGCGACTTCGGGGGATACAAGGCGCAAGGGGGCCATGCCGATGCTGTCGACGAAGCAACTCGAGCTGCTGCGCGAGAAGCGCGCCAAGGTCGTTGCCGGTGGTGGCGCGAAGAAGCTTCAAGAGCGGCACGGCAAAGGCCTGCTCGGGGTGCGTGAGCGGCTCGAGCAGCTCTTCGAGCACGACACCTTCCAGGAGATCGGCACGCACGCCGCGCACGACGCGCGCTTCTTCGGCCTCGCCGGCAAGGAGCTGCCCGCCGATGGGGTGGTCGTCGGCACCGGCTATGTCGGCGATCGGGTGGTCGCGGCGATCAGCCAGGACTTCACCGTCATGGGCGGCACCTTGGGCAAGATGCACGCCAAGAAGATCGTCCAGTCGATGCAGCTCGCGTTGAAAATCGGCTGCCCCGTCGTCGCCTTCAAGGACTCCGCCGGCGCCCGCATCCAAGAAGCCGTCGACGCCCTGTCCGGCTATGGCGAGGTCTTCTACCAGAACGTCCTGCTCTCGGGCGTCGTGCCGCAGATCGCGGTGATCGCCGGGCCGTGCGCCGGCGGTGCTTCCTATTCGCCGGCCTTGATGGACTTCATCATCATGACGGAGAAGAATGCCCACATGTTCATCACCGGCCCGGAAGTCATTAAATCGGTGACGGGCCGCACCACCAGCCTCGACGAGGTCGGCAGCGCGGCGATGCACGCGTCGGTGAGCGGCAACGTCCATTTCGTCGCCGCCGACGACCGCGACGCCATTCGAATCACCAAGCAGCTGTTGAGCTACGTGCCCGCCAACAACAGCGAGGATCCGCCGCACGCGCTCGCGGCGGAGCTCGACCTGTCCCCGGACGAGGCGATGGCGGCGCTGCTGCCCGAGACGTCCAGCGAGCCGATGGACGTGCAGCCCATCATCCGCCGGGTGCTCGACGACGGCGCGTTCTTGGAGGTGCATGCGCGCTGGGCCGGCAACCTGGTGGTCGGCTTCGGACGTATCCAGGGTGTCGTCGTCGGGCTCCTGGCCAATCAATCGAAGGTCAAGGCGGGCGCGCTCGACATCGACGCCTCCGACAAAGGCGCGCGCTTCATCCGCTTTTGCAACGCCTTCAACATCCCGCTGGTCACCCTCGTCGACGTGCCGGGCTTTCTGCCCGGGATCGAGCAGGAGCGCGGCGGCATCATCCGGCACGGCGCCAAGCTGCTCTACACCTACGCCTCGGCCACCGTGCCGAAGATCACCATCATCCTGCGCAAGGCCTATGGCGGCTCGTACCTCGCCATGTGCTCGCAGGAGATGGGCGCGGACGCGGTGTTCGCCTGGCCCGGGGCCGAGATCGCGGTGATGGGCGCCGAGGGGGCCGTCAACATCCTCTATCGCAACGAGCTGAAGGACGCCGACGACCGCCGGGCCCGCGCGGCCGAGCTCGCCGCCGAGTACCGCGAACAGTTCGCCTCGCCCTACCTGGCCGCGGCGCGCGGCTACATCACCGACGTGATCGAGCCCGGCGAGACCCGCCCCACACTGGCGCTCGCCCTGCGCAAGCTCTTGCCGAAGCGCGAACTCCGCCCGGCCAAGAAGCACGGCGACATCCCGCTCTGAGCGCCCCGCACCCGTTCCACCCGCGACCGCAGGAAGGCTCCCATGGAGTACTCGTTCGCCACCTCGTTGATCGACATCGCCGTCATCTACGCGATCGTGATCGTCGTGTCGTTGCTGGTGGCGGTGGTCATCAAGGTCATCGTCATGACCCTCTCCCGCCAGGCGGAAAGGACCGCGGCCGCCTTGAAGCTGCAGCCGGCAGCGGCCGCGGACGCGGCGGTGACCGGCCTTCCCGCGCACCACGTCCAGGCGATCGCGGCCGCCGTGGCGGCGATGACCGGAGCCCATCGCGTCGTTCGCATCGAACCCAAGGGGCCGAGCTACGGCTGGACGGCGACCGCTCGGACCCTGCATCACGGCTCGCATCAACCGCGCCGCCGCTGACCTCACCTCTCTCGCGCACCGACACCAGAGGCCACGCCCATGGAAAAGACGTTCCGCATCACCATCGAAGGCAAGGCCTACGTGGTGACGGTCGAAGACATCACCGCCGACGGCGAGCAGCGGCTCTACCCCGAGCCCGGCAGCATGAAGGTGCAGCCTGCTGAGCCGGCGCCGGCCGCGGGGCCGGCCGGCGCTGCGCCGGCGCCGCTCGCCGACGCCGGGCCCGGCGATGAGGTCGCGCCCCTGGCGGGTGTCGTCAAGACGGTGCACGTGGCCGCCGGTCAGCAAGTCGCCGAGGGCGACAAGCTCGTGGCCGTCGAGGCGATGAAAATGGTGACCGAGGTGTTGGCCACGCGGGCCGGCACGGTCGGTGACATCGCCGTCGCGCCGGGCGATCCGGTCGAGGCAGGGCAACGCCTCCTGCGCATCACCTGACGGCGGGCCCCATGGACAGCTTCAGCATTCTCGACCTCTTTCAGGGCGTCAGTACCCTGATCGCAGGGCTGCAGCACGACCCGGTGACGGCGGTGGGCAGGCTGTGCCTGATCGGCTTCGGTCTCTTACTGATCTACCTCGGCCGCAAGGGCGTGCTGGAAGCGCTCTTGATGATTCCGATGGGGCTGGGCATGGCGACGGTGAACGCCGCCGTCATGTTCTTCTATACCTACGACCCCGCCAGCGGAATGCTGGTGCCGGGGCAGACCGAGGGCTTGCCCGGGACGCTGTTCATCGCGCCGTTGGCGGATGATCCGGACGCGCTGATGCGGGTGCTGCAGATCAACTGGTTGCAGCCGATCTACAACTTCATGTTCTCGAACGGCCTCATCGCCTGCCTGGTGCTGATGGGTGTCGGCACCCTGCTCGACGTCGGCTTCGTGATGCAGCGCCCCTTCCAGTCGATGTTCATCGCGCTCTGCGCCGAACTCGGCACGGTCGCCATCTTTCCGCTGGCCATCCTCTTGGGCCTCGCCCCGGGCGAGGGCGCGGCGCTCGCCACCATCGGCGGCGCCGACGGCCCGATGGTCCTCTTCGCGTCGCTGCAGCTCGCGCCGCAGCTGTTCGTGCCGATCACGGTCGTCGCCTACCTCTATCTGGGGCTGACCTACGGCGGCTATCCCTACCTGATCAAGGCTCTGGTGCCCGCCCGTCTGCGCGCCATCCCGATGCCGGTCGAGAAGCGGCGCGAGATCACCTCCAACGAGAAGATGGTCTTCGCCGTCGTCGCCTGCGTCCTGTTGAGCCTGCTCTTGCCGGTGGCCTCGCCGATCATCATCTCGGTTTTCCTCGGCGTCATCATCCGCGAGAGCGGGATCAGCTACTACATCGAGCTCTTCTCGCAGACGGTGCTGTACGGTGCGACCTTCTTCTTGGGTCTCTTGTTGGGGGCGCTGTGCGAGGCCTCGATCATTCTCGAGCCCGTGGTCTTGAAGCTGCTCGTCCTGGGCATCCTGGCGCTCACCATCTCCGGCATCGGCGGCATCGCCGGCGGCTACGTGCTCTGGTGGTGGCACAAGGGCAAGTACAACCCGGTCATCGGGATCGCCGGCGTCAGCTGCGTGCCGACCGTCGCCAAGGTCGCGCAGAAGTCGGTCGGCCCGGGGGTCGTGGTGCTGCCGCACGCGCTCGGCGCAAGCATCAGCGGCGTCATCACGAGTGCCATCTTCGCCGCCGTCTTCATCGCCTACCTCTTGCCCTACAACCTGGCCGCCGTCGGCGGGAACTGAGGCCGGCCCGGCCGGAGCCCAGCCGCGCACGGCGGGTCGATGGCGATGTCGACGGTCATTCGCGGGTCGTGGCCGGCGCCTATTGCAGCGCCGCGGGCAGGAAGAGCGCGAGCTGCGGGAAGGCGATGAGTGCCAAGGCCATGGTGAGCATCGCCATCACGTAGGGCACCGCACCCAGCATCACCTCACCCAGGCGGCCGCTTTGTCGGGCACCTTGCACGACGTAGAGGTTGAGACCGACGGGCGGCGTGATCAGCGCCATCTCGATCAGCACGATCATCAAGATGCCGAACCAGATCGGATCATAGCCCTGTGCCACCACCAGCGGCACGATGATCGGGATCGTGACCACCATCAGCGACAGGGTCTCGATGAAGAAGCCGAGGACGACGTAGATGCCGACGACCACGAAGATGGTCGAGAGCGGTGAGAGACCGAGCCCTTCGAGAAAAGCGCTGAGCTCACGGCCGATCCCGGCCGACGCGAGCGTGAAGTTGAGAAACGACGCTCCGAGCACGACGAGCATGATCATCGACGTGATCTTCACGGTGCCGATCGCGCTTCGGGCGATCATCTCGAGCGTGACGCCGCCGAAGATCGCGGCAATGGCGATGGCCCCGGCCACACCGACGGCGGCCGCCTCGGTGGGCGTGGCCCAGCCTTTGTAGATCGTGCCGATGATGACGGTGAAGAGCAGGATGATCGGGATCAGCTCCAGCGCCGCGCGCAGCATGTCGGAGAGGGGGAAGACCCGCCGCGTGCCGCCGAGCTGAGGCCGGACGGCGCAGATCAGCACCGTGATCGCCATGAAGCCGAGCGCCAGGAGGATGCCGGGTATCAAGCCGGCCAAGAACAGTTGCGGGATCGAGGATTGCGTCAAGAAGCCGTAGACGATCAGGTTGATCGACGGGGGGATCATGATGCCCAGCGTGCCACCGGCGGCGATGGCGCCCGAGAACAGCTTGGGGTCGTAGCCGAGCTTCTCGGCTTGGGGCATGGCCACGGTGGCGACGGTCGCCGCGGTCGCCACCGACGATCCCGACGTGGCCGAGAACATCGTCGCCGTGGCGATGTTGGCATGGACCAAGCCGCCGGGGAGCCACGACACCCAGCGATCCAGCGCCGCGTAGGTGCGGGCCGCGATACCCGACCGCACCAGGATTTCGCCCAGCAGCACGAAGAAGGGAATGGCGATGAGGGTGGCGTTGTTCGACGTCGACCAGACGAGGTTACCCAAGCCCTTGGTCAGCGGAAAGGGGCTGAAGAACACGTCGACGCCGAGCCCGAGCAGGAAGAGCACGATGCCGACGGGAATGGAGAGCGTCAGCAGCGCCAGGAGGGCAACGCAAACGTAGGCGATCATCGCCGCGTCTCCACTTCGCTGAAGACGCCGATCGCGGCCTCGCTCCGCTCGAGCTCACCGCGGAGCACCAGGACGAGGGCGGCGATCAGGGTGAGCCAGGCGACGACGGCAAACCAGATCCAGCCGGCGAACCAGGGGATCTGCACCAAGGCCAGCGGGGTCTCCAGAGGCGTGTTGGCGCGGGAACCATTGGCGAGCGACCGTTCGACGACGGGCCAGCAGCGGAAGGCGATCAAGGTGATGGTCGCCGACAGCACGGTCATCGAGCAGAGATCGAACACGGTTCGGCCCGGCGCGCCCACCCTTCCACGCAGGACGTCGATCCTGACATGGCTCAGCTCGAGCAGGGCAAACCCCATGCCCCAGGAGGTGACGATGGCCATGACATAGCCGCTGATCTCGTCGGTGCCGCCGAGGGAGGACCCGAGCTGGCGCAGGATGATGTCGGCCAGAACGAAGGCCGCGCAGGCGAGCAGGACGACGCCGATCAGCATCGCCACCGCCCTGTTCAGCCATCGCAGCCGGTCGAGCAGGGTGCCCGCCATGTCTCGGGTCCTCCCTCTCGCCTCAATTGCCGGAGACGGTCACGCCGACGACGCGGCCGACGGAGGTGTTCCAGCGGGCGGCCCAGTCGGCGCCGGCGCGTTCGGCCCATGCCGGCAGCACCTCGGTCTCCAGGATGCTGCGCGCGCGGGCGAAGTCCTCGTCGCTCGCCTCGACCAGCGTCATCGCACGGGCCTCGCCCGAGGCGCATTCGCCGTTGCCGGTCAGGCACGCGAGGTCGTTCTCCAGAGCCCCCTGCGCTGCCGCCCAGGCGGGGTCCTCGAAGGCGGTGGCAATCTCGCTTTCGATCAGCGCTTGTGTCGCGCCATCGAGGCTGTTCCACTTGTCGAGGTTGATCGCGGTGACCACCGAATCCCAGCCGCCCAGGGGGATCGGCAGCAGATGGGTCGACACTTCCCACCAGCCGGCGCTGTAGCCCGAGCCGGCCCCGGTGACGGCGCAGTCGACGACGCCCTTCTGCAGCGCCCCGGGCACTTCGGCGAAGCCGACATTGACGCCCTCGGCGCCCAGCGCCTCCAGGAACTTGGCGGTCATGCGGCCCGATGCCCGGATCTTGAGGCCCTGGAGATCTTCGAGCCCGGCGATCTCGTGGTTGCAGAAAACCACCTGGGGCGGATAGGGCGCGATGGCCAGGACATGGCTGTTGAAGCGCGCGTTGAAGATGTCTTCGACCATCGGCCGTGCGGCGTCGACCATCGCCCGCGCCTCGTCCGCCGTCAGCGCCAGCAGCGGCACGTCGAGACCCTCGAGCTCGGGCGCGTCGGCGACGGCGTAATCCGCGACGGTCATCGCCACGTCGTAGACGCCGTCGCCCAGAAGCCGGAAGACATCGCCGACGCCGAGGTTCATCTGGTCGTGGGTGGTCAAGGCCACCTCGATGTCGCCTCCCGACGCCTCCGGAAGGGTTCCGGTCCAGAAGGGCGCCTCGTACTCGTCGTGCAGCGGCAGGCTCGACCAGCTGCCGACCACCGAGAGGTCTTCGGCCAGAGCGGGCGCGGCGGCGGCCAGCGCGGCAGTCGTGAGCCAGAGTGTTGTCTTCACGGGTCTCTCCTTGTTCGCCGGTTGGTCGTGTGGTGCGGATCCCGCACCCGCCGTCGACGGGGTGGGCGACGTCGCCGAGCGCCGGCGGTCATCAGCATGGGCGTGGGTGCTCGGGTGATACGGAACGGAACCTCGGCCTGCGGTCGTGTCGCCCTCGGGCTGGACCGTCACGAGCGGCGTCCCCGAGCAGTGGTAGCTGTGGCGGATCTGGTGGCGCGGTCAAGCGCGGCGGACGCGGGAGACCTCGGGCGGGGGCTGCCCGCCGTCGATGCCGCGGGCGAGCAGGTGATCGCGATTGCGCTCGGGCCGAGCTCAGCGGCCGGTGGCAATGGCGAAGCCGAGGGCGGTGGCAGCGAGGCAGCCGGCGAGCGAGCCGGTGACGTAGAGCGCGGCGAGGCCATGGTGCCCCTGCTGCGCCAGCTCCAAGCTCTGCAGGCTGAACGACGAGAAGGTGGTGAAACCGCCGAGCACGCCGATCATGAGAAAGGCGCGGGCGGTGTCGTGGGCCAGTTGCGGCGCCAGCCAGCCGATCGCCAACGAGCCGAGGACGTTGCACGCCAAGGTCCCCCACGGGAACGCCTCGCCGAAGAGCACGACGCTGGCGACGCTCAAGAGATGACGCAGGCTCGCTCCGATCGCGCCGCCCAAGGCCACCCAGGGAAGCAGATGCATGCCGGCGTCTCCGACGGGAGTCGAGGCCGCCCGCCTGGGCGACGTTCGACGCGGGTATCGGCTCGTCGAACGGCCCGCGCGGCGCCATCCTCGATCTGGCGACGACATCGAGCCGAACGCTCGGATGCCGCGCCTCGCCACCGAAGCACTAGGCGAGCGACGCCCTGCGCGCAACGCGTTCGCGGCCGCGGTTCCCGGGGGAATGTCGCGCGCAGGGAAACGAACTCCGTCCGACGTCGCCGATTGCCCGGCTGGCTGTGCTCGCCCACATGGGGGACGAGCGAGGAGGAAGGCCCATGTCCCAGGTTCACGGTCTGCACCACGTCACCGCGATCAGCGGCTCGGCGCGCACCAATCTCGCCTTCTGGCGCGACGTCCTCGGTCTGCGTTTCGTCAAGAAGACCGTCAACTTCGACGACCCCGGCACCTATCACCTCTATTACGGCGATGCTCTCGGCCGGCCCGGCTCGGCAATGACCTTCTTCCCGTGGGAGCAACTGCCGCAAGGCAGCCGCGGCGCCGGAGAGGTCGCCGAGATCGCCTTCGCCGTGCCCGAGGGCAGCCTCGACTGGTGGGCCCGGCATCTCGCGGCGCACGGCCCTTCCACTCGGCGGGCATCTCGATTCGGCGCACCCGTCTTGACCTTCGTCGATCCCGACGGGCTCGCTCTCGCCCTCGTCGAGGCGCCGGCCGATGCCCGTGAGCCCTGGACACCGGAGGGCTTCGCGTCCGCTGTCGCGCTACGGGGCCTCCAAGGCGTGACGCTGTCGTTGCGCGAGCCGCGGGCAACGGCCGAACTGCTCACGGGGCTGCTCGACTATGCGGCCGGTCCTCGAAAGGGCGCCCGGCAGCGCTTCGAAGCGCCGGCGGGCAGCGCCGCGCCGTTCGTCGATGTCGTCACGAGCGAGGGCGCGGCAAGCCAAGGCGTGGGCAGGGTCCACCACGTGGCGTTCTCGGTGCCCGACGACGACGCGCAGCGCCACGTGCGCCGTCGTCTCCTGGAGGCGGGCGTACAGGTGACGCCGGTGGTCGACCGTGACTACTTCCGCAGCATCTACTTCAAGAGCCCGGGCGGGGTGCTGTTCGAGGTGGCGACCGAAGGCCCCGGCTTCACCGTGGACGAGGCCGCGGCGGATTTGGGTACCAACCTCAAGCTGCCGAAGCAGCACGAGCACCTGCGCGCCCGGCTCGAGCACGTCTTGCCGGTACTCGCCTGACGCGGGGCGGGGCCGGTTGCCTGCTCAACGGGCGGCCCGGCGATTCGGCCGACGGCGTCGACCCGATGCTGCGCCTGCGGTCGCCGCGCGAGCTCACCGCGATGCGCGTGTGTCCGGCCTCGGTGTCAGCCATGACCCGCATCGGCCGCCAAGGCATCGGCGGCAGCGGCCATCAGGTGGCGGATCTCATCGGGGCCGGGCTCGGGGTCGAGCCAGACGACTTCGCCCAACCAGGTCTGCTCGTCGAGCCGGACGGCACGACGGCACCATGCACGGTCGTCATCGTCGGCGCCGTCCTCGACGAGCGGCGCGAGGAAGCGCGGGGCGTGCGCATGGAGGAGAAAGTCGTGCGGCCCGGTGTTGGTCGGCGCCAAGCCGCGGCCGCGGATCCATTCGTCGGCGATCGTCGCGCTGTCGTCGTGTCCGTCGGTCGACATCGCCAGCCGGCGGCGAATCGCATCGGGGATCGGCGCGCGGCCGGCGGCCCAGGCGTCGATCTGGTCGCTGGTGACACCGAGAAGATGGGCGAGGCGGGTCTTCCACTCGACCGGGGTGCCGACCAGCCGGATGGCACAACGCGAGAATTCCAAGAGCGGCATGGCGAGGACTCCCGATCGATCTCTGCACTGCAATAGTCGCATAGATTTAAAGGGATTTGCAACTGTAGACCTCGATCAATCGATGCCGGGGATCCCGGCGTAGGCGGCATCGCCCCAGATCTCGCGCACGGTTGCGTTGCGGCCGCAGTTCCAGCGGTAGAAGCGATAGCGGGCCGGGTTCTTCTCGTAATAGT
>CAYZSE010000015.1:24530-31908 GCA_964481035.1 uncultured Geminicoccaceae bacterium | reverse complement strand
AATCGACTCAATCATTGCAGGCAACGCTCCAGGGGTGCGAATTCAACGGAAGCATCCTTCCGTTGACCGTCTTGCGCACCACCAAGTCTTTGCGCTGGTGTGCCCACCGATCCGAACGCCCGGGATCCGAGCGTTCCGGCCGGACCAGTGGCGCCGCCGCCGATCGCGAGGCACGCTACCCGACGCGCGCCGCCAGCATGGCGAACTTCGAGCGCAGGCGCAGCCACTCGCGCACCGGCCGTCGCGGCTCACGCTCGAGCTGCTCGAGGTGATGGCGCGCTCGGCGCAGCGGCACCAGCGTGCGGCGGCGGAGCCGGTCCGCCGCCGGCTCGGCGCGGGCGGCCGAAACGACCCGCTCGAGGTCCGCAGCCGTGACGTCCAGCCCGTGGCCGATTCGCTCGACATAGGCGCGCGCGGCGGCGACGAAGGCCGCGTCGGTGAACGGGGCGAGAAAGAGCGGCTCGTCCAGCGCGGCTGTCCAGCGGCGATAGAGGGCGCGCCGCTCGCCCGCATCCGCGAAGCTCTGCTGGGCGAACGAACTGCCGCCGCCGTAGAGGCTCACCGTGCGCGGCAGCTCGCTCGCGCACAGGCCGAGCTCACCGGCGAGCTCCATCCGAAAGCTCGCATCCTCCTGCCAGGTGACCAGCGGCACGACCGTGCGAGCCCCGGCCTTCGGCGCGGCGAGCGCCGCTTCGATGTAGGACTGCATCGCCAGGATCTGCGCGAAGATCCCCGCGACGGCCCGTCCGGTCGGTCGCTGCACCCGCGCCGCCAGCGAGGCGACGTTGCTCAAGGGGTCGCGAAGGAAGAGAAGCCGGCGCACCTCGCCCGCCCCCTCCCGCAGGTAGCGCTCCTCCCACCAGTCGATGCTGGCCAAGGAGCGGCCTTCGAAGTTGACGAGCACCGGCGCGCCGACCTCGCGCAAGACCTGGAGAAGGTCGCGCCCGTGGATCGCGTCGATCTCGGACAGAGAGGCGTGGACGATCCGGCGCTCGGCGAGCCGCGGCGGCACCGACGGCCAGACGTTGTTGTAGAAGACGAGGCTGCGCGGGTAGTTGTCACCGAGCCAGAGCAAAAAGGCGTGGTGCGCCGAGCGCTTGGCCGCGACGACCTCGATCAGCATCGACGCGGGCTCACGGCGCCAGCAGGCGCACCAGGAAGGCGAACTCCTCCGCCCGCTCCCGCAGCTCGTCGTAGCGGCCCGAGGCGCCGAAGTGGCCGGCGTCCATGTTGGTGCGCAGGACGAGCGGGTTGTCGTCTGTCTTGGTGGCGCGGAGCTTGGCGACCCACTTGGCCGGCTCCCAATAGGTGACGCGGGGATCGCTCAGGCCGGCGCGCACGAAGATCGGCGGATAGGGCTGGGCCGCGACGTTGGAGTAGGGGCAGTAGCCACGGATGCGGTCGAAGGCGCGGGCGTCCTCGATCGGGTTGCCCCATTCGGGCCACTCGATCGGGGTCAACGGCAGGCTGGCGTCGAGCATGGTGTTGAGGACGTCGACGAAGGGCACGAGCGCCAGCGCGCAGCCCCAGAGCTCGGGGCGGCGGTTCAGCACCGCACCCACGAGCATGCCCCCGGCCGAGCCGCCCTCGATCGCGATCCGGCCCGGCGCGGTCCACCCCTGGCCGACGAGATGCTCGGCGCAGGCGATGAAGTCGGTGAAGCTGTTGGTCTTGTTCTCCAGCTTGCCGTCCTCGTACCAGCCGCGGCCGAGCTCGTCGCCGCCTCGGACGTGAGCGATGGCGTAGGCGAAGCCGCGATCGAGCAGCGACAGACGGGCCGTGCCGAAGCTCGGATCGAGCCCCATGCCGTAGGCGCCGTAGCCGTAGAGCAAGAGGGGCCCGGTGCCGTCGCGCGGAAAGTCGCGCGGATGGACGAGCGAGATCGGCACCCTGGCGCCGTCCGGGGCCGTCGCCTCGAGGCGCTCGGTGCGATAGCGCGTCCGGTCGTAGCCGCTCGGGATCTCCTGGACCTTGAGGACCTCGAGGCGGCCGTCCGCGGGATGGAAGTCGAGCACCGAGGCGGGCGTCACCATCGAGCTGTAGCGCAGCCGCAGCCGATCTGCCGCATACTCCATGTTGGCGCCGAGCCCCGCGGCGTAGGCCGCCTCGGGCCAGGCCACGGGCACGATGCGGCCGTCGTCGTAGTGGAGGCGGATCTGCACGAGGCCGCGCTCGCGCGTCATCACGACCACGAAGTCGCGAAAACCCGCCACGCCCAGGAGGTAGACGTCGTCGCGCCCGGGCAGGACCTCAGCCCAGGAACTTTCGCCCGGCTCGTCGACGGGGGCGGTGACGAGGCGGAAGTTGCGGTGCGTGTCGTTGGTGACGACGAGGAAGCGGTCGCCCCGATGGCTCAGGCTGTACTGGTGGCCGGCCCGCCGCGGGGCCACAAGGCGCGGCGCCGCGGTCGGCTCCGCCGTCGCGACGAGACGCAGCTCCGAGGTCACGTGGTCGCCCGCGGCGATCACGACGAAGGCGGCGGTCAGCGTCTTGGCGATGCTGACGAAGAAGCCGGGATCGTCCTCCTGGAAGACGATCGCGTCGTCCGCCTGCGCCGTGCCGAGACGATGACGCCGGACGCGAAAGGGCCGCAGCTGGTCATTGAGCTCGCAGTAGAAGAGGGTCGCGTCGTCGGCCCAGACGGGCGTGCCCGAGGTGTTGGCCAGCCGGTCGGCGAGTTGCTGGCCGCTGTCGGGCTCGACGATCTCGATCAGGAAGCGCTCGCTGCCGTCACGATCCGTGCTGTAGGCGATGCGCCGGTGGTCGGGCGAGGGCGCATGGCTGCGGAGGTTGAAATAGGACGTTCCCGCTGCCAACGCCGGCTCGTCGATGACGACGACCTCGGCGCCGCCGGTGCGCGGTCGCCGGTACCATTGCCGGTATTGCGCGCCAGGGGCGAAGCGCCAGCCGTAGAGGTAGGGCCCGTGCGGAAAGGGCACGGCCTCGTCGTCCTCCTTGATGCGCCCCTTGAGCTCGCGGAACAGCTCGGCGACGAACTCCCGCTGCGGTCCGAGGACCGCGTCGGCGTAGGCGTTCTCGGCGTCGAGATAGGCTAGCACGTCGGTGTCGCGAACGTCGGGGTAGTCCGTGTCGCGCAACCAGGCGTAGTCGTCGGCCAGAAGGCGACCGTGCCACGACCGCTCCTCTCGACAACGTTCCGCCTGCGGCGCCAACGGCTTGGGTGCGGTCATGACGGGCCCGTTCCTTGCGATCGCGATGGACCTCGGGCTTGACCAGCTTGACGGGCGGCGTCAACCCGCGCCGGTCTCCGTGGCGAGGATCGGAAGCGCGAAAGGCCGCGCGGTGAGCATCCGCAGACGTGCAGCCGACACCGCCAAAAAAAGCGCGTGTGCCGCAGGTCGGCGACACACGCGCGTCGATCGAGGATCAGGAGGAAGCGTCAGGCGGCACCGAACACGATGTTGAAGGAGCGATCTCCGGTGTCGTTTGCGGCCAGTTCGGCCAGGCGCTCCGCCGTGTCGACCACGACGTAGACTTCGTTGACGTCGAGCGCACCCCGCGCCGTCAAGGCGGCGACGTCGCCCGTGTTGAAGCGGAAACCGCCGATCTGGTCCTGCAGCGTCGAGATCGATGTCGTCACGTCGCCGACGCCGCCGGCCAGCTTTTCATGCTCGGCGAGCGTGACGTATTCCTGCTTGATCGTGGCGACATCGGCTTCGACGACGCGCAGATCCGTGGCCAAGCCGTCGACGCGCGCCGCCAGCTTGGGATCGACCGCGCCCTCGACCGCTTCGAGCCGCTTTTCCAGCTCGGCGATCTTCTGCTGATAGAGCTCGAGTGGCGTGTATTCCTCGGGGAGAACGAAGCCGATATGAACGGGTGTAGCCATACGTCATGCTCCGAAAGGGTTTAGGTTCGTATTCCTATACTAACCCCGGCATCGTGTCAGCAGCAAGATGTCCGCCGTCTCTCACCAAAAGACGGATGCGCCGCACGGACGCCTCCGTCGGCGCCGGGTGCCGCTTGCGCGCGCGCCGCTCGCCGCCTAACCAGGAGGGCTTTGGGACAACGACCAAGCATGGCCGATCAACTCGACCCAACGCCACCGACCGAGGCCTTTGCCGAGCGCCTTGCCGCCCTGTTCGGCACCGGCGTCGAGGCGAAGCTCGCCGAGATCTCCTGCACGAGCTTCAGGTTGCTTCCGCCGGCGCAAGTCCAGCGCGCGTTCGCCGAGCTGGCGCTGGCGCTGATCGCCGACCCCGGACGGGCGATCAGGGCACAGGCGCGGCTGTGGCGCGATGGCCTGGCGCTGTGGCATGCCGTGGCCGAGGCTGGCGGCGGCGGCGCGTTCGAGCCGCCCTTCGCTCAGGTTGAGGGCGATCGCCGGTTCAAGGATCCGGCTTGGCGCGACGGCGGCACTTGGACCTACCTGCAGCAAACCCATCTGCTGCTGGCTCGCTGGCTGGACGACCTCGTGGGCGAGGCCGAGTTGACACCCGAGGCGCGCCGCCTGCTGCGCTTCATGGCCCGCCAATATGCCAGCGCCATGGCGCCCTCGAACTTCGCCCTGACCAATCCCGCGGTCTTGAGGCGGGCGCATGAGACGCAGGGACGAAGCCTCGCCGAAGGGTTGCAGCGTCTCGCCGAAGATCTCGCGCGGGGCGCCGGCCGCCTCTCGCTGCGCACCGTCGACGAGCGGGCCTTCGCGGTCGGCCGCAACCTCGCCATCACGCCGGGCCGGGTGATCTTCCGCAACGAGCTGATCGAGCTCATCCAGTACGCGCCGACGACCGCGCACGTGCACGCCCGGCCGCTGTTGCTCGTGCCACCGTGGATCAACAAGTATTATATTCTCGATCTGCAGCCACGAAACAGCTTCGTCCGGCACGCGGTGGCCCAGGGCTTCACGGTGTTCTTGATATCGTGGGTCGATCCGCCGGCCGAGCTGGCAGCCCGGCGCTTCGAGGACTACGTGCGCGAGGGCCCGTTGGCGGCGCTGGCGGCGATCGAAGCCGCGGTGGGGACGACTGCGGTCAACGTCTTGGGCTTTTGTATCGGCGGCGTCTTGGTGGCGACGTTGCTCGCGCATCTGGCCGCGCGTGGCGACGACCGGGTCGCCAGCGCGACCTTCCTGGCGACGCTCTTCGATTTCGCCGACGTCGGCGAGATGGGCGTGTTCGTCGACCCGGCTCAGGTGGCCGCCCTCGAGGCGCACACCGCGCAAACCGGCTTCCTCGAGGGGCGCTACCTCGCGGACATGTTCTCCCTCCTGCGCGAGAACGATCTCATCTGGCCCGCCTTCATCGACGGCTATCTCATGGGCGTGGATCCGCCCGCCTTCGACCTGCTCTATTGGAATGCGGATGCGACGCGCCTGCCGGCGGCGATGCTCTCGGACTATCTGCGGGGCTTCTACCTGAACAACGCCTTCGCCCGTCCGGGCACGCTCGAGGTCCTCGGCACGCCCGTCGACACCCGCCGGATCGCCGTGCCGACCTACGCGTTGGCGACCCGGGACGACCACATCGCGCCGTGGCGATCCTGCCTGCCGGTCGTCGAGCAGTTCGCCGGGCCCGTGCGCTTCGTGCTGGGCGGATCGGGCCACGTCGCGGGCGTCGTCAACCCGCCTGAGCGCGGCAAGTACGGATACTGGACGCGCGAGGACGCCTTCGTGAAAGGGGATTGGCTCGCCGGGGCGACGCGCCACGCGGGCTCCTGGTGGCCGGATTGGCTCGCCTGGCTGCGCCGCCACGCCGGCCCGATGGTCCCGGCGCGCGATCCCGACGCCGGCGGGCTCGCACCTCTCGGCGATGCCCCGGGCACCTACGTCATGGTGCGTGGTCGCGGGCCCGAGGCTTGAGCCGCCGCTCGCCCGGGGGCGGGCGAGCGGCGGCTTCGGCTGCGCGCTCGACGCGGCGCGCGCCCTGGCGATGGAGGCGCCGACGCGCTATGGCCGCGGGGACCATCGACGCCCGAAAGATCGCCGCTTGACCACCTCACCGCCGTCTTCACCCGACGCGCCCGTCGCTCGGCGCGCCATTCTCGGCATCGTCGCCATGGCGGCGGTGTTCGGCGTGCAGCAGGGCGTCAGCTATCCGCTCTTGGCGCTCATCCTCGAGGCGGAGGGGCACGCCGGGACGGTCATCGGGCTCAACGCCGCGATGCTGCCGGTCGGGGTCATCGCCGCGGTCCCGCTGATCGCCCCCCTCGCCAAGCGTCTCGGCGGGGTGAGGCTGGCGCTCGCCTGCTGCGCCGTGCTGGTCGGCGCGCTGGCCGTGCTCATGGCGACCCGCGACCTCGCGGTCTGGTTCGCCGCCCGGTTCTTCCTCGGCATGGCCATCAACGGCCTCTACGTGTTGAGCGAGACCTGGCTCAACCTCCTCGTCCCGCCGACCCGGCGCGGGCGCTGGCTCGCGGTCTACGCGACCGCCGTCGGCGCCGGCTTCGCGATCGGCCCGGCCCTGCTGCTCGCGACCGGCACCGCCGGGTCGGCCCCGTTCGTGCTGACGATCGCGATCACCCTCGCCACCGCCGGGCTCGTCCTGGTCGCGGCGCCGCGGCTGCCGGCCATCGCCGTCGAGACCGGGCACTCGCTGCGCGCATTCCTGCCGCTGGCGCCCTTGCTCCTGCTCGCCGTCTGCGGAGCTGCCGCCTTCGACCAGGCGGTCTTGACGTTCCTGCCGCTCTACATGCTCGGCATCGGCGCCGGTGCCGATGCGGCCAAGCTCGCCATCACCGCTCTGGCGCTCGGCAACGTCCTCTTGCAGGTGCCGATCGGCTGGCTCGCGGACCGCGTGTCGCGCCGCGCGGCGATGCGCACCTGCACGACCCTCACCTTGGCGGGCGCGCTGGCGCTGCCGCTCGTGGCGACACCCGGCCCGGCGCTCTGGCTCCTCGTCTTCCTCTGGGGCGGGCTCGCCTACGGCGTCTACACGGTGGCGCTCATCGAGCTCGGCGACCGCTTCACGGGCGGCCTCCTGCTCGCCGGCAACGCCGCGTTCGCGCTCATGTGGGGCGTCGCCGGCCTCGTCGGGCCGGCCGCGACCGGCGTGGCGATGGATCTTGCGGGGCCCCAGGGCCTGCCGGCGGTCCTGGGGCTCCTGTTCGCCGGCATCGCGCTCGCCTTCTGGCGGCGTCCCGCCCGGCTGGACAGGCCGGCGACCGTGGCCTAGCGAGGCGCCGACACGACTGGGACACGAGCCATGGCGCAGCAGCTTCTCCACCTCGTCCTCGGCGGTGAGCTTCGAGACCCGCGCGGGACCGAGTTCAAGGACCTCGCCAAGGTCGAGATCGTCGGCCTCTATCCGAGCTACGCCGAGGCCGAGAAGGCGTGGCGCGCCAAGGCGCAGCAGACCGTCGACGACGCCAGCACGCGCTATTTCGTCGTCCACCTGCACCGCCTGCTCGACCCGTCGAC
>CAYZSE010000015.1:3428-24430 GCA_964481035.1 uncultured Geminicoccaceae bacterium | reverse complement strand
GGCGAGCGCGCCCATGTGCAGGGCGAGACGCCGCCAGGGCATGAGACGGTCGACGAACAGCTTGCCGTCGAGGTGGTCGATCTCGTGCTGCAGGCACACCGCGTGCATCCCTTCGAGATCGCGCTCGAAGGCGGCGCCCTCGAGATCGCTGGCGCGAACCCGGACTTGGGTGGCGCGCACCACGTTGCCGACGACGCCCGGCACCGAGAGGCAGCTCTCCTCGACCAGCCCGAAGGCGCCGCGGCCGACGATCACCGGGTTGACGTAGACCTGCGGCCCGCCCGGATCGTCGGGCAGGCGCACGACGAGGACGCGCCGCCCGTCGGCGACCTGGGGTGCCGAGAGGCCGAACCCCGTCGTCGCCGAGACGGTCGCGACGAGCGCGTCGGCGAACCGGCGCAACCCGTCGTCGAACACGGCGACCGGCGCGGCGGCCTCGCGCAAGCGCGGATCGGGATATTCGAGGATCGTGAGCGTCGTCATGGGCGGCCTCAGGGCGTGGCGACGGGCGCGCTGCGCCGCCGGATCAGGGGCAGCGTGGCGGCGACGGCGACCAGCAGGAGCGTCATCTCGAGCGCGTAGACCGCGATGTAGCCGTTGGCGACGCCGTCGAGGCCCCAGGGTCCGCTCCCGGCGCCGAGCCACAGGTTGACGGCGTCGCGCATGGTCCCGCTCAGCGCCATGCCGAGACCTGCCGCCGTCGCCTGCACCGCACCCCAGGCGCCGAGGGCCAGCCCCGCCTGGCCCCTGGGGGCGGCGCTCATCGTCGCCGTGAGCGTGCCGTGGGCGAAGAGCGCGGCGCCGAGGCCGATCAGGAAGTTGCCGGCGATGAACAGGCCCGGCTGGCCCAAGGGTGCGGCCGCCATCACCAGGACGAAGGCGGGCAGGCCCACGAGCGCGCCCTGCAGCGCCGTGCGGTAGGGATCGGCACCGCGGCCGACGACATGGCCCGCGAGCGCGAAGCCGGTGAGCCCGCCCAAGGCGAAGAGTGCCGTGAGCTTGGTCGTCGAGGCGACGGAGAAGTCGAGCACCTGGCCGCCGAAGGGCTCGAGCAGGATGTCGGCCATGCCGAAAGCCATGGTGCCGATGCCGACGACGACCAGCCGGCGGATCGTGCGCTCGCCGGCGGCGAAGGCCGCCCAGCTCTCGGCGAAGGTCGGATCGGGCGCGCGCGGCGCGGCGCCGCGCGGCGGTCGTCGCGCCTCCTGCTTCCACATCGCGATGCCGTTCAGCACGATGGTCGTCACCGCCGCACCCTGGATGACCTGCACCAGCCGGCCCGGCGTGAAGTCGGTGAGCGCCCAGCCGAAGACGAGCGCGCTCAGGATCATGCCCAACAGCAGCATGACATACATCAGGCCGACCACCTTCGGGTGCGATTCCGGCGGGGTCAGGTCGGTGGCGAGGGCCAGGCCCGCGGTCTGGACGACGTGGACACCCGCTCCCACCAAGAGGAAGGCGAGGGCGGCACCGGCGGGGCCGAGCCAGATCGGCGCCCACTGCCCGTCGCCCTTGCCGGCGAGGACCAGCAGCGCGAAGGGCATGATGGCGAAGCCGCCGAACTGCAGCATCGTCCCCTTCCAGATGAAGGGAACCCGCCGCCAGCCGAGCGCGCAGCGATGGGTGTCGGAGCGGTGGCCGATGAGCGCGCGGAAGGGCGCAAAGAGCAGCGGCAGCGCGAGCATGAGGCCGACCAGCGAGGCGGCGACGCCGAGCTCGACGATCATGACGCGGTTGAGGGTGCCGACGAGCAGGACCAGCGCCATGCCGACCGACACCTGAAAGAGCGAGAGACGGACGAGGCGGACCAGAGGAAGGTCCGGCGTCGCCACGTCGGCGAACGGCAAGAAGCGCGGGCCCATCGAGACCCACGCCGTCACCAGTCGTTGTCCGAGGCGAGCCACGTCGCCGCTACCCTCCCCAGGCCTTGGCGGGGACGGCGGGACTGGTCGTTCCCGCCTTACCCCTGATTCTCATCCCGTCCTTGATCTTCATCTCGTGACGGGAGGGCAGAAGTCATCCGGCCCAGTAAGCGCTGAACCAGTCGACGTTGCGAAGAATGGCGAAGTGCACCGTGAAGGCGATCACGGCCACGGCGCCGAGGAAGAGCGGCAACCCGACCGTCGGGTTCACCACGCACCAGATCCTACCTTGATTCATAACTCACTCCTTACCCGAGCCACGGCGTAAACGCGGCCGCCAGGATGTGCGCGATCAGCGCAAGGAAGAAGAACACCCGCGCCCCGTCGATCACGTGCTTGTGGAGCTCTTCGGATTCCCGGATGGTCAGCCCAGTCGGCCACACCCGGTCCGGATCGTCTAAGTCTGCCATGTGGTTTTCTCCGAACCTATTGAGGTCTCAGGCGACCTCAGCCTCATGCGTCTCCGCAACCTGGATGCTCCCCGCCGTGCCGTGACGACCGCCGACCGACCAGTTCGGCTTTCGCCCGGCCTGGCCGACCCCTGGTCGACCAGGGTTCGGGAACGCCCGGTGCATGGGCAGTGTTACAAGCTTGCAGGGCCATCTGTCAAGCAAACTTGTCACTTCGAGTTGTCAGGTAAGATTGACAATTGCGGCAAGAGCGCACGCGCGAAAACGCCGCGCTGGAACGGCACGGCGCCTCGACAGGAGAAAGCTGAGGGGAGCCCGGCGGCGTGCCGGATCCGGCACGCCGCCGTCAGGGCGAGATCAGCGCGGCTCGGCCAGGAGCGGCAGGCGGCAGGCCGTCGACAGCGGCGCCGGGTTGCTGGTCAGCAGCTTCAGCCCGAGCAGCGACGAAAGCGGGGCCGCCGAGCGCGAGAGCTGCGGCATGCCCGTCATCGACGACAAGGGTGCTGCGTTGCGCAGGAGGGCCGGCAGGTTCAACAGCGACGACAGCGGCGCGGCGGCCTTCGACAAGAGCGCCATGCCGAAGCTCTTCGAGAAGGTCCAATGCGGGTTCATCAGCGTGCCGAAGGTGCTCTGGCCGTACGTCAAGAGCGGCAGGCCGAACGTCCGCGAGAACGGTGCGGCACCCCCGGAGAGGACCGGCAGATACAGCGCCGCCGAGAAGGGCGCCCCCGGACCCCAGGGATCGGGCGCCGCCGGCGGCGCCATGTCGGTATCGACCGGGCCGCAGCTGTCCATGATCTCGCCGGCCGGACCGCCGGTGCCGGGCAGCGAATCGTAGACGACGAGGCTGCGGCCGGCCCGTACGCGTTCGGCGAAGAAGGCGGCCTCGTCGCCCATCGCCTGGCCCGCCATGACGGCCTGCATCGGATCCCCGCCGCCCTCGGCGGGTGTCACCATGAAGACCCGGTCCTCATAGTAGCCGTTGTCGCGGAGCTTCGACACGGCTTCGCGCGCCCGCTCCTCGCTGTCGTACATTCGAACGATAGGATACCCCATGATGCCTCTCCAGGAGCTTGGCGTTGAGAGTGCGCCGGGACGGCAGGCCCCCGCCGCGCCATGTCGTCGCAGGGTTAGATTAGCCCTAGGCCGCGGCGCAGGGAAGGGAAAACCGGCCACGATTGTCATTTTTGCCTGACACTTGGGCGTCAATTCTGCTTGACATTTGACGGCGGCCTCACCCGCCGCTCGCCGCGGGCAGCCGGGTGGCGAGCGGCGGGTAGGCGAAGAGCAGCGCGTTGCAGGACAGCACGCCCAAGGAGGTCGCCAGCGTGCCCACCGCCGGCGGCGCCGCGCCCTCGAGAAAAAGGAGCGCCCAGCCCAAGCGCGACGTCAAGAACGCGGTCGGCAGGTTCGAGGCCGCCAAGATCGCCAGCCCCACCACGTCGATCCCGGCGGCGTTCGCCACCGGGAAGAAACAGGTCGAGGTGGCGGCCGCCGCGGCGGCCTTCGCCGCTCGGGGCCGTCGTCAAGCAATCTTCGCCGCCTCCGCCATCGCCGCCTCGAGCTTCACGACGTCGAAGCCCGGCGCCTTCGCGGCGTCGAGCAGGACCTTCTCCCGGCGCGTGAGCCGGTCGATGATCGCCGGCAACGCGGCGAGCGCGTGCGCCGGGACGACGACGGCGCCGTGACGGTCGGCATGGACGAGATCGCCGTCGCGCACGACCATGCCGTGAACGTTCACCGCGACCCCCATCTCGACGAGGTGGACGCAGGCGTGGCTCGGGCCGACCTCGCCGGCGAGCAGCTGGAAGCCGGGTGCGCAGGCGTCGAGATCGCGCATCGAGCCGTTGGTGACGGCGCCGATGCAGCCGAGGCCGCGGTGGACGTGGGTGTTGACCTCGCCCCAGAACGCGCCGAACCCCGGTTGCGGATCGAGGTCCTGGATGACGGCGATGGTCGGCAGCGTCTGGGCCGCGACCCGCGCGTACCACCTGAGCCGCCGGGCGCGGCCGTCGGCCTCGTCACGGTCGGGCAGGTGCGTCGCGCGGATCGTCGCGGTGCGGGCGAGGCCGACCATGGGCTCGAGGCGCGGATCGAGGACGGCGAAGGGCCGCGTGGTGAAGCCCCGCGTGCGCCAGGCCGGATCGACGACCTCGAGCGCGTTGCAGAGCGTCGGCGTGTCGAACGCGGCGAGCGCTATGAGCTGCTCCTTGGTGACGTCCATGCGCGATCCTTTCGCTGCTCCGAGCTGCTCAGCTACGCGCCCGTAACGTGCGCAACAAGAGCACGACGGGCAGCAGGCCGAGCCCGACCAGCACCAGCGCCGGCAGCGCCGCCTCGGCGAGGCGCTCGTCGCGGGCGAGGTCGAAGGTGCGCACCGCGAGTGTGTTGAAGTCGAACGGTCGCAGGACCAGCGTCACCGGCAGCTCTTTGATGACGTCGACGGCGACGAGCAGGAAGGCGCTCGCCAGCGCGGGCCAGGCGAGCGGGACGTGGATCCGCCACAGCCGGCGCGCGAAGCCGACGCCGAGGGACGCGGCGGCGTCGTCGAGCGCGGGCCGCACCGTGGCGAGGCCGGCCTCGACGGTGCCGAGGCCGACGGTCATGAAGCGGACGAGGTAGGCGTAGATCAGCGCCGCGACCGTGCCCGTGAGGACCAGCCCGAGGTCGAGCCCGAACAGCGCCGCCCCGTCGATGATCCAGCCGTCGAGCGTGGCCAAGGGCACGAGCACGCCGACCGCGATGATCGGACCGGGCAGGGCGTAGCCGACCGAGGCCGCACGGACGCTCCAACGGCCGACCCGCGAGCGCCCCTGCCGGGCGACATAGGCCATCATCAGCGCGAGGAGGACGGCGAGCAGCGCGGTGACGAGGCCGATGCCGACGCTGTTGGCCACCAGGGGGCCGAGCTGCGCCACCATGCGGAGCGCCTCGGGCTGGGCCGCGAGCCACGCGAGGCGGAAGATCGGCACGACGAAGCCGACGAGCACCGGCACGAGGCAGAATACGAACGCCGCCCCGGCCCGCCAGCCCTTGAGCTCGAACACGGCGCCGGCGCGCCGCGTGCGTGCCTCGGCGTAGCTGGCGGCCGCGCGGGCGCGACGCTCGACGGCGAGGATGGCGAACACGCCCACCAGCAAGAGCCCGCCGAGCCGGGCGGCGGCCACCGGGTCGCCCATCGAGAACCAGGCGCGATAGATGCCGGTCGTGAAGGTCTGGACGCCCAAGAGCGAGACCGCGCCGAAGTCGGCGAGCGTCTCCATCAGCACCAGCGCGCCGCCGACGACGATGGCCGGGCGCGCGAGCGGCAGGCTGATGCGCCAGAAGCCCGCCCAGGCGCCGACGCCGAGCGAGCGGCTGATCTCGTAGAAGGTGCCCGAGCGCTGGACGAAGGCACCGCGGGCGAGGATGTAGACGTACGGAAAGAGCGCGGCGGCCAGCACCACCGCAGCGCCCCCCACCGAGGCCACGTCGAGCGGCAGGTTGCCGCCGAGCCGGCTGCGCGCGGCGGTCTGCACGGGACCGGCGGGCCCCAGCAGGTCGAGGTAGACGTAGGCGAGGACGTAGGCCGGCAGCGCCAGCGGCGTGACGAGCAGGATGTCGAGGCCGCGGCGGCCCGGAAAGCGGCACATCGAGACGAGCCATGCGGCGCCCGTGCCGAACAGCACCGCGAGCGCGACGACGCCGACGCCCAGCTGCAGCGTGGTCGCCAGGTAACGCGGCACGAGAACGCCGAACGTGTGCTCCCAGACCAGCCCCGAAGGCCGGAGAAAGGCCGTGAGCACGGCCAAGATCGGTAGCGTGAGCCCGCACGCCACCGAGACGGCGATCCAGCTGCCCAGACCGATCAGGCGGGGCGCGCGGAGCTTGCGGGCGACGGGTGCTGCGGGCAAGGTCCGAAGGCGGTTTGGGGCGTGTTCCGCGGAACCCGCTGGAGCGATCGAGAACGCCGGGGTGGTGGAGCCGATGGGATTCGAACCCACGACCTCTAGAGTGCGATTCTAGCGCTCTCCCAACTGAGCTACGGCCCCACGTCTGCAGCCCGGCGTGGCGCGGGTGTATCCTAGAGCGCACAGCCAGTGTCAAGGATGTTGCCGGGTCTGGCGAAGGCGACGCCAAGCGTTATAGTCCGCGGCCTCGTGGTACCCTCACCGATGACGCCCGCCCGGAGACCGCCGCATGTGCTCGTTGTTGCAGCTCGTCGACACCCTCATCGGTCTCTACGTGTGGGCGCTCATCGTCGCGGTCGTCCTCACCTGGCTGGTCCAGTTCAACGTCGTCAACGCGCGCAACCGGTTCGTCGGCATCGTCGGCGACTTCCTCGCGCGGATCACCGAGCCGGCGCTGCAGCCGATCCGGCGGATCCTGCCGGATCTCGGCGGTATCGACATCTCGCCCGTGGTGCTCATCCTTCTCTTGACGTTCGGCCGGTCGCTGCTCTGGGAGATGTTCGGCGGCGCCTGTCGCGTGGGGTTCTGAGACGATGCTGCGCGGTCCCTTCGAGCGACGCGGCGATGCCGTCGAGCTCTTCGTCAAGGTCAACCCCGGGGCCAGGCGCGAGGCCCTCGGCGCCATCGCCGAGGATGGCCTGGGCACGCGGCGCCTGCAGATCAGCGTCACCGCGAAGGCCGAGGGCGGGCGGGCCAACCGCGCCGTGGTACGGCTGCTCGCCAAGTCCTGGCGGATCGCGCCGTCCGCGGTCGAGCTCACCGCCGGCCGGTCGAGCCGGCTCAAGCGGGTGCGTTTGAGCGTGCCCGAGGACAAGGCCGAGGCGTTGCAGCGGTTGCTCCTGGCCTGACCGCGGCGGGCTCGCCGGGCTTTAAGGGCGGGGCGCTCTGGGCTATGCCCGCGCTCGATACGCGCACCTGAAACTCTGGGGGATCTTCGCCATGACCGTCCGCCCGCGCCGCAGCGTCCTCTACATGCCGGGCTCCAACCCGCGCGCGCTCGAGAAGGCCAAGACGCTCGCCGCCGATGCCCTCATCCTCGATCTCGAGGACGCCGTCTCCCCCGAGGCCAAGGACGCGGCGCGGCGGTTGACGGCCGAGGTGCTGCAGGATCGCTCGAGCTACGGCCATCGCGAGCTGGTCGTGCGGACCAACGGCCTCGATACGCCCTGGGGCTTTGCCGACCTCGAGGCAGCGGCGACGATGGGCGCCGACGCGGTGCTGCTGCCCAAGGTCGACGACGCCGCCGACGTGCGCCGTGCGATCCGCATCCTCGATGCGGCGGGCGGCCCCGCCGAGCTGCCGATCTGGTGCATGATGGAGACGGCGCGGGCGATGCTGCGGGCGGAGGAGATCGCCGACGCCTCGCCGCGCCTGGGCGCGTTCGTCATGGGCACCTCGGATCTCGCGAAGGATCTCATGTGCGCCCACACGGCGCTGCGCCTGCCGATGATCACGTCGCTCGGGCTCTGCCTGCTCGCCGCACGGGCGGCCGGGCTGGCGATCCTCGACGGGGTCTACCTGGACCTCGACGACGACGACGGCTTTCGCGCGAGCTGCGCCCAGGGCGCCGAGCTCGGTTTCGACGGCAAGACCCTGATCCACCCCAAGCAGCTCGACGGCGCCAACACGGCCTTCGCCCCGGACGCGGCGGCGGTGGCACGGGCCCGCAAGCTCATCGACGCGCACCGGGCGGCGGCGGCCGCGGGCAAGGGCGTCGTCGTCGTCGACGGCCGGCTGGTCGAGAACCTGCACGTCGTCATGGCGGAACGGACGGTCGCGCTCGCCGAGGCGATCGCCGCCCGGGGTTGACGCTGGGCGCGTCCGGCGCGGAGCACGGCCAGGCTCACGCAAGGCCCGGCTCGGGGAGCGTCACGAGATCGAGCACGCTCCGCACGAGCTGACCGAGATCGGCGTAGTCGGGGGCTACCGCGTCCTTGCAGATGTAGCCGGCGACACCGCGCGCGTAGGCGGCGCGGCGGTCCCGCACGTCGTTGGACGTGGAGAGGACGAAGACCAGGCTCCGCGCCAGCCGGAAATCGGCGCGCAGCGCGTCGAGGAACTCGATCCCGTTCATGCGCGGCATGTTGAGGTCGAGGAAGATCAGCAGCTCGGGCGGGTGGCTTTCCTGCATCAGCGTGGCGAGGGCCGCGAGCGCCGCTTCTCCGTCGCCGGCGCAGACGAGCCGCAGCGGCAGGTGATGGTTGGCGAGGCAACGCTTCATGGCGAGGACGTCGAAGGGATCGTCCTCGACGAGGAGCAGCGCGGGCTGGGTCATGATGCCGATGACGCCTTGGGCTTGAGGTCGAGGCTACGACGGAGTATAGGAAAAAGTGCCGCATCAAGCAATCCGACAGGATAGAAATCCATGGCCAACAGCTCCGCCCGCGTCCTGCTCATCGAGGACGACGCGCTCGATCAGAGCCTCTTTCGGCGCACGCTCGCCAAGACCCGCGCCCAGATCGAGTGCGTCACGACCCTGGAGGACGGCCTCAACCGGCTCGAGCAGGCGCCGTTCGATCTCGTCGTCTCCGACCTCGGACTGCCCGACAGCGAATGGGAGGAGACCTACCGACGTCTCAAGGCGGCCTCGGCGGACACGCCGATCGTCCTCATCACCGGTCACGAGGACTTCGTAAAGGAGCTGGGCCAACGTCAGCCCAAGCCCTTGGTGTTCCTCAAGAGCGAGGTCCACCACGACATCTTCCCGCTCGTCGCGCTCGGCCGCATGCTGGAGCATCTCCTCGAGCCGGGCTGATCCGCGCCGGCGGCGGCCGCGACACGACGGACGGCTTGCTGCGGTGCAACCAAGGCGCCATAAAGGTCCACCGAACCGGGGTGGATGCGATGACCAAGACGGCGCAAGGCCATTTCTTCGAGGACTTCCGCGTCGGCCAGGAGCTCGTGCACGGCATTCCGCGCACGCTGACGGACGGCGACGCGGCCCTTTATCTGGCGCTTACGGGTGCGCGCCAAGCGGTGCACTGCGGCGACGCGTTCGCTCGGGCCAACGGCTATCCGCGGGCGCCGCTCGACGACCTGCTCACCTTCCATACCGTCTTCGGCAAGTCCGTCCCCGACATCTCGCTCAACGCCGTCGCCAACCTCGGCTATGCCCAAGGTCGGTTCCTGGCACCCGTGTTCACGGGCGACACGCTGACCGCGCGCTCCGAGGTCATCGGGCTGAAGGAGAATTCCAACGGCCGCACCGGCACGGTCTACGTGCGGACCCGCGGCTTTCGCGGCACCGATTGCGTCCTCGAGTACGTCCGCTGGGTCATGGTGCGCAAGCGCGACGCGCTGAGCGCGGCGCCCGCGCCGGCCGTCCCCGAGCTCGCGGCCGCGGTCGCTGTCGACGATCTCGTCGTGCCGGCGGGCCTGCGCGCCGCAGCCGATCCCGACGGCCTCGCCGGCGGCCGCTGGCGCTGGGCCGACTACGAGGTCGGCGAGCGGATCGACCATGTCGACGGCATGACCATCGAGGAGGCGGAGCACCGGATCGCGACCCGCCTCTACCAGAACACGGCGCGCGTCCATTTCAACAATCACACCGAGCGCACCGGCCGGTTCGGCAAGTGCCTCGTCTATGGCGGCCACGTCATCTCGATCGCCCGCGGCCTCGCCTGGAACGGTCTGGAGACGGTCCTCGCCATCGTCGGCATCAACGGCGGCACCCACTGCAACCCGTGCTTCGCCGGCGACACCGTCTACGCCTGGTCCGAGGTGCTCGACCGCCAGCCTTTGCCGGGCCGGAGCGACCTCGGCGCGCTGCGCCTGCGGCTCGTCGCCGTCAAGGACCAGCGCTGCGCCGACTTCCCGCTGAGGAACGCCGAGGGGCGCTATCGGCCGGAAGTCCTGCTCGATTTCGACTACTGGGCGTTGCTGCCGCGCGAGCCTTAGGTCCACTGCGTCATTCAGCGTAGTCCGGGCGCGTTGACACGCCGGGTCACTCTGGACATTTTATGATGCAATGCACAACGGCGCTGGGTTCGTGGGTGGCGCCGTCCTCGCGAACGTTGAGGCGTTCGTGGAGCCAATAAGGAGGAAGCCGTGTCCGCGAGCCGGCCCAAGCCGCTCTCACCGCATCTGCAGATCTTCCGCTGGCCGCTCACCATGGCGCTGTCGATCCTGCATCGAATCACCGGCGGCGCCTTGAGCGTCGGCCTCGTCCTGCTCGTCGTCTGGCTCGCGGCGGTCGCGGCCGGCCCGGAGGCGTTCGCCGTCGTCGACGGCATCGTCGACAGCTGGTTGGGCGTGCTGGTGATGCTCGGCTTCACCGTCGCCGCCTTCCTGCACTTCGCCAACGGCGTTCGCCACCTCGCTTGGGATTTCGGCTGGGGCTACGCGCCGTCGATCACCCGCAGGTCGGGCATCGCCGTGCTGATCTTCACCGGTGCCGCCACCGTCGTCACCTGGCTCGCTATCGCCATCGCCGCTTGAGGTCGCCCATGTCGCTCGCCACACCCATCGCCCGCGTCCGCGGTCTCGGCGCCGCCCGCGAGGGCCTGTCGCACTTCAAGCAGATGCGCCTGACCTCGATCGCCAGCGCGTTCTTGACGCTCTGGTTCGTCTGGAGCGCCATCGGCCTGTCCGGCGCCGATCATGCCGCGGTCGTCGCCTGGCTGTCGGGCACCTTGAACGCGACGCTGATGATCCTCTTCGTCGTCGTGAACTTCTGGCACGCGCAGCTGGGTGTGCAGACGATCATCGAGGATTATGTCCATCATACGTTGATCAAGACCTGGAGTCTCATCGCGCTCGCCTTCGCCACCTACGGCCTCGGCGCACTCGGCGTGGTTGCGGTGCTCAAGGTCGCGCTAGGGGGTTAGGCTCGTCATGACCAAGGCTTACGAGATCGTCGATCATCAGTTCGACTGCGTCGTGGTGGGCGCCGGCGGGTCCGGCTTGCGGGCCGCGGTCGGCATGGTGGAGGCCGGCCTGTCGGTCGCGTGCGTGTCGAAGGTGTACCCGACGCGCTCGCACACCGTCGCCGCCCAGGGCGGCATCAACGCCGCGCTCGGCAACATGAACGACGACGACTGGCGCTTTCACATGTACGACACCGTCAAGGGGTCGGACTGGTTGGGCGACCAGGACGCCATCGAGTACATGACGAAGAACGCGCCCGCCGCGGTCTACGAGCTGGAGCATTACGGCGTGCCGTTCTCGCGGACCGAGGCCGGCAAGGTCTATCAGCGAGCCTTTGGCGGGCAGTCGGTCGAGTACGGCAAGAGCCAAGCCTACCGCACCTGCGCCGCCGCCGACCGGACAGGGCACGTCATCCTGCACACGCTTTTTCAACAGGCGCTGAAGAACAAGGTGCAGTTTTTCAACGAATACTTCGCCCTCGACCTCATCATGGACGACGAGGGGGCGTGCCGCGGGATCATGGCGTATTGCCTGGAGGACGGCTCGATCCATCGCTTCCGTGCCCACAAGACGGTGCTGGCGACCGGCGGCTACGGCCGCGTGTACTTCTCCGCGACCTCGGCACACACCTGCACCGGCGACGGCAACGCGATGGTGCTGCGGGCCGGCCTGCCGCTCCAGGACATGGAGTTCGTGCAGTTCCATCCTTCCGGGGTCTACGGGGCCGGCTGCCTCATCACCGAGGGCGCCCGCGGCGAGGGCGGTTACCTCACCAACGGCGAAGGTGAGCGCTTCATGGAGCGTTACGCCCCGTCGGCGAAGGACCTGGCATCGCGCGATGTCGTCAGCCGGGCGATGACCATCGAGATCAACGAGGGCCGCGGCTGCGGCGCGGAAAAGGCGTTTATCGAGCTGCACCTCGAGCACCTCGATCCCAAGGTGCTCCACCAGCGGCTGCCCGGCATCTCCGAGACGGCGCGGATCTTCGCCGGCGTCGACGTCACCAAGGAGCCGATCCCGGTCGTGCCGACCTGCCACTACAACATGGGTGGCATCCCGACCAACCACCTCACCGAGGTTCTGGCGCCCCGCGATGGGGATAGCGAGGCCGTCGTGCCCGGCCTGATGGCGGTGGGCGAGGCGAGCTGCGCGTCGGTCCACGGCGCCAACCGCCTCGGCGGCAACTCCTTGATCGACCTCGTGGTGTTCGGTCGCGCCGCGGCCCACCGCGCCGCCGACACGCTCGTCCCGCACAGTCCGCACAAGCCGCTGCCCGCCGATGCGGGTGATCACGCCGTCGCGCGCCTCGACGCAGCGCGCCACGCCAAGGGGTCGAGCAAGACGGGTGCGATCCGCAGCGAGATGCAAAAGACCATGCAGCGCTACGCCAGCGTCTTTCGCGACGGTCCGATGCTCGACGAGGGCTGCAAGCGGATCGGGGAGGTCACGGCGATGCTCGACGATCTGCAGATCAACGATCGCTCGATGATCTGGAATTCCGATCTCGTCGAGGCGCTGGAACTGCAGAACCTCATGGCGCAGGCGGTCGCGACCATGCACTCGGCGAGCTACCGTACCGAGAGCCGGGGGGCGCACGCGCGTGAGGACTTTCCCGAGCGCGACGACGACAACTGGCTCAAGCACACGCTGGTCTTCGTCGACGGCGACCAGCACGACGTCGAGATCGCCGACCGCGCGGTGCACGCGTTCACGCTCACCAATGAGGTGGAGCCCGTGCCGCCGCAGAAGCGCGTCTACTGAGCCTCGCCCCCCCCCCCACTTTCGTGAAGACAGGTCATGGTCGAATTCGCTCTTCCCAAGCATTCGAAGGTCACGGCGGGCCGGCACCATCCCGCGCCCGCCGGGGCGACCAACCTCAAGACCTTCAAGATCTACCGTTATGACCCCGACACGGCGGAAAACCCGCGCGTCGACACCTATGATGTCGACATGGACGATTGTGGGCCGATGGTCCTGGACGCTCTGATCAAGATCAAGAGCGAGATGGACACGACGTTGACCTTTCGCCGCTCGTGTCGCGAGGGCATCTGCGGCTCCTGCTCCATGAACATCGGCGGCACCAACACCCTCGCCTGCACCTGTGCGGTCGAGGACGTGCCGGGCGCCGACGTGGCGGTCTACCCGTTGCCGCACATGGAGGTGGTCAAGGACCTCGTCGTCGACTTCACCCGCTTTTGGGCTCAGTACGAGAGCATTCAGCCTTGGTTGAAGGCCGACAGCGCGACGCCGGAGAAGGAGCGAACCCAATCAGTCGACGACCGCGCGCAACTCGACGGCCTCTACGAGTGCATCCTGTGCGCCTGTTGCTCGACGGCCTGCCCCTCCTACTGGTGGAACGGCGACAAGTACCTCGGTCCGGCGACGCTGTTGCAGGCCTACCGCTGGATTGCGGATTCGCGCGATGAGCAGACGGGCGAGCGCCTCGACGATCTCGAGGACCCGTTCAAGCTCTACCGCTGCCACACCATCATGAACTGCACCAACGTTTGCCCGAAGGGATTGAACCCAGCCAAGGCGATCGGTGAGATAAAAAAACTCATGGTTGAAAGAACCCTTTAATCCTTGCTAGAAAAGCGGGTTGCGGGGTTATGACAGTTGCGCTAAACGCCAAGCATAACAAATACGCGGCTTGAGCTGCGAAGCAGGTCCGATCTGAAAGAGGAGCCCTTGGGCTCCTTTTTTCTATCCCGCGTTGCCGTTACCGCTGTCTGCCCAGAGTTCGGCGACGCCCGTACGGACCACCTCTTCGGCCGCCCGCGCCAGAGCCTTGCGGTCAGCGGCGAGCGCGGGCGCAAGGGGGGGATGAAACCTGATCTGCGCGACCGCGCCCGGGCTCCCGAGCGCACGCCAGAGATGCGGTAGCATGTCGTCGGCGCCGACCCATGCGAAGAGATCGGCACGCGGGCCGATCAAGGGCTGGCCGGTCCTGAGCCGCAGATAGGCGAGGCTCACCGGCTGCACCGTTACCGCCGGGCAGCCCCGTCCAGGCGCCGCCGCCTCCAACAGCGAGCTCTTGAATGCCAGGACCGCCGTGCCGTCGCTGTTGGTGCCCTCGGGAAAGACGACGAGGTTCTCGCCGCGATCGAGCCGCGCGCGCAAGAGGCGCACCTGCTCGGCGGCCCGGCGCGCCCGGCGCGGAATGAACACGGTGCTCGTCAGCCGGCTGAAATGGCCGAACAGCGGCCACGCGGCGACCTCGCTCTTGGCGACGAACGTGGCGTCCACCAGCGCCCCGAAGGCCGGAATGTCGAAATAGGAGACATGGTTGACGAGGAAGATCGTCGGCCCCCGGCCCTCGGCCGGTGCGCCGCTCGCGTGGATCTCCAGGCCCGCCGCCCACGCGACGCCCGCACACCACCGCCGCTGGACCCGCTGCTGCGCGCGCCTCGACAACGGCATCGTCAGCACGTAGGCGACGGCGAACCCGAGCGACACGACGAGGAAGGTCGCGAAGCGCGCCGTGGCGCGGGCGTGGCGGCGCACCGCGCGCGTCACGCCGCCGCTTGCTCCCCGTCACGGTAGTAATGCCGGAAGTAGCGGTCGCGCAGCGCCTCGACGGGCAGCACGACGCAGACGTCGATGGTGTTGAAGCCGCGATCGATCACCGCGCCGTCACCGACCCGTCCACCGAGCCGCAGATAGCCCTTGACGAGCGGCGGCATCTCCTGGCGCACGCGCGCGGCATCGACCTCGTCCTCGCCGAGGCGAGCCATGTCCACATAACGCTGCGGCAGCGCGCGAGGCCGCAACTCGTCGGGCAGGCGATGGCGGTGGTGCAGGAAGCTCAGCGCGTGGCCGATCGCCTCCGGGTCGGTGCCGGGGAAGCTGGCGCAGCCGAGCATGAGCTTGATGTCGTGGGCGACGAGGTATTCGGCGATCCCCTTCCACAGAAACTGCATGACACCGCGTGAGCGATATTGCGGATCGACGCACGACCGGCCGAGTTCCAAGAGCTCGCTGGCCCGCGGCATCAACGGCGAAAGGTCGAACTCATCGGCGGTGTAGAAACCCTGGCGCGCGACGGCCACCGACCCGCGCAGCAACCGATAGGTGCCGACGACGCGGGGCCGATAGCCGCGATGCCGTCGGTCCAGAACGATGAGATGATCGCAGAAACGGTCGAAACGGTCGATGTCACGGCGCAGCCACAGCCCGCGGCCGCGCACGGCAGCACCCATCTCGTCGTGGAAAACGCGAAAGCGGAGCGCCTGCGCCGCCCGAACCTCTTGCCGTGTGCGCGCGAGCCGCAGCTCGAGGTCGTCGCCGAGATGCATGACGCCCGCGATGCGCGGCGGCGCGAGCACCGGGCCGGCCGTCGCGGCCGCGGGCCGGCTTCGCCAGGGCGTGATGGGAAAGCTGTAGCCGCGCATGGCCTTTGTGTGGCGATCCGCATCGGCGTTGGCAATAGCGGGCGCGTTCGCGAGCAGCGCCGAGGGCGACGTCGATCTGAACCGCCCTGCGTGACCGCAGCGCGCTCGCCCCGCGACGGCCGACGTCATCGGCGCCGCCGCCCGATGCCAGGCGCATCATCGCGTAACCAGCGGTCGAGGCCGGACGGTGAAGCGGGCGGTCCGCAAGCGTCGACCGTGGACGGCGGCCGGCTCGATCGCGGTGCCCCGTTGCCCCGCCCGTCGGCAGGCCGAGGGCGCTCCCCGCGTGCCCGACCTGCGCACAGAAAGCTGGTCAGGACGCGTGATGGGGTTAAACCCCCCAGGGCCAGCTGCTTCCCCGAGGTCCCATGTTCTATCGCACCGACGAGCCGCACGGGCTCCCGCAAAGCCCCTTCAACGCACTCGTCGTGCCGCGGCCGATCGGCTGGATCTCGAGCGTCGACGAGGCGGGCCACGTCAACCTCGCCCCCTACTCGTTCTTCAACGCCGTCGCCTACTTCCCGCCGCAGGTCATGTTCGCCAGCACCTCGGCGCACACCGAAGGCGGCGGCGACAAGGACAGCGTGAGCAACATCGAGGCGACCGGCGAGTTCGTCTGCAACCTCGTCACCCGTGCCCTCGCCGCCAAGATGAACCTGACCTCCGCGCCGGCGCCGCGCCACACCGACGAGTTCGAGGTGGCGGGGCTGACCAAGGCGCCAAGCCGCCTCGTCACGCCGCCGCGGGTCGCCGAGAGTCCGGCGCACCTCGAATGCGAACTCGTCACCATCGTCGATCTCGCCACGAGCGACCGGGCGCGCGCGCCCAACCGCCTCGTCGTCGGCAAGGTCGTGGCGATCCACATCGCCGACGAGGTCATCGTCGACGGCCGCGTCGACATCGCGCGTCTGCACCCGTTGTCGCGTCTCGGCTACATGGACTACGCCCCGGTCGAGAGTCTGTTCGCGATGAGCCGTCCCGACTGGCCGATCCAGGTCTGAGGGCGGCCGTACGCCGGGGAAGGGAGAGCGATGACAGCGCGCTATCTCGACGACTTCGCCACGGGCCAGCGCTTCAGGACCCGCGGCTGCACGCTGAGCGAAGCTCAGATCCTCGACTTCGCGCTGCACTACGATCCGCAACCGTTTCACCTCGACAGGATCGCGGCCGCGGACGGGCCCTATGGCGGGCTGATCGCGAGCGGCTTTCAGACGCTCCTGGTCTCGTTCCGCCTGTGGTACGCCGAGGGCATCATCAACGCCGCCTCGCTCGGCTCGCCGGGGATGGACGAGCTGCGCTGGACGGCACCGGTGCGGCCCGGCGACACGCTCGTCGTCGCGGCGGAGGTGCTCGAGGTGCGCTCCTCGCGCACCAAGCCCGACCGCGGCACGGTGGTCATCGCCTACACGGTCCTCAACCAGGAAGGCACGACGGTCATGACCTACCGGGTCACCCACCTCATCGCCCGCGCGCCGAGCCCGTGAGGACCTGGGCGACCGGGCGGCTGCGGGGCGCGCCGCTCACGGCGGGCGATGCCCGCGCGCTGGCGCCGCTGCACGCGGATCCGGCGGTCATGGCGCTTCTGGGCGGCCCGTCGGACGAGGCCGGCACGGCGACGTTCATCGCCGGGGCGCAGCGGCATTGGGCAGCGCACGGCTTCGGCTTCTGGGCGGTGCGGGAAGCGCTGGGGGGACGCTTCGTCGGCGCGGTCGGCCTGCTGGTGCCCCGTTTCGAGGCGCACTTCACGCCCTGCGTCGAGCTCGCCTGGCGCTTCGCCCGCGCGGCGTGGGGCTGCGGCTACGCGACGGAGGCGGCGCGCGCGCTGCTGCGAATCGGCTTCGAGGAGCTGGATCGGGCCGAGCTCGTCGCGTTCACGGTGCCGGCGAACGCCCGGTCACGGGCGGTCATGTCGCGGCTCGGGATGACGCACGACCCGGCCGACGACTTCGATCATCCGCTCCTGGACGCGGGAGACCCGCTGCGCCGGCACGAGCTGCACCGCTTGCAGCGGGTCGACTGGCACCGGGCGACGGCGGATGCCGCCGCCGTTCGCTAGCGCGTTTCCCGGTCAGGTCGATCTGGGCCCATCCCGCACCACCGCCCGACTGCCCATGGCATCGTACCCTCGTGGGCGGCCGGGCGGGGGGTGCGGGATGGCCAAGCACTCGGAAAACGCACGAACGCTCAGGCTCGCGCGTGCTGCCGCCGCCGCAGCGCGGCGAGACCGGCGAGACCGGCGCCGAGGCCCCAGATCGCGGCCGGTACCGGTACCTCGCTCATGCCGGCGACGCTGTAGTCGCTGCCCTTGCCGATGCTCTTGAACTTCATCCACGAGACCAGGTTGTGCCCGACGAGGTCGCCGATGTGGATGGTGAGTTCGCCGTTGCCCTGGTCGGCGTGGTTGCCGAAGGCCAGGGCCGTGAACGACGAGCCGTCTCCCATACCGACGCGGACCTTCGCCTGCTCGCCGCGTTTGGTGTTGCCGTCCGGCGCGGCGAACAGATCCGAGATGAAGATCTTGTTGATCTTTTTGCCGCCGACGTCGACGTGCAGGTACTCGGACCCGCTGATCTCGTCGTCATTGCGATTCCCCCACCGGCGGACGCCGAGGCCGTCCTCGCCGTCCTGATAGAGGCTCCTCGCCTTGGGGTCGTGCCGACCTTGGCGCCAGGCCGAGGCCGTCACGTGGTCGGCCGTCCAGAGGTGCTTGCCGTCGGCACCGTTCCAGGTGCGGAAATCGGTGGTCATGCCGGCGTCGTGACCGTCCGTCGTGAAGGCCGCCGCGTGAGCGGTCGCGGCGGCGAGCACGAGGCCGGCGGCGAGGATGAGGGTGCGCATGGATGTGGTCTCCGCAGTGGCAAACGATGGCTGACGGATACAGGTTCATTTTTCCTGTATGTTTATAAAATTTGACTGATGCATATTCGGCGACGCACCTCATCCTGCGCCGGGCCGGCCGCCGAGCGCACGTCCCGCAAGGATCGCGCGGCCCGGGTTGTCGTGAAGCTGCGTCCGGCAAGCAGATTGCGTTCTGGGGCGCGCCTGCGGCGGGCCGTCGCGGCGACCTAGGTCGACCGTGCGCACACCACCGTATCGTGATTTGTGCAAGTGCGAAGCTTGCCAGCGCGTGCTGCAACTGCGAAGGTGCTCGTTCGAAACGAGGAGCATTTCCCGCCGCTGGGGGATCGGGAGGGACAGATGAGCGCAGAAGCTGCGGTCGACATCACCGAGAGCCCGGTCGCACGGGTCCGGATTCGCATCGCCGGACGTGTCCGCGACGTCGGCTTTCGCGCGTTCGTCCGGGTGCTCGCCGAGCGGCTCGGCCTCGCGGGCTGGGTCCGCGGCGAGGGCAACGCCATCATCGCCGAGGTCGAAGGCGTCGCCATCGAGCGGTTTCTCTTCGAGGTCCGTCGCTTCGCGCCCCCGCTGGCGCGCGTCGACGCGGTCTATTGGCACCATCGCCGGCCGGTGGGCGAGCGCGGCTTCCGCATTCTGCTCGAGCTCGTCGACGACCCGGTCGCCTGAGCGTCAGCGCAGGAGCGGGCTCGTCGCCTCGCCCAGTGCGGCGCTGACGGGGCCCGCGAGCAGCGGCGCGGCGACGGCGGCGATCTGCGGCAATTGCTGGCTCAGCCGAAAAGAGAGGCCGCGGTCGGCGAGCCAGTCCTGCCGCTCGGCGATCGGTACATCGGCCGCTTCCATCAGATCCTGGGCGAGCTCGCTGAGGCGCGCGGCAATCGGCAGGTAGAAGGCCGCGATCATCAGGGTGAAGGTCGTTCCCCAGAAGAGGGTGACCGGGACGGCGACCTTGTCGAGGGTGGTATTGGCGTCGCCGTCGAGCGTCGCGCCGGCGAGTTGCGTCCAAGCCCCCATGTGCAGAACGCCCGCGACCATGAATGCCGCGGCGATGGCCACGATCTCGCGCACCTGGAGAGCGCGGCGGGCGAGCGTCGTCTCGGTCCAGCCGGCGACGGGCGGCATGGCGGTGGCCGCGCCGGCGGCGAGGAACAGCGCCGGCACGACGACGCTCGCGACGTTGATTAAGGAGACGATGGCGGCGACGACGTCGACCCGCCACGGCTCCACCGCCGGTTCGGCGCGCAGGGCTTCGATCGTGACCGCGAAGATCGCTCGCAGCGGCAGCCCGGCCAGATCGACCGTGACGAGATTGGCAAAGCCGAGGGTCGACGCCGCCAGCGCGAACAAGAGGAAAGGGCGCCGCGCGGGCCCCTGCACGCGGGTGTTGAGGATCCGCCAGGAAGCGAGGAGCGCACCCGCGCCGACGGCGAGGTAGACCAGGGCCAACGCGCCCCAGCTCAAGGCCGCGCCGGTCAGCGCGGCATCGCGCAAGGGTGTGTCGCTCATGGCGTCCTCCGCCAGCAGACGGGCGGCGATCCGGCCGTAGCCCGGCCCGCTGAGGTCGAAGAGGAGATTGCCGGCGAGGAGTACGACGAGCGGTGGCACGCCCCAGCGCAAATGGCGGAGCTCGCCGCGGCTCAAGGGCTTGGTCCTCAGGCGTGAGGGCGTATCGTTGCGCATCGGCGGCGATCTTGCGGGCCTCGCACGACCCCGGCAAGGTGCCACGTCTACCGTACGGGCCCGAGGAGCTCACCCGATGACCACGCTACGCATCGCCGTCGCCGGCCTCGGCGCCATCGGCTGGCCCGTGGCGCAGCGGCTCGACCGCGGCATGGGCGGGGTCCGGCTCGTGGCCGTCAGTGCCCGCGACCGCGCCAAGGCCGAGGTCAAGGTCGGCGGTCTCAACGTGCCCGTGCCGGTCATGCCGGCGGGCGCGCTCGCCGAGGTCGCCGACGTCGTCGTCGAGTGCCTGCCGGCCGCGGTCTTCCGCGAGGTCGCCGTGCCGACGCTCGAGGCCGGCCGTGTCCTCGTGACGCTCTCGGTCGGAGCACTCCTCGACCACGAGGACCTGATCGAGCTGGCCCGCTGCAACGACGCCCGCATCCTCGTGCCATCGGGCGCGCTCGTGGGCCTCGATGCCGTGCGCGCCGCGGCCTACGGCAAGATCCAGGAGGTGACGATGGTGACCAGGAAGCCACCGGCCGGCCTCGAGGGTGCGCCCCATCTCGTCGAGCGCGGCCTCGACGTGGCCGCCATCGACGTTCCGACGCTCGTCTTCGAGGGCACCGCCCGCGAGGCGGCCAGGGGCTTTCCGGCCAACGTCAACGTCGCCGCCGCCCTGGCCCTCGCCGGCGTCGGCCCCGATCGGACGACGGTCGAGATCTGGGCCGATCCGACGGTCGACCGCAACACCCACACCATCACGGTCGACGCCGACAGCACGCGGTTCACGATGACCATCGAGGGTGTGCCCAGCGAGGAGAACCCGCGCACGGGCAAGCTCACGCCGCTTTCGGTCCTCGCCTGCCTGCAGGGCCTCGTCGCCCCCTTGCGCGTCGGGACCTGAACGCGGCGGGACCTGAACGCGGCGGGACCTGAACGCGGCGG
>CAYZSE010000015.1:0-3328 GCA_964481035.1 uncultured Geminicoccaceae bacterium | reverse complement strand
CGGGACCTGAACGCGGCGGGACCTGAACGCGGCGGGACCTGAACGCGGCGGCAAGCCCCGAGGGAAGTCGCGACGAGGCTCGGCCATCGTCGGTGTTGTCCGGCGGCTCGACGCGCCGCTACCGTCCTTGCCGCCCCATTCCGTCACGGGTCGAGGCTCGCAGCTCGACCGCCGGTGCCCGCTACCCGCGCCACAAGCCGGCGCTCACCGCCGCCGCGGCTCTCGAGGATCCTGCCCATGCCCCGCACCCCCCGCGTCATCGTCGTCGGCGCCGGCGTCGGCGGGCTCGCCGCCGCCGTCGATCTCGCCCGCCAGGGGCTGGAGGTGACCGTCTGCGAGCGGGCGAGCGTGCCCGGCGGCAAGATGCGCGAGGTGCCCGTCGCCGGCGCCGCGATCGCCGCCGGGCCCACCGTCTTCACGATGCGGTGGATCTTCGAGGAGCTGTTCGCGGCCGCCGGCGCGCGCCTCACGGACTACCTCGACCTCGTGCCCGCCGAGACGCTCGCCCGCCACGCCTGGCGCCAGGGCGGCGCGCTCGACCTGTTCGCCGATACCGAGCGCTCGGTGGACGCCATCGGGCGCTTCGCCGGCGCCCGCGAGGCGCGGGGCTACCAGGATTTCTGCGCGCGCTCGAAGGATATCTTCGCGACCCTCAAGGACAGCTTCATCGCCGCCGAGCGACCGACCATGCCGGGCCTCGTCAATCGCGTCGGTCTCGCCAACATCGCGGCGATGAGGCGGACCGTCCCCTACGTGACGATGTGGCGGGCCCTCGGCGAGCACTTCAAGGACCCGCGCCTGCGTCAGCTCTTCGGGCGCTACGCCACCTATGTCGGCTCCTCGCCGTGGCTGACGCCCGCGACCCTGATGCTCGTGGCGCACGTCGAGCAGGACGGGGTCTGGCTGGTCAAGGGCGGCATCTGCCGGGTCGCCGAGGCGTTGCACCGGCTGGGCGAGGCCCAAGGCGCCGCCTACCGCTTCGGCGCCGGCGTCGAGCGCATCGTCGTCGAGCGCGGCCGCGCCGCGGGCGTCGTGCTGGCGGGCGGCGAGTGGCTCGAGGCGGACGCCGTGGTCTTCAACGGCGACATCTCGGCGCTCGGCACGGGCCTCTTGGGACCGGCGGTCGCGGACGCGGCCCCGGCGACCAAGCGCCACGAACGCTCGCTCTCGGCGATCACCTGGTGCCTCGAGGCGAAGACGAGAGGCTTCCCGTTGGTCCACCACAACGTCTTCTTCGCCGAGAACTACGCCCGCGAGTTCGAGGCGATCTTCAAGGATCGGACCTTCACCGACCATCCTACCGTCTACATCTGCGCCCAGGATCGCGGCGAGGCGGCGCCGGGGTCGGTGCCCGAAGCGGAGCGGCTTCTTCTTCTGGTCAACGCGCCGGCGGACGGCGACAAGCGCCTCTTCCACCAGGAGCTCGCCGCCGTCGAGCCGCGCGCGTTCGAGCTCCTGCGCGCCTGCGGGCTCGAGATCGAGCACACGCCCGAGGCCGCGGCCGTGACGACGCCGCACCTCTTCGACCGCCTCTTCCCGGCGAGCGGCGGCGCCCTCTACGGTCGGGCCAGCCACGGCATGATGGCGTCCTTCAAGCGTCCGGGCGCCGTCACCAAGGTTCCCGGCCTCTACGCCTGCGGCGGCTCGGTCCACCCCGGCCCCGGGGTGCCCATGGCCGCCATGTCCGGCCGCCTCGCCGCCGGCCGGGTCGCGGCCGATCTCCTCGCTCCGGCCGCAGCCCGCCGTGGCGCACCCGCGCGACGTCTCGCGGCACCCGGCTGAACCGGTGCCGCGGTCGAGGCCCGTCAGCGCGCGGCGGCGCTGCCGCTCACGCCGCGAAAGACGTCGACGATCTCTTCGAGATGCTCGCCGAGCGGGTTGGTCTTGCGCCAGACCATGCCGATGGTGCGGGTCGGGCGCGGCGGCGGCAGGCGGGCCGTGGCGACGGCGGCGGCGCGCGTCTCGACGGCCAGGGCCATCTCGGGCACGAGCGTCACCCCGAGGCCGGCGCCGACCATCTGCACCAGGGTCGCGAGCGAGGTGCCCTCGACCAGGTCGCGCGTGAGGGGCGGGGCGAGCTTGCAGAAGGAGAGCGCCTGCTCGCGAAAGCAATGTCCTTCTTCCAGGAGAAGCATGCGCATGCGGGCGAGCGCCGCGGCGTCGGGGACGGGCTCGGCCGCGTCCGTCCCCGGGCGCACGAGGACGAACTCCTCCTCGAGGAGGGCCACCTCGCGCAAGGTCGGCTCGGAAACCGGCAAGGCGACGACGGCGGCATCGAGACGCCCGGCGCGCAGATCGTCGATGAGCCGCTGGGTCACCGCCTCGCGCGGGTGCAGCTCCAGGCGGGGACGACACTCGGCGAGCGCCTTGATGAACGCCGGCAGCAGGTAGGGGGCCACGGTCGGGATGACGCCGACCCTCAGCCGTCCGAAGAGCGGGCCCTGGGCGGCGCGGGCGAGGTCGCCGAGCTCGTCCACCGCGCAGAGGATGTCGCGAACCCGCGAGGCCAAGGCTTCGCCGGGAACGGTCAGGGCGACCTGCCGTCCACCGCGTTCGACCAGCGCCGTGCCGAGCGTGTCCTCCAATTCCTTGAGCTGCAACGACAGCGCCGGCTGCGACACGCCGCAGGCCTCGGCGGCGCGTCCGAAATGAGCGTGGCGCGCGAGCGCCTCGAAATAGCGAAGCTGCTTGATCGATAGGCCTGCCATCAAAAATAGTTATCAGATTCATCCGAAAATCAAAATTCCTCTTATCGCCATTCCCTGCTATGCCGCTGTGCATTGGGTGGCACGGTGTGGCTGAGGCTGCGCTCCGCTGGCGGGGCGCGGGCATCGTGGGCCGAGTTCGGCTCCCGCAACCGAGCCCAGAAAACGGCAGCGGAGAACACCATGGACGGCAACGACCTCGGCAAGTGCCCGGTGATGCACGGCGCCAACACCGCCACCAGCACCTCGGTGATGAGTTGGTGGCCGAACGCCCTCAACCTCGACATCCTGCACCAGCACGACACCAAGACCGACCCGATGGGGCGGGGCTTCGACTACCGCGAGGAGGTCGAGAAGCTCGACGTCGCCGCGCTCAAGGCGGACCTCCGCGCCCTGATGACCGAGAGCCAGCCCTGGTGGCCGGCGGACTGGGGGCACTATGGCGGCCTGATGATCCGCATGGCCTGGCACGCGGCCGGCTCCTACCGGATCGCCGACGGCCGCGGCGGCGCCGGCACCGGCAACCAGCGCTTCGCCCCGCTCAATTCCTGGCCCGACAACGTCAACCTCGACAAGGCGCGCCGGCTCCTCTGGCCGATCAAGAAGAAGTACGGCAACAAGCT
>CAYZSE010000014.1:17082-33091 GCA_964481035.1 uncultured Geminicoccaceae bacterium | reverse complement strand
TGCGCACATAGCGGGCGGCGGCGGTGGGCTCGGCGAGCTTGACGAGCTCCGCCATCGGAAAGCCCGTCCAGGGCACGGCCATCGCCCAGGCCTCGACGCAGCGCAGGCGGTAGAGGCGCTCTTCGAGCGGCATGCGACGGATCAGGTCGGTGGCGTCGAGGCGCAGTTCCTTGGCCACCATCCCGTCGATGACGACCTCCCAGGGCTGGATCTTCAGCCGCTGCGCGGCGCGCGCGATCTGCTTGCTCGAGCCGAACTCGTAGAAGTTGTTGTAGGAGGTGACGAGATTCTCGGGCGTGAGCTCGCGGTCGAGGGTGTAGCGTGGGTTGCGCGCGGCCGGATAGCGCTCCGCCGGGAGGTCGCTCGCCCGCGCCGGCGCCACGCCGGCCGCGAGGCCGGCCGTGCCGGCGCCGAGGACGCCCAGCGCCCGTCGCCGGCCGAAGAACAGGTGCTCGGGTGTCGCCTCGCGCTCGGGCAGGGCCCAGCCGGGCCGGCGGATCACGTGCATGGTTGCTTTCTCCCTCTCGCCCCTCAAATGGGCCCGCCCGGGCCGCCGGGCAACGCGACGAGGCGCACGCCGGCGCACGTGCGCGTGACGAGACGCACAGCACCACCGAGGACGATGCCGCAAGGCTGCGACGTCGGCGCCCACGGCGTCGTCATCATCTGCACTCCCTTACTGCGAGGTTCGCGCCACGGCGCGGACCTCCCTTTTTCGCCTCGCGGCGACGGAGCACGGCGTCGACCGCCGCGGCCGCACGCCGGCTCGGGGCGATCTCACCGGCACCGAGGGCGGCGGCGACCGCGTCGAGCCCCGCCCGTTGGGCCTGCCATGCCGCGGGCTCGTCGAGCAGCCGGCCGGCGGCGGCGGCGAGCGCTTCCGGCGTGCACGCCTCCTGCAAGAGCTCCGGCACGATCTCGCGATCGGCGACGAGGTTGATGAGGCTGGCGAAGCGAACGCGGATCAGGCGGCGAACGAGCGCCGCCGTGAGCGGGCTCGTGCGGTAGACGACGACGCTCGGCAGGCGCGCCAGGGCGAGCTCGAGGCCGACCGTGCCCGACGCCGCGAGCGCCACGTCCGCCTCCGCGTAGCTCGCGAAGCGGGCCTCCGGGTCGGCCTCGATCACCAGCGGTGCGGGCCAGTCGGAGGTCGCGTCGCGCACCCTGGCGGCGAGCCGCGGCAGGGTCGCCAGCACGCAACGCAGCCCCGGATGGCTCGCGGCGAGCCGGGCACAGGCACCGCGGAAGACCGGGATGTGCCGCTCCAGCTCGCTCTGCCTGCTGCCGGGCAGAAGGGCGAGCACCGGCGGCCCGGGCCCGCGCCGGCGCTCGCGAAACGCCGGCCACGGCGGGACACGCTCGACCAGCGGATGACCGACGTAGTCGCCTTCGACCCCGTAGCTCTGGAAGAACGCGTCCTCGAACGGCAAGACGTAGAGTACCCGATCGACGATGTGGGACAGCTCGCGCGCTCGCCCAGGCCGCCAGGCCCAGGCCTGGGGAGCGACGTAGTGGACCCGAGCGGCATCGACGTCGCCGAGGCGAGATTGAACGCGCAGCGAGAACGCCGGGCTGTCCACGGACAGGACGAGATCCGGCCGCATCGCCCGGACGGCGGCCGCGGTCTGCCCGAGCCGGCGGATCAGGCGTGGCAGGTGGGGCACCACCTCGGCGACGCCCATGAGCGACAGCTCGTCCATGGGAAATCGGCTCGCGAGGCCCAGGCGCTCGAGCTCGGGGCCGCCGACCCCCTCCAGCCTGAGCGGGCCGCACCGCTCGGCCAGCGCCTCCAGGAGCCGGGCGGCGAGAAAGTCGCCGGAGGTCTCGCCGGCGATGACGAACACCCCGAGGCTCAACCCGGCGCCTCCACGGCGACGACGAACAGACGGTGGCGAGCGGCGCGGCGCTCGATCTCGGCGAGATCGGCGACGAGCGCCGCACCGGCCTCGACGGCGATGCCCCGAAGCCCGGCCGCAGCGGCGTTGTCGACCGTATCCGGGCCGATGGTCGGCAGGTCGACGCGCGCTTCCTGGCCCGGCTTCTTGACCTTGACAAGCACCCCTCCCGGCCCCTGGCGCCGCAAGGCCGCGCAGCGCGCGAGCAGCGCGTCGGTGCCCTCGGCCGCTTCGACCCCGAGGACGAGCTGGGCCTGGACGACCACCGCCTGACCGACATCGACGACACCGAGCGCGCGCGCCACCTCGAGGCCGCGGGCGATGTCCGCCTCCGCCGCCGCGTCGGGCGCCCGACCCGCGAGCAGCCCCGCCGGCGCCTTCAGACCCGCGGCGACGGTGTCGGCGCCGACGACGCGCAAGCCCGCCGCCTCGAGCTCGGCGACGACGAGGCGCAAGAGTCGGTCGTCACCGGCGTCCAGCGAGCCCAGCCTGGCGAGCATCGCCCGCGCCCGGCGATCGCGCGCAACGGCGGTGAGCGACGGCCGCCCGACGCGGCCGATAAGGCAGACATCGGTGCAGCCCGCGTTCTCGAGAATCTCGAGGGTCTGCCCGACGGCGCCGAGCCGGACCCAGGCGTGCGGGTAGGCTTCGATCCAATCCTTAGGCGTCTGTCCCTTGAAGCCGACGACGAAGACGTCGCGACCGGCCGCCCGCGCGGCGGCGGCGACCGCCGGCGGCAGGGCGCCGGCGCCGGCGAGCAGGCCGAAGCGAGCCACGGCGCCGCCTAGCGGCGCGGCCCGGCGGCCGGCTGGCAGATCTCGCGCTGGCCGCGGTCGCGGATGAAGGCCACGATCTCCATCACCCGCGGCTGGTCGCCGTAGACCTCGGCGACCTCGAGGAGGCGGTCGGCGAAGGCGCCGCGATCGTCGACGAAGAGCTGGCGGTAGGCGTTGCGGAGCACCCGCAGGTCGGCCGGGCCGACGCCGCGGCGGCGCAGGCCGACGAGGTTGAGCCCCGCGAGCACGGCGCGGTCGCCCATGACCAGGCCGTAGGGGATGACGTCGCCCTCGACCCCGGTCACGCCACCGATCATCGCCGTCGTCCCGATCCGCACGAACTGGTGCACCGCCGAGAGGCCACCGAGATAGGCGTGATCGCCGACGATCACGTGGCCGCCGAGGGTTGCATTGTTGGCCATGACGACGTGGCTGCCGATGACGCAGTCGTGGGCGACGTGGGTCGACGCCATGAACAAGTTGTGGTCGCCGACCTCGGTCACGCCGCGGCCGCGCGCCGTGCCCGGGTGCATGGTGACGTGCTCGCGGATGCGGTTGGCGACGCCGATCGCGAGCCGGGTCGGCTCGCCGGCGTAGGTCAGGTCTTGCGGCGGATGGCCGAGCGCGGCGAAGGGAAAGACGACGGTGCCGTCGCCGATGCTCGTGCGCCCGACCACGGAAACGTGACTGACGAGTTCGACGTCCTCGCCGAGGACGACGCCGGGCCCGACGACGCAGTAGGGTCCGACGCGCACGGTTTCGCCGAGGCGGGCCTCCGGATCGACGACGGCGCTGGGATGGATGTCGCGGGTCACCAGAGCCGTTCCGCGCCCGCTCGCGAGGCGCCGCCGATCGCCCGGCGCTCCGCCGAGCGAGCCGCCGTGGCGCCGAGGACGAGCAGGCGGGCGATGCCGGCACGAAGCGCCATGGTCTAGCGGTCCAGCAGCATGGCGGAGTAGGTGGCCTCGGCGACGAGGCGGCCGTCGACCAGCGCGCGCCCCTCGTACTTGAAGACCGATAGCCGCGAGCGGAGGTGCTTGACCTCCAGGCGCAACTGGTCGCCCGGCACCACCGGCGCACGGAACCGGGCGCTCTCGATGGTCATGAAGTAGACCATCTTCCCCGAGGCTTCGGGGCCGAGGGACACCGCCACGTGCACGCCGGCGGCCTGAGCCATGGCCTCGACGATGAGCACGCCGGGCATCACCGGCCGATCGGGAAAATGGCCCTGGAAGTAGGGCTCGTTGCACGTGACGTTCTTGATGCCGACGGCGCTCTCCCCCGGCTTCACCTCGACGAGCTTGTCGATCAACAAGAAGGGATAGCGATGCGGGATCCGCGCCATGATCCCGTCGAGATCGATCTCCAGGGGCTCGGGGACTGCCGCCGCAGCTTCGCTCATTCGCTCGTCCTCAACGCCTGCGCCCGAGGCGGCGGATCGCCACCATCTGCCGGCGCCACTCGCCGGCCGGCAGCGCCGGCTGTCCGCCATAATCCTCACCGCCGGGCAAGTCGCCGATCACCGCCGTGCGGGCGGCGAGCCGAGCGCCGGCACCGATCGTCAGATGCCCCGTGATGCCGCTTTGCGCCGCCACCACGACGTGATGGCCGAGCACGGCGCTCCCGGAGATACCGCTTTGTGCGACGATGACGCAATGCTCACCGATCACGACGTTGTGGGCGATCTGCACCAGATTGTCGATCTTCGTACCGCTGCCGATCACCGTATCGCCCAAGGCGCCGCGGTCGATGGTCGTGTTGGCGCCGATCTCGACGTCGTCGCCGATCAGCACCCGACCGAGCTGCGGGACCTTACCGTGCGCCGGCCCCAAGGCAAAGCCAAAGCCGTCCTGGCCGATGCGCGCACCCGCGTGGACGGTCGTCCGGGCGCCGATCAGGGCGAAGGTGATCGTCGCTCCGGCGCCGACGACGCAGCCCTCCCCCAAAATGCAGCGACGCCCTATCACCGCGTTGGCGCCGACCGTGCAGCCGTCGCCGAGCTCCGCGCCCTCGCCGACGACCGCGCCGGCCTCGATCGTGACCTCGCGCCCGACCCGCGCGCCGGGATGGAGGTGGCATCCGGCATGGATCGCGGCCAGGCACGCCGCGGACGGCGGGTAGAAGAGATCCGCGACCCGCGCGAACGCGCGATAGGGCTCGGTCGTCACGAGCGGGACGGCGCTCGGCGGCAGCAGGTCCTTGTCGTCGTCGCAAACGAGGATCGCGCCGGCCTGGGTACGCGCCAGTCGGGCACGGTGGCGCCGGCTGTCGAAGAAGGCGACGTGGCTAGGACCTGCCCGGTCGAGCTCCGCCACGTCCTCGAACATCGCCTGCGCGGCCTCCTCGGCGAGCAGCGCGCCGGCCCGCTGCGCCACGATGTCGAGCGGGAACGGACCGGCGCGATCGAAGAAGCGGGGATCGGCCACCTCTATTCCTCGAACTCGGGCATCGGCACCTCCGGCAGCCGATTGTTCAAGGCGACCATCACCTCGGCGGTGAGATCGACCTCCGGTGCGAACACCAGCACGTCGGAGCGGGGCAGCACGACGTTGAAGCGATAGCGCTCGCCGAGGTCGTCGATGATCTGAACGACCGCGTCGCGGATCTGCTGAAAGGCCGCACCGGACGCGCCGTCGAGTTCCCGGCGCCGCTGCTGCACCAACCGCTGCACCGCCGCCACGTCGGCCTCGAACGCACGCCGCACCTCGCGGTAGCCCTCGCTGGTCATCTCCTCCCGCCGCTCTTGGAGCTCGCGGTCGGCCGCTTCCAGCCGCTCACGCTCGCGCGCGAGCTCATCCTCGTAGCGCGCCCGCCGCGCCTCGACCTGGGCACGGATGCTGAGCGCCGCCTCGCTCTCACGCAGCAGCCGCTGGTAGTCGATCACGGCGACGACGGCCGACGGCAACGGTGCCGGCGCGCGGTTGGCGAGCGGTTCTTGCGCCGGCGCGCCGGTCGTCGTCCAAGCCATCAGTATGAGCGCCAAGGTAGCGCAAATCGCCGACGGAGTTGCCCAGCGCTGCAAGGCCGCACCTAGAAGCGGGTGCCGAACGAGAAGGTGATGAGCTCGGTCTCGTCCAAGTCGTCCTTCAAGATCGCCTGGCCGAAATCGATCGCGAGCGGCCCGAACGGTGAAAGCCACGAGAGTCCCACGCCTGCCGATAGTCGCAAATCTCCCGTGTCCGTGAGCGTCGGTCCCGACACATCGATGATCGTCAGCGAGCCGGCATCGACGAACGTCCGTCCGTAGACACGCAACTCCTCGGGCAGACCCAGAGGAAAACGCACCTCCGCCGTCCCGATATAATAGAGATTACCCCCGAGCGCGTCTTCCGTTTCATTATCACGCGGTCCGAGACCGGCAAATTGAAAGCCACGGAAGTTTTGGCCTCCAATGAAAAATCGATTATCGAGATTTACATCTTCTCCGAGGCCAATAATATAACCGCCATTGAAGCCCAAGCGCAATACCACATCCTCTTCCCATATCGGCTGAAAGTAAGATGTTTGCAATTCTTGGCTAAAGTAGCGCTGATCTCCACCAAGCCCTGCTAAATCTTGATCATACCGGATTAAATAGCCCTCGTTTGGCAAAATTACATCATCTCTTTGATCAATAGAGAAAGTCTGACCGATTGCCGAGGTAAGAGTATCACCTTCCTCTTCCTGAATAAAAATTGATGCACTGTCCGGCACATCCTTGATTTCATCCCGACGAAGGGTGTAGCGGACGCTATGCTGTATTTCCTGCGTCAGCGGATAGCTGGCGCGAAGAACAAAGCCGAGATTTTCCTCATCAAAAGAAGACTCATCCTGAAAGTCCGTCTCCGTCGAGAAGACATCAAAGCCGACTGCAACCGGATATCCGAGGAAGTACGGCTCGGTATAGCCGACATCGATTTGCTGCCGTCGGCCGGAAATCTGGAAATTCGCCCGGAGACTCCGCCCCGTGCCGAGGAGGTTGCGCTCGCTCAGGCCGACCGCGGCGATCGGCCCGTCCGTCGTCGAGAAGCCGGCGCCGAAGGTCAGCTCGCCCGTCGAGCGCTCGACCACTTCCACTTCGACGATGATCCGATCCGGCGCATTGCCCGGGCGGGTCCGTGTCTCGACGCTCTCGAAGAACCCGAGCCGTCGCACCTGCCGCTCGCTCTCGCGCAAGAGCGCCGAGTTGAAGGCGTCGCCCTCGGCGAGGAGAAGCTCGCGGCGGATCACGCGGTCGAGCGTGCGCACGTTGTTGACGATCTCGATGCGCTCGACGTAGACGCGGGGCCCCTCGTCGACGGCATAGACGAGGTCGATCGTCCGCTCCGCCGCGTTGCGGCCGACCAGGGGCTCGATCTCCACGAACGCGTAGCCGAGCTGGCCGACCCGATCCGTCATCGCCTGGATCGTGTCCTCGATCGCCTCACTGTCGTAAATGTCGCCGGGCCGGGTCTCCACGAGCGATTCCAGCGCGCCGGCGTCGAGATCGCGGATGCGGCTGTCGACCTGCACATCGCCGAAGCGGTAGCGCTCACCTTCGTCGACCGTGAAGGTGAGGAAGAAGCCGTCGCCTTCGGGCGTCAGCTCGGCGATGGCCGACAGCATCTGGAAATCGGCATAACCCTGGCTGAAGTAGAAGCGGCGCAGGAGCTCCTGGTCGAACGCCAGCCGATCCGGATCGTAGGTGCGGGTCGCGCTGAGGACCCGCCACCAGCGGTCCTCGCGCGTCTCGAGCACACTCCTCAGTCGGCCGTCGCTGAACGCCTCGTTGCCGACGAAGGAGATGCTCCTCACGCGCGTGAGCGGCCCCTCCTCGATCTCGAAGACGAGATCGACCCGATTCTGCTCGAGCTCGATGATCTTGGGCTCGACCACGGCGGCGTAGCGGCCGTTCCGCCGATAGATCTCGAGGATGCGCTCGACCGCCGTCTGCACCCGCGCCGGCGTGTAGACGACCCGAGGCCGTAGGTCGATCTCGCGCTCGAGCAAGTCGTCGTCGATGCGCGAATTGCCCTCGAAGGCGATGCGGTTGATGATCGGGTTCTCGCGCAGCCGGACGACGAGGGTCGTCCCGTCGACGTCCAGGCTGACGTCCCGGTAGAGGCCCGTGGCGAACAACGCCTTCAAGGCGTCGTCGAGCGCGACCGGGTCGATCTCGTCGCCCACCGCGAGCGGCAGCTGGCTGCGGACGTCGGCGTCGTCGAGCCGCTCGTTGCCCTCGATACGGATGGCGCCGATGGTCTGCCCGGCCGCCGGTGCGGCACCGGCGAGCCAGCCGAGCAAGAGCAGCAAGCCGACCGTCAGGGGCCGCAACGCCATCGATGTGCCTCCTCCCTTTCGACGCGACGCGAGCCGGCGACGCCCTCAGCCTCCCGGCAAGAGGCTCATGAGATCGTTCCAGGTCACGAACACCATGAGCGCGAGCACGAGCGCCAGACCGAACCGGAATGCCACCTCTTGCACCCGCTCCTCGATGGGCCGGCCCCGCACCGCCTCGATGCCGTACATCACGAGATGGCCACCGTCGAGCATCGGGATCGGAAACAGGTTGATGAGCCCGAGGTTGACCGACAGCACGATCATCAGCCAGACGAACTCGGCAGGCCCGGCCCGAGCGGCATCGCCGGAGATCTGGGCGATGCGCAGCGGGCCGCCCAGCTCGTCCACGCTCCGCTGACCGGTCAGGATCTGGCCGACGGCGGCGACGATGTCGCCGAGCATCCGGCCGACCTGCGCGGTCGCCTCGAAGGGGGCCACGACGGGGCTGACCCGCTCGAAGCTCGGCGGCGCCGCGACGATGCCGATGAGCGGCCGCTCGACCGCGTCCTCGCCCTCGCCGATGCGCTCCATGACGGGCGTGAGGGCGACCTCGAACGCATCGTCGCCGCGGGCGACCGTGACCAGCAGGTCGTCGCCGTCGGCGGCGCCGACGACCTCCTGCAGCTCGGCGAACGTCTCCAGCGGCCGGCCGTCTATGGCGGCGATCCGGTCGCCCGGTTCGAGGCCCGCCGCCGCCGCCGGCCCATCGGGGCGGACGTCGCCCACGACCGGCAAGAGGACCGGCCGGCCCGCGGTCATCAAGAGCAGCGCGAGCGCGACGATCGCGAACACGAAGTTGGCGCCCGGCCCGGCGGCGACGACGGCCATGCGCTGCCAGACGCTCTTCGCCGGGAAGCTGTCGGGGGCGCCGGCGGTCCCGGCGTCATGGGTGGCGCTGGCGACATCGGCGTCACCGCGCATCTTGACGTAGCCGCCGAGCGGGATCAGCGCGACCTTCCAGCGCGTACCCACCCGGTCGGTCCAGCCGAACAGCTCCTTGCCGAAGCCGATGGAGAACGCCTCGACGTGCACGCCGTTGCGCCGAGCCACCCAATAGTGGCCGTACTCGTGGACGAACACGACGATCGAGAGAACGATCAAGAACGCGACGACGGTCAAGGGATGACCGGTGATGAGCTCCATGACTTTCCTTTCGCCATCAAGGCGCCGAACGCCGGCAGAGAGCGCGAGCGACGTATCGCGCTTCGGCGTCGAGGGCGACGACCTCCGCCACCGAGGCGGGCGCGCCGGCGGTGACGCGCTCGAGCGTCGTCTCGACCACCGCGACGATGTCGAGGAAGCCGAGCCGCTCGGTCAAGAACGCCTCGACCGCCACCTCGTTCGCCGCATTGAGAATGGTGGGGGCGCCGCCGCCCGACCGCAAGGCGTCACGGGCGACGCGCAGCGCCGGGAAGCGCTGCTCGTCGGGGGCCTCGAAGCTCAGCGTGCCGCAGGCGGCGAGACTGAGCCGCTGCTCGTCGAGGTCCAGGCGCTCGGGCCACGCCAGGGTATGGGCGATCGGCACCCGCATGTCGGTCGGTCCCAGCGTGGCGACTTGCGTGCCGTCGGTGAACTCGACGATGCCGTGGACCAGCGACTGCGGGTGGATCAGCGCCGCGAGCTTGGGCTCGGGCACGGCGAACAGCAGGTGCGCCTCGATCAGCTCTAGCCCCTTGTTCATCATCGTCGCGCTGTCGACCGAAATCTTGGCCCCCATCGACCAACGCGGGTGCGCGACGGCCTGGGCCGGCGTCGCCCGCGCCATCTCCTCGAGGCTGGTCGCGCGGAAGGGACCACCCGACGCCGTCAGCACGAGACGGCGCAGGTCGCGGACGGCCCGGCCGGCCAGCGCCTGATGGACCGCGTTGTGCTCGCTGTCGACGGGCAAGAGCTCGGTCCCGGCGCGCGCCGCCACCTGGAGCAGCAGCGGGCCGGAGCAGACCAGCGCCTCCTTGTTGGCGAGCGCGAGGATGCCGCCGCGCTCGGCCGCCGCCAACGTCGGCGCGAGGCCGGTGGCCCCGACGATCGCGGCCATGGTCCAGTCGGCCGGGGCACGCGCCGCCTCGAGGACGCCCTCGGGGCCTGCGAGCACCTCGACGTCGCGGCCGGCGAGACGATCGCGCAGCGCCGGCGCGCACGCGAGATCCGCGATGGCGGCGATGCGGGCACCCGTCGCCTCGACGGCCTCGGCCAGCGCCTCCACCGAGCGATGCGCCGTCAACGCCTGCACGGCGAAGCGCTCGCGATGCCGCCGGACCAGGTCGAGCGTGCTCCGCCCGATGGAGCCGGTCGCACCGAGGATCGACAGGCGGCGCGGGCTCACGGATGGACCAGCGCGAAGACTGCGAACGCCGGCGTCGCGAAGATCAGCCCGTCGAGCCGGTCGAGCACGCCGCCGTGGCCGGGGATGAGGGTGCCGCTGTCCTTGGCCCCGGCGCGCCGCTTGATCCAACTCTCGAACAGGTCGCCGCCCTGGGCGACGACGCCGAGAGCGGCGCCGAGCAGCGCCGCGCCTGCGATGAACGGCAAGGCGAACGCCCACGCCATCACCGCGCCCGATGCGGCGGCCCCGACGATGCCGCCGATGAAGCCGGCCCAGGTCTTGTTGGGGCTCCAGCGCGGGGCCAGCTTCGGCCCGCCGATCGCGCGACCGGCGAAGAAGGCGAGCGTGTCGGCGGACCAGACCACGGCGAAGAGGAACAAGACGAACACCAGACCATCCTCCGTCGCGTTGCGCATCCACACCAGCATGGCCGGCGCGATGCCGATATAAAGGACACCGAAGCCGGCCCAGACAGCAGGCCAGCGATGGGCGCGCGCCACCAACCAGGTCGACGCCGCCAGCGCCAGGACGACGACGAGGCCGGCCCAGCCGGCCACCAGCTTGCCCAGGAGGATGCCCGCGATCGCCGCCACGGCGGCCGGGACCGCGAGGAGCAGCGCGAGCTCGGGCCGGCCGTGGCGGCGCGCGGCGAGCTGCCCCCATTCGTAGGCCATGACCACCGCGCAGGCGGCGACCAGCGTCGAGAAGCTCCACCCGCCGGCGACCGCGTCGGCGACGACGACGACCGCCAGCAACAAGGCCGACACGACACGCTGGAGTAGCTCGCGCGAGGTCGCCTCAGCCACCGCTGGCACCGTAGCGCCGCTCGCGTCGGGCGAACTCGTCGAGCGCGGCACGAAACTGCGCGTGGTCGAAATCGGGCCAGCTCACCGGGCAGAAGACGAACTCGGCATAGGCCAGCTCCCAGAGCATGAAGTTCGACAGGCGCTGCTCGCCGCTGGTGCGGATGAGCAGGTCGGGATCCGGCACCCCGTCGTTGAGCGCCCGGGCGAACGCCTCGGTCGTGATCTCGTCGGGATCGAGTTCGCCGCGTCGGGCCGCGTCGGCCAGGCGGCGGGCGACGCGGGCGATCTCCTGCCTGCTGCCGTAGTTCAAGGCGAAGGTGACGAGGGTGCCGGTGTTGGCCCGGGTCGCCGCCAGAGCCTCGTCGAGGAGGGCGCGGATGTCCGCCTCGAAGGCGTCGATGTCGCCGATCAGCCGCAGGCGCACGTTGTTCTTCACGAGCGTCGCCAGCTCGCGCCGCAGGTAGAACCGCAACAGGTTCATCAGGTCGCGAATCTCGGGCTCGGGCCGGCTCCAGTTCTCGGCCGAGAAGGCGTAGAGCGTGAGGTAGCGCAGGCCCATGTCGCGGGCCGTCTCCAGCGCCGCGCGCACGGCGTCGGCGCCCCGCTGATGCCCGAATACCGCCGGCCGCCCGCGGGTCCGTGCCCAGCGGCGATTGCCATCCATGATGATGGCCACGTGGGTCGGCAGGACCCCGCCGCCGTCGGGTTGAGGCGCCCGCGGCGCCGGCTGGCTCGTCATCCGTCAGACCGTGAGAATGTCTTTCTCTTTGGCGGCGAGCAGGTCGTTGATCTGGTTGATGTGCCGATCGGTCATCTCCTGCACCTCGTCGGCGAAGAGCTTGTGATCGTCCTGGGAGAGATGCCCATCCTTCTCCAGCCGCTTGAGGTCGTCCATGCCGCCACGGCGGACGTTGCGCACCGCGACCCGCGCCTGCTCGGCGTACTGATGCGCCACCTTGACGAGCTCCTTGCGCCGCTCCTCGGTCAGCTCGGGAATGGGGATACGGATCAGCGTGCCGTCGACGACGGGGTTGAGCCCGAGCCCGGCGTTGCGGATGGCCCTGTCGACCGCCCCGGCATTGCCCTTGTCCCAGACCGCGATGGTGATCATGCGCGGCTCCGGGACGTTGATCGTGCCCACCTGGTTCAGCGGCATCTCGCTCCCGTAGACGCTGACCGTCACCGGCTCGAGGATGCTCGCCGACGCGCGACCGGTCCGCAAGCTCAGCATCTCGTGCCGGAATGCTGCGACCGCGCCGTCCATGCGCCGCAGCAGATCGTCGAGATCGGGCTCCGTCGAAGCGTCGCTCATGCCGCTCGGTCCTCCTCCTCGGTGATGATCGTGTGCGGCCCGAGCCCCTGCATCACCTGGGCGTAGGCCCCCTCGCTTTGCACCGAGAAGACGATGATGGGAATACGGTTTTCCCGCGCCAGCGAGATCGCCGAGGCGTCCATGACCTTGAGGTCGTCGGCGAGCACCCGCAAGTAGCTCAGGCGGTCGTAGCGCCGGGCGTCCGGCTCGCACTTGGGGTCGGCGGTGTAGACGCCGTCGACCTGCGTGCCCTTCAAGATGACGTCGCAGCCCATCTCCGAAGCGCGCAGCGCCGCTGCGGTGTCGGTGGTGAAGAACGGGTTGCCGGTGCCGCCCGCGAAGATCACCACGCGGCCTTTCTCCATGTGCCGAATCGCCCGCCGCCGAATGTACGGCTCGCAGACGGCCGCCATGGGGATCGCGGACATGACCCGGGTCGGCAGCCCGGCCCGCTCGATCACGCTCTGCACCGCCAGCGCGTTGATGACCGTGGCCAGCATCCCCATGTAATCGGCCGTCGCGCGCTCGATGCCCGCCGCCGCGACGGCCGCCGAGCCGCGCAGCATGTTGCCGCCGCCGATCACCAGGCACTGCTGAACGCCCATCGCGTGCACGCCGGTCACCTCGTCGGCGAGGCATCTGAGAAACCGCGGATCATGGCCGAAGCCGCGCTCCCCCATCAGGGCTTCGCCCGACATCTTGAGGAGAACGCGCCGATAAAGCGGCCGCCCGACGTCACTCATCACGCTCACCTCGGCAGGTGCGAGCGACGCGGGGAGCCGGTCCCCGCACGCATGCCCAGAGTTGTGTACGCCAGGTGCTCAACCGCCGGCAAGTTGTGCGACCTCGGCGGCGAGGTCGGACGCCTCCTTCTCGATGCCCTCGCCGAGAACGAACTTGACGAAGCCGGCGATCTCCACGGGCACGCCGAGCTCGGCGGCGGCGGCGGCGACCACGTCCTTCACCTTCTTGTCGGTATCGACGACGAAGACCTGCTCGAGGAGCACGACCTCCTCGTAGAACTTGCGGATCCGGCCATCGACCATCTTCTCGACGATATTGGCGGGTTTGCCGCTGGCGAGCGCCTGGTCGGAGAGGATGGCTCGTTCACGCTCCACGAGCGCCGGATCGAGGTCGTCGACCGCCACCGACTGCGGCGAGGCAGCGGCCACGTGCATCGCGATCTGCTTGGCCACCTCCCCCAGCCGCACCGTCTCGGCGGACGGTGACTGCACGCCCACGACGACGCCGATCTTGCCGAGCCCGGGCGCGACCTGGGCGTGCACGTAGCCGCCGACGACGCCTTCGCTGACGGACAGCACGGCCGTGCGCCGCAGCGTCATGTTCTCGCCGATCACGCCGATCGCGTCGGCGATCTCCTCGGCGACCGTCCGGCCGCTCGCCAGGGTGAGGCCCTTGAGCGCCTCGAGGTCGCCGCCCGCGGCCGGCGCCACCTCGGCGACCGCCCGCACCATCGCCTGGAAGTTCTCGTTGCGCGCGACGAAGTCGGTCTCGCTGTTGATCTCGATCAGGGCCCCCGTGCGCCCGGCCGCGACCATCGCGACGAGGCCCTCGGCGGTCGTCCTGCCTGCCTTCTTGGCGGCGGCCGCGAGGCCCTTCTTGCGCAGCCAGTCGGACGCCGCCTCGACGTCGCCGGCGGTCTCGGCGAGCGCCTTCTTGCAGTCCATCATGCCCGCGCCGGTCTTCTCGCGAAGCTGCTTCACGAGGGCGGCGGAAATCTCAGCCATCGTTCCTCCAAAAGGCTCGGCGACACCGCCGCGGCTCAGCCCGCGGCCGGGGTCGGCTGCTCCACGTCGGCGGTAGCCCCCGCCTCGGTCCCGGACGAAGGTACCTCGGTCTCGAGCGACGGCGCCTCGACCTCGGCGGAAGGCACCTCCGCGTCGTCGAGCGCCTCGTCGTCGATCTGCCGCTCGAGCGCCCCCATGTCGACGCCCGAGGCGTGCATCTCGGCGCGGATGCCGTCGAGCACCGCACCGACCATGAGATCGCAGTAGAGATTGATCGCCCGGCTGGCGTCGTCGTTGCCCGGGATCGGGTAGTTGACGCCGGCGGGGCTGGAGTTGGTGTCGACCACCGCGACCACCGGGATGCCGAGCTTGTTCGCCTCGGCGATGGCCAGCTGCTCCTTGTTCGTGTCGATCACGAAGATGAGGTCGGGCAGGCCGCCCATGTCCTTGATGCCGCCCAAGGCACGCTCCAGCTTGTCGCGCTCGCGGTTGAGCTGCAGCAGCTCCTTCTTGGTGAGGCCGCTCTGCTCCGCGCCGAGCCGGGCGTCGATCTCGCGCAGCTTCTTGATCGAGTGCGAGATCGTCCGCCAGTTGGTCAGCATCCCGCCGAGCCAGCGGTGATTGACGAAGTACTGGCCGCAGCGCGACGCCGCCTGGGCGACCGGCTCCTGCGCCTGGCGCTTGGTGCCGACGAAGAGCACGCGGCCGTTGTTGGCGACGGTCTCGCGCGTGACCATGAGCGCGCGGTGCAGCATCGGCACCGTCTGCGTCAGGTCGACCACGTGCACGCCGTTGCGCGAGCCGAAGATGTAGGGCGCCATGGCCGGGTTCCAGCGCCGGGTCACATGGCCGAAATGGACGCCGGCTTCCAGAAGCTGGCGCATCGTGAAGGTCGGGAAGGTCATGTCGTCGTCCAGGTCCGGTTGAGCCTCCGCGAGCATCGGCCCCGAAGCGATGGCTCGCTCGGGGCACCGGACACGATCCTGGGACCGCTGTGCTCGCGTGCGGGATGCGCCGGCTTGTAGTCGTCCCGCTCGCCGAACGCAAGCTTCGCCGGCGGCTGAAGCGTCGAACCCTTGTTCCAACGCGGGTTGGCCACCAAGACCTGCAAACCCGTACGTCACACTCGCGTCAAAAGGCTACGCTCAAAGGTGACGGAAGTGCTCGAAGAGCCGCTTTCTCGGCAATCACGCCCGCCACACGACCAGATCGAAGGTCAAGACCAAGGCAAGACATGCTGTCAGCATTGGAATAACAAAATGCAAACCGACGATATAAAGCTTTGACATAATATCTAAGGCTCGAAAATCTCTTGATGTTTTTTTATATTTTCTCAAAAATTCGTTAATTTTTGCTTCTACATCTTCCCAATCCTTCTTTGAAAAAGAAGAGGAATCTGCTATCGATCTTAATTTTTCAACAACAGTCTCTGCAGACTCTTTCATATATTGGCCGTATGCTTTAAACATCACTCCATCACCCAACGTTTGTATCGTAACATTTTCCTCAGCCCATTTAAAATACGAAACAAAATCGCCAAGCCAGCAAATTAAAAGGGATATCATTCCATATAGCAATAGAGCAAGAGTTACAATCTCGTATACACTTGCATCTAAGTGCAAGCCAAACGGCTGCATATCGGTCAAGACAATCTTTTTTACATCTATGATGATGACAAGCGACGCGGTCAGCATCAGTGTGCGACTTGCGCGCTCAGTAGAACGCGAAATAACTTGATTTCCTGCTATACGCATGAGCGATTACATTCGGATGGAATAACGGCTTCTCAACTTATGTCGCGGACGGCGACGACCCCGCCCAGCGCGGCGACGTCGGGGCGGCGGGCGAGCG
>CAYZSE010000014.1:0-16982 GCA_964481035.1 uncultured Geminicoccaceae bacterium | reverse complement strand
TCGCGGACGGCGACGACCCCGCCCAGCGCGGCGACGTCGGGGCGGCGGGCGAGCGCGAGCATCGCCGTGTCGGGGAGCTGGATGACCACGCGCTCGTCCGCCCGCTCGCCGGGCACGCTCACCCGGACCCGCGCGGCGCCGGACATCTCCTCGGCCAGGTAAGGCAACAGACGCTCAAAGGTGATGCCGTCGGCGAGCTCGATCTCGACCAACGCGCGATGATCGCCGAGCGCGTCGTCGAGCGGCTCGATGTCGCGCGCGATCAGGCGGACGTCCTCGCCGTCGAGCCGGCCGTCGACGTGGACGAGGACCGGATCGGTGGCATCCAGAAGATCGCGGCAGCGGGCGAGCACGTCGGCGTAGACCGTCACCTCGATCTGTCCGCTCGGGTCCGAGAGCGTGACGAACGCGAACCGCCCGCGGGCGCTGGTGCGCTCCTGGCGGTCGACGGCGATGCCCGCGACCTTGAGGATGCGCGGCCCGTCGGCCAGGGCGATCTGCGCCGCGAGCCCGGCGACGGGCACGGCCCCCGCCCGGCCGAGCGCCACCCGGTAGCCGTCGAGCGGATGCGCCGAGAGGAAGAAGCCCAGCGCCGCGTGCTCCTGCGCGAGCACGTCGAGCATTGCCGCCTCGGCCAGGTCCGGCAGGGGCGGCTTGGGGATGGCGACGTCGGCGCCGAGCCCGTCGAACAGCCCGACCTGGTTGCCCTCGCGGGCCTCGACGACGGCTTGGCCGTAGCGCAGTGCAGCGTCGATGGCGGCGAGCTGCGCCGCCCGCGGCGCGCCGAAGCCGTCGAGCGCCCCGGCCCGGACGAGGCCCTCGAGTAGGCGGCGGTTGAGCACCTTGGGGCCCACCCGCGCGACCAGGTCGAAGATGTCGTCGAACGGGCCGCTCGCCTGTCGCTCGGCGACCAGCGCCGCCATCGCCTGCTCGCCCACGCCCTTGATCGCGGCGAGCGCGAAGCGGATGGCGCCGGCGTCGTCGCCCGCGGCCCGGCGCTCGATCGCGAACAGCACCTCCGAGCGGTTGACGTCGGGGCGGAGCAGCTCGATGCCCTTCTTGAGCATTTCCTCGCGGGCGTTGGCGAGCCGGGTGTGGTTGCCCCGGTCCATGGTCATCGCCGCGGCGAAGAAGGCCAAGGGGTGCTTCGCCTTCACGTAGGCCGTCTGGTAGGCCAACAGCGCGTAGGCCGCCGCGTGGCTCTTGTTGAAGCCGTAGGAGGCGAACTTCGCGACCTGGTCGAAGATGGTGCTGGCGAGGCTCTCCGCGAGCCCGCGCGCCACCGCGCCGGCGACGAAAATGTCGCGCTGCTGGTCCATCTCCGCCTTGATCTTCTTGCCCATCGCGCGCCGCAACAGGTCGGCGGCGCCGAGCGAGTAGCCCGCGAGATCGCGGGCGATCTGCATCACCTGCTCCTGGTAGATGATGACGCCGTTGGTCTCCTCGAGGATCGGCTCCAGCATCGGGTGCGGGTATTCCGGGTCCTCGCGGCCGTGCTTGACGGCGACGTAGCGCGGGATGTTGTCCATCGGGCCCGGGCGGTAGAGCGACACCATGGCGATGATGTCCTCGAAGCAGTCCGGCTTGAGCTCCTTCAGCGCCTGCTTCATCCCGCCGGATTCGAGCTGGAACACGCCATTGGTCTCGGCGCGGCTCATCAGGCGGTAGGGCTCGGGGTCGTCGAGCGGCAGCTCGTCGAGGACCAGCGGCACGCCGAGCGCATCGTTCACCAGGGTCTCGGCGGTCCGCAGGAGGGTCAAGGTGGTCAGGCCGAGGAAGTCGAACTTGACCAGCCCGACCTTCTCGACCGCCTTCATGTCGAACTGCGTCACCGGCATCGGCGCGCGCGGGTCGCGGTAGAGCGGCACCAGCTCCTCGAGCGGCCGGTCGCCGATGACGACGCCCGCGGCGTGGGTCGAGGCGTGCCGCGGCAGGCCTTCGAGCTGGCGTGCGGTGTCGATCAGGACCGCGACCTGCTCGTCGGCGCGCCGCTCCTCGTCGAGCCGCGGCTCCATCTCGAGGGCCTGCTCGATGGTCGGCGGGCTCGCCGGGTTGTGCGGGATGAGCTTGGAGATGCGGTCGACCTGGCCGTAGGGCAGCCCCATCACCCGGCCGACGTCGCGGACCACGGCGCGGGCCTGCAGCCGGCCGAAGGTAATGATGTGGGCGACGCGGTCGTGCCCGTACTTCTCACGTACATACTCGATGACCTCGTCGCGCCGGTCCTGGCAGAAGTCGATGTCGAAGTCGGGCATCGAGACGCGCTCGGGGTTCAAGAAGCGCTCGAAGAGGAGCCCGAAGCGCAACGGGTCGAGATCGGTGATCTCCAGCGACCAGGCGGCGACCGAGCCGGCCCCGGAGCCGCGGCCCGGGCCCACCGGGATCCCCTGCCCCTTGGCCCAGCGGATGAAGTCCGAGACGATCAGGAAATAGCCCGGGAATTGCATCTGGACGATGATTTCGAGCTCGAACTCGAGCCGATCGCGGTAGCTCTGGAGCGTCGCCTCGCGGTCGGCAGCGGCAGCGATGTTCGGGACGACGTGGCGCTCGAGCCGCCGCTCGAGGCCGCTCCGCGCCTGCTCCCTGAGCGCCAGGGCCTCGATCTCGAGCCGGTCGCCCGCACCCGCGGCAGCGGCTCCGTAGGCCGGCAGGATCGGCTTGCGGCCGGGGATCTTGAAGGCGCAGCGCCGGGCGATGACGAGGGTGTTGGCGATCGCCTCGGGCAGATCCTCGAACAGCCGGGCCATCTCGTCCGCCGTCTTGAAGCGCAGCTCGGGGCTGGTCCGCGGCCGGTCCTCCTCGACCAGGCGGCGGCCATTGGCGATGCAGCCCAGGACGTCCTGCGCCTCGTGGTCCTCGGCCTCCAGAAAGCGGACGTCGTTGGTCGCGACCAGCGGCAGATCGAGGGCGTAGGCCTGCGCCACGAACCAGTCCTCGGTCCTGGCCTCCACGTCGTCGCCGGCGCGGATGAGCTCGACATAGCAGCGACCGGCGAAGGCGTCCTTCAAGGCCCCGAGCGCCGCCGCGGCCGCGTCGGCCCGGCCGTCGAGGACGAGCCGGCCGAGCGCGCCCTCGGGGCCGCCCGTCAACAGGATGAGCCCGTCGTTGTGGGCGCGAAGCCGCTCGGCGGTGACCCAGACGTCACGGACGCCGCCTTCCAGGTAGGCCGCCGACAGCAGCTTCAAGAGCGAGCCGTAGCCGACCTCGTCCTGGCAGAGGACGGTCACGAGGCCGACGACGGGCTCGTCCTTGGCGGTGCGCGCGATCTCGACCGGCACGAGGCCGCCGATGATCGGCTGGATGCCGGCGCCGGCGAGGGCGTTGCCGACGTCGTAGCCGCCGAACAGCGCCGCCTCGTCGGTCATCGCCACGGCCGGCATCCCGGCCGCCCGGCAGGCGGCGACGAGGCGGTCGGTGCGCACCGTGCTCTGCAGGAGCGACCAGGCGGTGCGCACGCGCAGATGGACGAAGCCGGCCTCGCTCATGGCTCGCGGTCTCCCTCGTCGAGCGGCCGCAGCTCTCCGAGCGCCAAGGCGTACACGCGATCGAGCCGCTTGGCGAGCCGACGGTCGTGGGTGGCGATGACGGCGCTCGCGCCGTTCTCGGCCAGGACCTTCAAGAAAGCGGCGAAGACGACCTCGGCCGTGGCCTCGTCGAGATTGCCCGTGGGCTCGTCGGCGAGCACCAGCGCCGGCGCGTTGGCGAGCGCGCGGGCGATGGCGACGCGCTGCTGCTCGCCGCCGGAGAGCTGGCTCGGATGATGGTCGAGCCGGGCACCGAGCCCGACGGCGGCGAGCAGCTCGCCTGCCCGCGCCCGCGCCGCCGGCCGCGGTCGCCCGGCGAGCAAGAGCGGCAGCATGACGTTCTCGACGGCGGTGAACTCGCCCAGGAGATGATGGAACTGGTAGACGAAGCCGACGGCCTCGCGCCGCAGCCGGGTGCGCGCACCGTCGCGTCGACGGGGCGCCGCCTCGCCCTTGATCCTCACCTCGCCGGCGTCGGGCCGCTCGAGCAGGCCCGCGATCTGCAACAGCGTCGACTTGCCGGCGCCGGAAACGCCGACCAGCGCCACGGTCGTCGCCGGCGGTACGACGAGGTCCACCCCCTTAAGCACGTCGATGCGGGCGCCGCCTTGCGCGAAGCTGCGATGGACGCCTTCGAGGGCGAGCGTGGGAGCCGGCACCGCGCGCCTACTCCCGCCGCAGGGCTTCGACCGGGTCGAGCCGGGCCGCGCGCCATGACGGCAGGATGGTCGCGAGGAAGGCGAGAACGAGCGCCATGGCGACCACGCTCACCACGTCGCCGACCTCGACCTTGGCCGGCAGCTGGGAGAGGAAGCGGATCTCGGCGGCCCAGAGCTCGGCGCCGGTGAGCCGCTCGAGCGAGCGGCGGATGGTGTCGATGTTGAGGGCGAAGGCGAGGCCGAGGACGAAGCCGATGAAGGTACCGAGCACGCCGATGGTCATGCCCGCGAGGAAGAAGACGCGCATGATCGCGCCGCGCGTCGCCCCCATGGTCCGCAGGATGGCGATGTCGCGCCCCTTCGAGCGCACCAGCATGGTCAGGCCGGTGACGATGTTGAAGGCGGCGACGAGGATGATGAGCGTCAAGATGAGAAACATGACGTTGCGCTCGACCTGCAGCGCGTTGAAGAACTGGGCGTTGGCCTGCTGCCAGCTGGTGACCCAGCCGCGGCTGCCGACCGCCGCCTGAAACACCACCTGCGCATCGCCCAGTCGCTCGGGGTCGGCGACGAAGGCGTCGATGGCGTTGACCCGGCCCTCGAGATTGAAAAAGCGCTGTGCCGCCGCGAGCGGCATGAACACGACCGCATTGTCGTACTCGTACATGCCGACCTCGAAGATCGCGCCGACATCGAAGCTCGCCACCCGCGGCATCGTGCCGAGCGGCGTCGCCGGGCCATCGGGCGAGAGCAGGGTCAAACGGTCGCCGACGGTGAGGCCCATGCGCCGGGCCATGCGTGCGCCGATCGTCACCTCGCGGCGCGCATCGAAGCCCGCGAAGCCGCCGCGCTGAAGGTGCTCCTCGAGGATCGCCCGCCTCTTTAAATCGGCCTCGCGCAGCCCGCGGACCAGCACGCCGGACGCGACGCCGTTGGCGCTCGCCATGGCCTGGCCCTCGACGAAGGGGGTGACGGCCACGACCCCGTCGAGACCGCGCAGGCGCGCTGCGAGCTCCTCGAAGTCGGCGATGCCGCCCGGGCCCGCCTGCACGGTGAGGTGGCCATTGACCCCGAGGATGCGATCGAGCAACTCGGCGCGAAAGCCGTTCATCACCGCGAGCACGACGATGAGCGTGCCGACGCCGAGGGCGATGCCGGTGAGCGCGAAGGCGGTGATGACCGAGACGAAGCCGTGCGCCCGGCTCGGGCGGAGATAGCGCCGGGCGATCCAGCGCTCGGCGGAGCCGAACACGCTCAGCGGGCGAAGCGGTCGAGAACGGCGTCGGGGCTGAGCTCGACGGTCTCGCCGCTGCGGCGGTTCTTGACCTCGACCACCCCGGACTTGAGGCCGCGCGGCCCGACGATGACCTGATAGGGCACGCCGATCAGCTCCATCGTCGCGAACTTGACGCCCGGGCTCTCGTCGCGGTCGTCGTAGAGAACCCCTACGCCCGCCTGCGTGAGCTTCGCGTAGAGCTCGCCGGTGACGTGCGTGCAGCCGTCGTCGCTGGCCCGAAGGTTGACGAGCCCGAGCGCGAATGGCGCCACGCTCTCCGGCCAGATGATACCCTTGTCGTCGTGGTTGGCCTCGATCAAGGCGCCCACGAGGCGCGACACCCCGATCCCGTAGCTGCCCATCTCGACCTGCACGTCGTCCCCCTCCGGCCCAGTGACGGTGGCGCCCAGCGCCTTGGCGTACTTGGTGCCGAAGTAGAAGATGTGGCCGACCTCGATGCCACGGCCGTGGCGCAGCCGGTCGGCCGCGACCGGACAGCGCTCGGCATCGTGCTCCTCGTCGGTGGCGGCGTAGAGATTCTTGAGCATCTCCACGTCGAGATCGTCAGCGAAGAAGTCCAGCTCCTCGAACGCCGCGTCGTAGAAGACCTCACTCTCGCCGGTCGCTGCGAGGATTTGAAACTCGTGGCTCATGTTCCCCCCGATAGCACCACTCTCGGCGCGCATCGGTATCGCCGTCAGGCCCATGCGCTTGAAGGTCTTGAGGTAGGCACGGAACATGTTGTCGTAGGAGCGCTTCGCGCCCTCGAAGTCGAGATCGAAGGAGTAGTTGTCCTTCATCAAGAACTCGCGGCCGCGCATGACCCCGAAACGGGGGCGGATCTCGTCGCGGAACTTCCACTGGATCTGGTATAGGTTCTGCGGCAGGTCGCGGTAGGAGCGGATGCAGCGGCGGAAGAGGTCGGTGACGACCTCCTCATGCGTCGGGCCGAGCAGCATCGGCCGGTCGTGGCGATCGGTGAACCTCAGCATCTCGCGGCCGTAGGCGTCGTAGCGGCCGCTCTCCTGCCACAGCTCCGCCGGCTGGACCCCGGGCATGAGGATCTCCTGGCAGCCGGCCGCGTCCATCTCCTCGCGGACGATCTGCTCGATGCGCTTGAGGACGGCGTAGCCCAGCGGCAACCAGGAATAGATGCCGGCACTCGACTGCCGGATCATGCCGGCGCGCAGCATGAGCTGGTGGGAGACGATCTGGGCGTCCGCCGGACTCTCCTTGAGGAGCGGCAGGAAGTACCGGGAGAGGCGCATGCTGGCTCTTCGTGGTGCCGGAGACAGAGCGGCCGGACTGTACGCACCGGCCGCAGCGAACGCAACGCGGCGCAAGCCGACGGTGCCACCCGCGGCAAAAAATGCGGCCAGGTTGTCGCCAACCCGGCCGAGCGGAAACGCCTCAAGTCGGATGTCGTGCCAAAGCAACGACGCCGGGAACGATAGCTCACTTTCCTATACGTCACAACCCTCGTCGATCCATCTCAAGGCGGGCTCCCGGTCGGCCGCGGCGCGAGGTCGACGATCCCCTGCTCCAGCAGGTAGGCGAGACCGAAAGTCAGCGCCCCGGCGAGCGCCGTGGTGATCAACGCCTTGAGGACGAGCCGAGGGCGCTCGGGCGCACTCGAGGCGTGGCCCCGCCCCGGGTCCGCCGGCGGGCGCGCGCCGAAGGGCAGCGCCATGAAGAAGAGCACCCACCAGGCCATCGTGAAGACGACGACGCCCCCGAACAGCGTCACGCCGGCCTCAAGCCTGCTCGAGCTCCACCAGCGTCCCGTAGAAGTCCTTGGGATGCAGAAAGAGGACGGGCTTGTGGTGCGCGCCGAGCTTCGGCTCGCCGTCGCCGAGCACCCGCGCGCCGTCGGCCTTGAGCTTGTCGCGGGCGGCGATGATGTCGTCGACCTCGTAGCAGACGTGGTGGATGCCGCCGCCCGGGTTCTTGTCGAGGAAGGCCTGGATGGGCGACTTCTCGCCCAACGGGTAGAGCAGCTCGACCTTGGTGTTCGGCAGCTCGATGAACACCACGGTGACGCCGTGCGCCGGCTCGTCCTGGGGCGGCGTGACCTTGGCACCGAGAACGTCGCGGTAGCGGGCGGTCGCGGCCTCCAGGTCCGGGACGGCGATGGCGACGTGGTTGAGACGACCGATCATGGGCTTCCTCCCTCACAGGCGGCCGCGGGCGTGCGGCCGCTCAGGTCGACACTTCCTCGAGTTGCGCCAGCGAATCGGGCGACAGGCGCGTGATCTGCACCTGAATCACAGGCCGGCGGTCGCGCGGCAACCCCAACAGGCGTCGAACGGTGGCGCGCACCCGATCCTCGATCCGCCCGTCATCCTCGACCTCGCGATCGTCGAGGCCCTCGACCTCGTCGACCAGGGCGTCGGCGACACGCTGCCGCGCGCCGGCGTCATCGTCGAGCTCGACGGTGCCGGCCGAGGCGACCTGCGGCGGCGCCAGGACCGAGCCGAAGCTGTCGAGCACGAGGCTGACGAAGATGGTGCCGTTGTTCGCGAGCTTGCGGCGAACCCGAAAGCGGTCGGCTTCGACCGCGATCATCGCGCCGTCCTCGTAGGCGTGCCGGCCGATCGGCACCTCGCCCTCGATGACCGGCTCGCCGGGGGCGAGCTTGACGAGATCGCCGTCGGTCACGAGCAGCGCGTGCGCGACGCCCTGCTCGCGGGCGAAGACGACGTGCTCGCGCAGATGCCGCAACTCGCCGTGCACCGGGACCGCGATCTTGGGCTTCACCCAGCGATAGAGCTGCGCCACCTCGTCGCGCGACGGGTGCCCCGAGACGTGGACGAAGTGGTCGTCCTCGGTGATGACCCGCACGCCGGTCCGCACGAGGTTGTTGTGCAGGTCGTAGATGATGCGCTCGTTGCCGGGGATGATCTTGGAGGAGAAGACCACCGTGTCTTCGGCGTCGAGCCGCAGCCGCGGGTGCGAGCCGGCGGCGATGCGGGCCATCGCCGCGCGCGGCTCGGCCTGGCTGCCGGTGCACAAGAGCAGGATCCGGTTACGCGGCAGGTCCATGATGTCGCGCTCGTCGAGCAACCGCGGGATGTCCTGGAGATAGCCGCAGTCCCTGGCGGCGGCGACCATGCGGCGCATCGAGCGGCCGATCAGCGCCACCTCGCGGCCGGCGGCGGCGCCGGCCTGCATCGCGGTGTGCAGCCGCGCCACGTTGGAGGCGAAGGTGGTCAGCACGACGCGGTTCGGTTGCTGGGCGATGAGCTTGGTCAGGCTCTCGAGCACCTCGGCCTCGGAGCCCGAGGTCCCCGGGCTCATGATGTTGGTGCTGTCGGCGACCATCGCCAGCACGCCCTCGCGGCCGACCTCCTGGAGCGCCTCGATCTGGCTCGCGTCGCCGACCTGCGGCGCCGGGTCGAGCTTCCAGTCGCCGGTGTGCAGGATGCGCCCGTGCGGCGTGTCGATCACCAGCATCGCCGCCTCGGGGATCGAGTGCGTCATGTGGATGAAGCGGCAGGTGAACGGGCCGACGGTGAAGGGCTCGCCCGGCTCGACGACGTGGATCAGCGCGCGCTCGCGGATGCCGCTCTCGTCGAGCTTGCGGCGCAGCACCGCGGCGGTGAAGGGTACGCACCATATCGGGCACTTGAGCTGCGGCCAGAGGTAGGGAACCGCGCCCAGATGGTCCTCGTGCGCATGGCTCAAGACCAAGCCGTCGAGCTTGTCGCGCTCCTCCCGCACGAAGCCGATGTCGGGCAGGATGATGTCGACGCCGGGCAAGCGCTCGTCGGCGAAGGTGATGCCGAGATCGACCATCATCCAACGCCCCTCGGCGCCGTAGAGGTTGACGTTCATGCCGATCTCGCCGGCGCCGCCGAGGGGCGCGAAATAGAGCGGCTGAGCGGTCATGCGGAGATCTCCCGGCGGGCACGGTGCAGCGTGAACAGGTCCACGAGCCCGGTCATGGTCAAGTCGGCGTCGACGGCTTCGATCGCCTCGGTCGCTCCGGCGAAGACGGGGGCGAGGCCGCCGGTGCCGATGGTTCGCATCGGTCTACCGAACTCGCCGCGGATGCGCGCGACGAGCCCTTCGATCAAGCCAATATAGCCCCAGAAGACGCCCGACTGCATCGCCGTGACCGTGCTGTTGCCGATCACCGCCTGCGGCTTCTGCACCCCGATGCGGGGCAGCTGCGCCGCGGCTTGGTGCAGGGCCTCCAACGAGAGGTTGATGCCGGGCGCGATCACGCCGCCGTGATAGGTGCCGTCGGCCGAGACCACGTCGAAGGTGGTCGCCGTGCCGAAGTCGATGACGACGAGGTCGCCGCCGTGATGGCGGTGCGCCGCGAAGGCGTTGACGAGCCGGTCGGCGCCGATCTCGCCGGGGCTCGCCAGCGCCACCGCGAGCGGCACCTCGACCTCCTCGGCGATGAACGAGACCGGCACCTCGAGCCGATCGCGGCACATCCACCGCAGCGCGAGATTGGTCTCCGGCACGACCGAGGAGACGACCGCCTCGCCGATCTGCCGGTAGTCGAAGCCCGCCATCTCGATGAGCTGGACCAGCGCCAGCGCGTATTCGTCGGAGGTACGCTGACGGACGGTGGCGAGCCGCCAGCTCACCAGCGGCGTCGTTTCATCGTACAGCGCGAAGACGGTGTTCGTGTTGCCGACGTCGACGGCCAGCAGCATCAAGAGCCCTCCTCCAAGCGGATCCGCTCGACATCACCCGCGAGGACCGGCCGCACGCCGGCATCGGTCTCGAGCAGCAGCGCGCCGCGCTCGTCGATGCCGCGATGGACGCCGGTGAGCACGCGGTCGGCGAGGATCACACGAACCGGTTGATCGAGCCACGCGGCGCGGGCGAGCCACGCGGTGCGATAGGCGGCGAAACCGTGTTCTTCGAGGTCGCGGCGGGCGGCGTCAAGGCCCGCGAGCACAGCTGCGAGCAGCCCGCGGCGCGTCACGGTGAGGCCCGCGGCCGCGAGCGACGCCGCCCCCGGCGGCGCCGCGACGAGATTGACACCGATCCCGGTGACGAGATGGGCATCCTCGGCCTCGACCAGAATGCCGGCGAGCTTGCCGCCGGCAAGCAGGAGATCGTTCGGCCACTTCAGCGTCAGCGGTGCCGCCGAAGGCGCCTGGTCCGCCACGGCGTCGGCGAGAACGACGCCCGCGACCAGAGAAAACGCCGGCGCTAGCGCCGCAGCAAAGGTCCTCGCCACGACGATCGACGCGTAGAGGTTCCCTGCCGGCGACGTCCAGCCGCGCCCGAGCCGCCCCCGGCCGGCCGTCTGCACGTCGGCGACGACCACCGCGGGCGCCGCCCCGGTCCGAACGAGCACGCGGGCGCGATCCTGGGTCGAGGCGACCGCTTCGTGGTGCTCGAGGCGAAAGCCGGCGAGCGTGTCGGGCCAAGCGTCACGCAAGGGCGGGTGCGGGACGGCTCACGGGAAGAGCGCGCCCGCCGCCACCTGCGCCGGGCCGAGGATGGGCGCCGGCAGGACGATGAAGAAGGCGGTGACCAATGCCGTCACGGCGATGACGCCGCGCAGCTCGGGGTCGATGCCGCGGTCGCGCGCCTCCGGTGCCGTGTCGAAGTACATGAGCTTGACGATCCGCAGATAGTAATAGGCGCCGACCACGCTCGTCAGCACGCCGACCACGGCCAGCCAGACGAGCCCCCCGTCGACCGCCGCCATGAAGACGTAGAGCTTGCCGAAGAAGCCGGCGAGCGGCGGGATACCGGCGAGCGAGAACATGAAGATCGCCGCGGCCAGGGCCAGCACCGGCTGCTCCTTGCCCAGGCCCGCGAAGTCGTCGATCTCCTCGAGCGCCTGATCGCGCCGGCGCAGCGTCATCAGCACCGCGAAGGTGCCGACGGTCATGAACAGGTAGAGCGTCATGTAGACGAGCACGCCGTAGACCCCGCGCTCGGTTCCGGCGGCGAGGCCGACCAGCGCGTAGCCGACGTGGCCGATGCCGGAATAGGCCATCAGCCGCTTCATGTTGCGCTGGCCGATCGCACCGAAGGCGCCGAGGACCATCGAGCCCACGGCGATGGCGATGACGATCTGCTGCCATTCGGCGACGAACGCGCCGAAGGGCTCGGCGAAGACGCGCACCGTCAAGCCCATCGCCGCGATCTTGGGGGCGGCGGCGAAGAAGGCCGTGACCGGCGTCGGCGCACCCTCGTAGACGTCGGGCGTCCACATGTGGAACGGCACCGCACCCAATTTGAAGGCGAGCCCGGCGGCGATGAAGACGATGCCCACCAGCGCCCCGATCGGCAAATCGGCGCCGCCGACGACATAGAGCTCGGCCAGCCGCTCGAAGGCGATGCTGCCGGTGAAGCCGTAGACCAGGGAAACACCGTAGAGCAGCATGCCCGAGGCGAGTGCGCCGAGGACGAAGTATTTGAGGCCAGCCTCGGTCGACTTGAGGGAATCGCGCTGGAACGCGGCGAGCACGTAGAGCGGCAGGCTCGTCAGCTCGAGCGCAATGTAGAGCGCGAGGAAGCTGTTGGCCGACACGAGAAGCGCCATGCCGGCGGTCGAGAAGACGACGAGCACCGCGTACTCGAAACGCTCGAGACGCTCGCGGCGCAGGTAGGGCTGGGCGATGGCGAGCGTGCCGAGCGCACCGAGGAAGACGACGACCTTCATGAACTCGGCAAAGCCGTCCATCACGAAATGGCCGCCGAACGCCGTCGCCCGCTCGTTGCCGTCGAAGACCACGAGAAGCGCCGCCACGACGAGCACCCCGATGGCGAGGCGGCCGACGAGCTGCGCTCCTCCGTTATGCTCCTTGAATGCGCCGACCAGCAGGAGCGCTAGGCCCGCGGCAAGGAGGAACAGCTCCGGCAGGGCGACCGTGACATAGGATGCGGACATGGCTCTCTGTCAGCTGGCCGCGGCGCTCAGTTGGCCGCGAGGTTGGTGGTTCGTTCGAGATGGGCGAGGAGCTCGTTCACGCTCGCCGCCATCGGGTCGAGAAAGATCGAGGGATAGACGCCCATGAGCAGGGTGAGGACGACGAGCGGCGCGAAGGCGGCGATCTCGGTCGCGCGCATGTCCTTGATCGACAGGAGATCCTCGCGGACGAGCGCGCCGAAGACGACCCGGCGGTAGAGCCACAGCATGTAGCAGGCGCCGAGGATGAGGCCCGTGGCCGCGAAGAGGGCGACCCACGGGTGATCCTGGAAAGCGCCGACGATGACGAGGATCTCGCCGACGAAGCCGCTGGTCCCGGGCAGCCCCACCGATGCCATGGTGAACAGCATGAAGACGAAGGCGTAGGCCGGCATGCGCTCGGCGAGCCCCCCGTAGCGCTTGATCTCGCGGCTATGGATACGGTCGTAGATGACGCCGACGCACATGAACAGCGCGCCCGAGACGAGGCCGTGGCTCAACATCTGGATGATGCCGCCCTGCAGGCCCTGCTCGTTGAAGGTGAAGATGCCGATGGTGACGATGCCCATGTGCGCCACCGACGAGTAGGCGATCAGCTTCTTCATGTCCTCCTGCATCAGCGCCACCAGCGAGGTGTAGACGATGGCGACGACCGACAGCGCGAAGATCAGCGGCGCGAATGCCAGGGACGCGTCCGGCAGCATCGGCAGCGAGAACCTGAGAAAGCCGTAGCCGCCGAGCTTCAACAGCACACCCGCGAGCAGCACCGAGCCCGCGGTCGGCGCCTCGACATGGGCGTCCGGCAACCAGGTGTGGAACGGCCACATCGGCACCTTGACGGCGAACGACGCGAACAGCGCGAGGAACAGCCACCACTGTGCGGTCTCGCTGAACTCGGTGCGCATCAGCGTCGGCAGGTCGGTCGTGCCCGCGACCAGGTACATGTAGATGATCGCGACCAGAAATAGCACGGAGCCGGCCAAAGTGTACAGGAAGAACTTGAAGGCCGCATATATCCTGTTGGGTCCACCCCAAATCCCGATGATCAAGAACATCGGGATCAGAATGCCCTCGAAAAAGACATAGAAGAGAACGACGTCAAGCGCGCAAAAGACGCCGACCATCAAGGTTTCCATGACCAAGAACGCGATCATGTATTCCTTGACCCGGCTGGTCACCGAGTGCCACGAGCCGAGGATGACGACGACCGTCAAGAGGGTGCTGAGCAGGATCAGCCAGAGCGAGATGCCGTCAACGCCGACGTGGTAGTTGATGTCGAGGCCTGCCAGCCAGGGCGATTTCTCGACGAGCTGAAAGCCGGCGACGGTGGGATCGAACAGCGCCCAGACCAACAGGCTCAAGAGGAAGGTGATCGAGGCCGTCCACAGCGCAACCGCCTTGGCGTTCTGCGCCACCACCGCCTCGTCCTCGGCGCGGATCGCCAGGATGAAGGCGACGCCGACGAGCGGCAGGAAAATGATGAGCGACAGAAGCGGCCAGTCACTCATCGTCTCAGCCCTGCGTCCAGAAGAGGTACCAGGTCACCAGCGCCGCGACGCCGATGAGCATGGCGAAGGCGTAGTGGTAGATGTACCCGGTCTGCAATCGCACGATGCGCCTGGTGCCGGCGAGCGCCGTGGCGGCGATGCCGTTCGGGCCGTAGTCGTCGATGATGCCGGCGTCGATCGCCCGCCAGAGGAACGTGCCGAGCCGCTGCGCCGGCCAGACGAACACCGCGTCGTAGATCTCGTCGAAATACCATTTGTTGTAGGAAAGGAGGTAGAGCGGGCGGACGGCGTTGGCGACGCGCCCCGGCATCGTCGTGTCGCCGACGTACATGAGCCAGGCGAGCCCGAGGCCGACGATGCCGCAGCCGATCGGCAGGAGCTTGACCCACAAGGGCACGTGATGCGCCGCCACGATGGCGTTGTGCGCGATGTCCTGGACGTGGATGGCGCCGGCCCAAAAGGCGTGGTCGCCCTCGACCATCGGCAGGCCGAGATAGCCCGCGAAGATCGCGCCCAAGGCGAGAAAGCCGAGCGGGATGGTCATCACCAGCGGGCTCTCGTGGGCGTGGTGCATCACTTCCTCGCTGGCCCGCGGCGCGCCGTGGAAGGTCATGAAGAGCAGCCGCCCCGAATAGAACGCCGTCATGATCGCGGCGAGGATGCCGAGCCAGAAGGCGTAGGCTGCAAAGCCGCCCTCGGCCGCGAAGGCCGCCTCGAGGATGAGGTCCTTCGAGTAGAAGCCGGCGAAGAACGGCACGCCCATGAGCGCCAAGGACCCGATCCACATCACCGCGTAGGTGAACTTCATCTTGCGCCAGACGCCGCCCATCCGCCGCATGTCCTGCTCGTCGGAGAGCCCGTGGATCACCGAGCCGGCGCCGAGGAAGAGCAGCGCCTTGAAGAAGGCGTGGGTGAACAGGTGGAAGATCGCCGCGGCGTAGGCGCCGATGCCGAGGGCAAAGAACATGTAGCCGAGCTGCGAGCAGGTCGAGTAGGCGATGACCCGCTTGATGTCGTTCTGGGTGAGCCCGACGGTGGCGGCGAAGAACGCCGTCGACGCGCCGATGAAGGTGACGAAGGCCATCGCCTGTGGCGCGTACTCGAAGACGGGCGACAGGCGCGCGACGAGGAACACGCCGGCGGTCACCATCGTCGCGGCGTGGATCAGCGCCGAGACCGGGGTCGGCCCCTCCATCGCGTCGGGCAGCCACGTGTGCAAGAAGAGCTGGGCGGACTTGCCCATGGCGCCGACGAACAGCAGGAACGCGATGAAGTCGAGGGTCGAGAGCTCGGCCCCGAACAACCGCACCGTCGTTCCGGCATATTCCGGCGCGGCGATGAACACCGTGTCGAAATCGAGACTGTCGAACACGAAGAAGACCGCGGCGATGCCGAGCATCAGGCCGAAATCGCCGACGCGGTTGACGATGAACGCCTTCATCGCCGCGTTATTGGCCGACGCTTTCTTGTACCAGTAGCCGATGAGAAGATAGGACGCGAGCCCGACACCTTCCCAGCCGAAGAAGAGCTGGACGAAATTATCGGCGGTCACCAGCATCAGCATGGTGAAGGTAAAGAGCGAGAGGTAGCTCTGGAAACGCCAGATGGTCTCGTCGTGGCTCATGTAGCCGATCGAGTAGACGTGCACCGCGGCGGAAATCCAGGTGACGACGACGAGCATGACGGCGGTCAGGGCGTCGATCCGCAGCGCCCAGTCGACGACGAAGGAGCCCGAGGCGATGAAGGTGCCGAGCTCGACCTTGAAGGGCTCGCCAAAGGGCACCGTCAGCAAGGCGATGCCCGAGAGGAGCGCCGCGACGATCAAAAGGCCCGAGGTCACGATCTGCGACGCCCGATCGCCGATCGCCTTGCCGAAGAAGCCGGCGATCAGCGCGCCGAGGAGCGGCAAGAAGACGATGAACACGTACATCATGCCCGCTCAGCCCTTCAGGAGATTGATGTCTTCGACCTCGATCGAGCCGCGAGCCCGGAAGACGACGACGACGATGGCGAGCCCGATCGCCGCTTCCGCGGCAGCGACGGTGAGGACGAACATGGCGAAGAGCTGACCCGTGAGATCGCCCAGGCTCGCCGCAAACGCGACCAGGTTGATGTTCACCGCCAGAAGGATGAGCTCGACCGACATCAAGATGACGATGACATTCTTGCGGTTGAGGAAGATGCCGAAGACGCCCAGGGTGAACAGGACCGCGGCGACCACCAAGAAATGCTCGAGAGGTACGGGCATCAGCCGACCCCCTTCCCGCTCTCGACCTGGCGCAACCGGACGCTCTGGGCGCGCTCGCGGTGGACCTGCTCGCCGATCACCTGGCGCTTGATCGACCCCCGATCCCTCAGCGTGAGGGTGATCGCGCCGACGATGGCGACCAGGAGGATGATTCCGGCGAGCTGGAAGGCGAAGAAGTAGTCGGTGTAGAGCACGGCGCCGAGGGCCTCGGTGTTGCTCACCCCCGCGGGCGTCGGGATGGCCGCCGTCAGCGGCGCGTCGCCGACCGAGATGGTGCCGAAGACCAAGAAGAGCTCGACGAGCAGCACGACGCCGATGAGAGCGCCCACCGGCAGGTACTTCAAGAAGCCCTCACGCATGGCGGCGAGATCGATGTCGAGCATCATGACCACGAACATGAACAGCACGGCGACGGCGCCGACATAGACGACGACCAGCACCATCGCCAGAAACTCGGCGCCGGCGAGCACGAACATGCCGGCGCCGTTGAAGAAGGCGAGGATGAGATACAGCACCGAGTGCACCGGGTTGCGCGCCGAGATGACCAGGACGGCCGCCGCGATGCAGATGCCGGCGAGAAGGTAGAAGACGAGCAGCGCTGCGGTCATCGTTTCAAGGCTCCGCGGGCGCGAGGGCCGGCTTTCGGACGGTTCGCAGGCGAGCCGAGCGGGCGGCTCAGCGATAGGGCGCGTCGGCGGCCAGGTTGGCGGCGATCTCGCGCTCCCAGCGCTCGCCGTTCGCCAGCAGCTTGTCCTTGTCGTAGAACAGCTCCTCGCGGGTGAAGGTCGAGAACTCGAAGTTCGGACCTTCGACGATCGCGTCGACCGGGCAGGCCTCCTCGCAGAAGCCGCAATAGATGCACTTGGTCATGTCGATGT